>PFJX01000116.1 GCA_002784045.1 Hydrogenophilales bacterium CG_4_10_14_3_um_filter_63_21
AACCCCGCGTCCCTGCTGGCTTCAGCCGTCCGTATCTGAGGGCATCCTCACTTAACGCGAACTGAGCCTTTTTTATCGCCTGCTGGTTTCCCTACTCCCTTTCGAAATCAACCGCGCCCGTGGGGGCGCACATCGAAAGGAGAGTCATCATGTCGTTGTCACACATGGGCACGGTCGCCAAGATCGTGGCTGCCAGCATGGGGGTGGAGGTGGTGTTCGATGCGTCGGCCGACACCGCTTCCACCGATGGCACCCGCATCTTCATCCCAACCAGCCTGATCGGGAATGGCGATGCGCGTACCGCCATCCTCATGCGCGGCTTCATCGCGCATGAGGGTGTGGGCCACATCCGGCATACGGATATGACAGCCTGGAGTGCCTTTGTTCGAGACGCTTCACCCTTGGGCAAGAGCATCCTCAACATAATCGAGGACATCCGGATCGAACGGCTGGCGTGCAGGGTGTATCCAGGCATCAAACGGATACTCAATGAGACCGTGGAGGCTCTGAAGCCGGAAGGCTTCTTTGATCTTCCCACCAAGCCTCACCCGGCAGGCGTCGTCACGGGCCTGTTGCTCAACTGCCTGCGGGCGGAAGAACTTGCCCAGCCACTCGATCCGATACCGGCTCGGGCGATGGCGTTCAAGCTATTCGGTGTGTCGTTGCGAGACGACATCCTGAATATCGCAAGGCTTGGCAGCCGTGGTAGTTCAACGGCAGAAGCGGTCGATGCCACCAAAGCCATCCTCAGGCTGCTTGGAGATGTTGCAAACCCCGTGGCCAACCCGGCGGCCAACCTGAAGCCGCAGCCTGCGCAGTCTAGTGAACCGGAGGCTGGCCAAGCCGGTGAGGGGAATGCCGGCGAAGGCGGATCAGGGTCTGAGGGCAAGCAGGCAGCGGGGACTTCTCAACGGCAAAGCCAGAAACAGCGCAAATCCGCTACACAGGCGCTCACCGCCAGTGCAAAGGAGTGCGGCCCCAGTGGTCTGGAAGAGATAACCCAGGAAGCAATGGGCAATAGCATCGGCGCCGGCCAGGACTTGGAGGAGATGCAACGTTCCATCGTGGCCGAACCTGTCCAGGGCTGGCGGCCATCCGCGCGCTCGGCCGGCATTTCCAGAACGCTTTCCCGCAAGCTGGAAGACATGCTCCAGTCCCGCGTGGATGAGGAGGATTTCTCGGTACGCGGTGGCGGGCGCCTGGATTCCCGGCGTGTTTCCAGGACGAAGTTGCTGGATCTGGAAGTGTTCGAACGGGAAGGCGAGGAAGCGCCGGGGTTGGATACGGCGGTCTTCGTGCTGGTGGACAAATCCAGCAGCATGAGCAGCACGATTGGCTCCAGCGACGACACGACGGAAGCGGTCGCATTGGATGTCGTCTCAGCACTGGGCGATGCACTTGCCCGTTTCGACGGTCGCGGCGTGTCTTTCGCGGTGGAGGGGTTTTCTGATTCGATGACGGCATACAAGCCCTTCTCCGCACCTTGGAGGGGTACACGGGCTTGTCTTGGCCACTATCGCGCTTCGGGCGGCACGGACTTCTGCTCGGCCTGCTTCACGGCCATCGGCGAAATCGCCAAACGCCCTGAAAAGCGCAAGGTGATCCTGGTGTTGACCGATGGGGATGTTGGCCAGATTTCGCTGGTCGCCAGCATCCAGAAGACGGCCGTCGAGCACGGGATCGAGACCAGGGTGGTTTTCCTGGGCATCAACCCCGATGCTGCGCGTTGTATGGCTACGGCAGGTGGATTCGCGCGCTATGGCGTTGCCAATCAGGCTGAGGATGTTCCCAAGGCTGTCTTCGCGGCGCTGGAAGACATTTTCTGAGTTGTAACCGCACCCCGCTTGGCCTCTGGCCGGCGGGGGTTTTCATTTTTTCGGATATCGACTCGACTACTTCCTGCTTGCTGACACTCTCCCCAAACCGATAAATATCTCCTGTGGCAGCGCCCTGCCGGCCTGCCTCAACAGGGGCCACAGGAAGGACACTGCTGGATGGCCGGCTTGATCCAAGGAGGAAGCGGCGGCGGGCAGTTGAGTGCGGTAGCGGTCTTCCAGGCCGTGCTTTTCCAGCAATTCTGCGAGGACAGTGGCTTCCGGGGCGATGATGCCTTGTAAGCAGGGTAGGGTCGCAGCGATGACCAGGCCTGCCGGGTCGTAATCGACGAAGGCCCACACCGGCTGGTTCAGGGTTTTCAGGAAGTTCTGCGAGGCGTCGGCGCGGGCTTCGCTACTGCCGCCACGCCAGAGCACCAAAGGGTTCGGGCCGGCGGCGGAAAAGTCGAGGCGCACTTCGTGGATGCGGTCGAAGCACTCCCAGTTTTCCACCAGCAATACTGTGTTGTGCTCGACGCTGCCACCGATTTCAAGGGCGTCGGCTTCCAGGTGGCATCGCGGTGGCAGGAGGAGTGACTCGTGACCGACCAGCAGAGGCAGGCCAGGTAGAGTCTTCATAGCCAGGCGATCTCGCCGCGCCGGTCCGCCGGCCCATTTCTCATCGCGACCGAGGGCCAAACTTTCCGCCCGCGTTAGTCCTTCCCAGGCATCCGGCGGCGTTTCCGGGGCGATGCCTTGGGCTTGCAGCAACTCTCGGATGCGGGCCTTGGCCGTCGCGTCAAAGCAGCAGGTAGCGCCCTTGGTCCAGCCAATACGGTAGTCGTCGAGAAAGCCGCGCAGGGTTTTCGAGCCGGTGAAGCGTTCCTCCGGGGACTGCACGACGCGCAGCAGTACCTTGACCAGTTGTTTATCCATATCCCTACTCCGCCCGCCGAGCAAGTACGTCCCACACCACGATGTTGCCGGACAGGGGATGATCGGGCGTGGCCTCGACGCGCTCGAACTGGAAACGGTCGAGCCGGCGCCGCTCCATCGCGGCCTCGTACAGCACGCAGTGCAACCAAATATCGCCGGGCAGGTCGTCGAATCCTGCTTCGGCGGATTTCCAGTCCATGGCGGAGACGGGGGTGTCCGTGGCGGCGACGGCGACCAGGAAGCGGGCGAAGGCCAGTTGGTAGGGTTTGGGGGTGATGGCGACGCTGGCGGACGGCGCGGCGCCGTCTTCGGCCAGAACACCCAGCTTCGCCTCCCGCTTCACGAGCACCTTGGCGGCGGGCAGGGAACGGGCGAGGTCTGCGAGGGCTTCGCTGGTGGCGGAATCCGACAAGTCCGGCCTGGCCTTCATCTTTAGCGGCTTGGCGCGCAGCGCCCAGGCGGGTGGCTCGGCCATCTCGTCCACATCCGGCGCCACATAGTCCGGGTTGCGTTTCAGGAACTGGGCGAAGGCGCGCAATCGCCGTGCCGCAGGCTCCACCTGGCGCAAGCGGTAGAGGTAGGACTTGAGGATGTCGGTGATGTCCAGCAGGGAGGCGCGCCACTCCGGCAACCGCCCCGCCAACTGGAAACGGAACGCCACGGCCAGAGACTCGCAGCCGGGCCGATCTTCCAGAGACTCCGCCAGATCCTCCATCTGCAAGTGGCGCAGGGCTTCGCTGATGCGTTCCGCGCGGCCGATGTAGTACTCGTTCTGGCGCTGCTTCTCCGCCAGGGTGCTGACGTTGGCGAAACGGTTGTCCGCCAGCATGCGCAGGTATTGCAGGGCGTTGGAGATGCTGTCCGCCAGGTCGAATACGGCGGAATTGAAGTTGTCCGCATAGCTGTCCGCGTCGTCCTGACGGCCCTCCAGATGCGCCTTCTCGGTTTCGTCGATGAGATAAGGCAGGCGCGCCGCCAACTCGGCGATATTGGCGCCGACGGCGGCGTACATCCTCTCCTTCTGCAACACCTCGTCCAGGTGGCGGGCCAGGGACGAGGCGAGGCGGTAGCTGTCCTGGGTGAAGGGCACCAGGGCGCGGTTCTGTTGCAGTTCATAGATGGCACGGGCGTTGTCGTCCGACTTGCCGACGCTGCCCCGATGGTAGGCCTCGGCCAGCACCGCGCGCTGACGGTGCAGCACTTCCAGGTATTTGATGACCAGATCGCCGGCGGTGCTCATAACAGGCTGCCGGTTTCCGGCGTCTCCTCGACGTCTTCCTGTACCGACTCATGCACCATGAGGAAATCCACCACCTCTTGCAGGTATTCCACCTTGCCGGTGACTTCGTAGATTTCCCGCTCCGGGTTGGCCAGCACCAGGTAGCCCTCGTCCCGCAGTTTTTTCAACAGGCGCTCGAGGGCATTGCGCAGGGTGCCGTCGCTGCTGGCCTTGCCCAGGTTGGCCAGGGTCTGGAGTTCGTTGCGCAGGCTGGGGTTCTCGTCGATGGCGGCGCTGAGGCGGTGCGTTTCGATAACGCTGCCGGGTGCGAGAAACTCCTCGCGCCGCAAAGCCTGCATGACATGCACAAAGAAGCCCACCACCAACCGCAGGTTGTGTTTGATCTCGGCGTATTCCTCGCGGATACCCTTGCGCTGCTCCGCGTCCAGACGGGCGAAGACCACATACCAGGCGCCGCCATGCTTGGTGCTGGCGAGGCGACGACCCAGCCGGGCGAGGAAAATTTCCACCTCCTTTCGGTTGGCTTCCTCTTGGAGAAAGCGGTAGGCATCCGGCTGGCTGATGGCGCAGACGAACTGGCCGGAAAGCAGCAGGGTCATGGCCTGTTCAAACATGTTCGATCTCCTCCATCACCCGCACTTCCACCAGGCGGCGTCCCTCCTCGATGCTGAAGCGATGCGGGAACAGGCGCAGCACGTCCACATCCGGGTCCGGAAAGGCCGACACCAGGGTGATGGCGTTGCGGCGCAGAATGTCCAGCAAGGCTTCGATGTTGCCGATGTCCAGATCCTTCAACTCGTCCAGCGCCCACACCACCTGCACCTGGGCATGGCGGCGGATGCGGTTGATGAAGGCGATGAAGATCACGCACAGGATCAGATAGGACAGGCCGTTGGAAGACACCCGCTCCAGATCGGCGGCCTTGCGGAACACCCGGGTCTGGCCGTTCTCCACCACCTCGCCCTGGATGCGGATGAGGTTGGACAATTCCGCGCGGATACCTTCCCGCACTTCCCAATGCGACAGCAGGTTGCGCAAGGTGGCGGCGAACTCCGGCGGTGGCAGTTCGTTGCCTGCCTGTCCCAGCCAGACGCGATGCGCTTCGGCCATGCCGTCGATGGCCTGCCAGTATTCCAACTGGCGGATCACCGAAACGATTTCCACCGTGACCCGGGAAATGCTCTCGAAGGACAGGCTGTCGTCCAGGCTCTGTTGCAGTTCCCGGCTGAACTGCTGCACCTTGCGGTGGAAGGTCTCCATGTCTCGATGGAAAGCGACGATAGCGCCAGCGATCTGGTTCGCTTCCACTTGCAGGGTGCGGCGGTACTGATCGTGGTCGCTGGCAAACCAAGACTTGAATGCGGCAATCCACGCCCGCTCCGAGGCATCCGGCCCGAGGACCTGGCGGTGCGCTTCGTAGAACTGTTCCGGAGGTGTTTCGCGGCGGGCGACGAAGGCGCGCTTGATTTCGCCGATGTGCTTGCGCAGGGTTTCCAGTTCTCGCGCCACCTCCTGAAGCCGCTGGTTGGCTTGCTGAGCCAGAAATTCCGGCGTCCAGGCCGGGTCAAAAACCTGGCCCAGCAGTTCCGCATCCGGTGGATAGGCGGCGACGTGGACCAGTCGTTGACGCACCGTGGCTTGTTCACGCTCCAGGCGAGCGAAATCCTTGTCCAGGATGGCCACTTCCGCCTGCACCCGTTGCCGGGCGGCCTCCCGTTCCGCCAGCAGCTTGGTCAGCGCCGCTTTCTTGTCAGCCTCAATGCGCCGCGCGACGGCAGCCTCCTGGGTCAAACCCTCCCGACGAGGCCATTCCTGTCCCAACCAGAGTTGCCACTGGGCCACTTCTTCCCGCCAGTTTCTGGCCTCCTGAAGCTGGCGTTCCAGTTCGGCTATCTCCTTCTCCAGGCGACCCAGGGCTTCCGTATCCACCCCGGCGCCGCGCAGCGCCTGTTCCTTCTCCTGCTGCATTTCGCGCAACTGCCTCTCGTGGACAGCCTTGCGTTCCGCCTGAGCCTGGTCATGGAGGTCCAGCGCTTGCTTCCGTTCGGTTTCCAGCGTTGATCGCTCCGCGTTGTAGCGGCGACCGCGCTCGCCCTCGTCGTCGCGCAAACCCGTGTCCAATTTCTGCAACTCGCCACGCAGCGCGGCGCTTTGCTTGCCCAGATCGGCGAGCATGGCCTGCGCCTGGGCGGCAGCCTCCTTGCGACTTTTTTCCACCTGCTTGCCGGCGGCCTGTTCTTCTTCCTGGGCGTTCTGGCGGTGGGTGACCAGGCGCTGGACTTCCGTTTCCTGCAAGGCAAGGGTCTGTTGCGCCGCCTCCCGCCGCTGGTTGCACTTTTCCAGTTCGCCAGCGGCATCAGTTATGGCGGCATCGGCACTACGCAGCCGCGCCTCCACCTCCGCCGCTTCCCGCTGCAAGCCCTGTTCATCGGCGGCCAGGTGAGCATCGAGGCGTTCCAGGTTGACGCCGATGCCATAAAGGCTGGGCAAGGCGTCCAGCAACTCGGGGTCCAGATCCTCCCGTACCAGCAGGTCTTCCCGCACCACCTTGGCGATATCGAACACCCAGTCCGGCCGCTGGCTGCGCAGAAAGTAGAGCAAGCTGTCCGGCCCGGGCGTTTGTTGCAGACGCAGCGCCTGCAAACGTTCGGCCTGCTGTTTGCGCTGACCGTGCGCCTGCGCCAAGCGTGTCTCCTGTTCCGCGAAGGCCTGACGGGCCTCGTTGCGCAGCTTTTCCAAGCGGCGCTGTTCGGTCTGGGCCTCCTCCAGCGCCTTCCGCGCCTGGGCGTGAACATCGCGCTTGGCCTGGTGGGTCGCAAGGATTTCTGCTGCCGCCTGGGGGGAACTGGCTTTGACGCGCCAGCCGCCTTCCTCCGCCAGCACGCTCTGCAATCGCTGATCCAGCTGATCCCGAGCCTGCTGGTGGGTTTCCCGCAGCACCTTCAGGTCTTGATCCTTTGCCTGTTCCAGATCTCGGAATCGGGGGCTGAAAGCTTGCTCCAGCCGCGTGCGTTCCTGCTGCGCCTGCTCCCGTTCCTCGTTGAAACGTTTCCGCTGTTCCACCATGAGTCCGTCGTAGCGGACGGAAATGTCCTGCTGTTGCCCGAGCAAGACCTGCTTGCGTTGATTCCGTTGTTCCCATTCATCCCGCAGACGCGGCTCGTCCGCCACTCGCTTTGCCTTGTTGGGCAAATCGCGTCGGGCATAGTCCTGCTCCTGCTTTTGCAGTGCGGACAGGCGCTGTTCCCGGTCTTCCGCCTCACGCCTGGCAGCATCCCGCTCGCCTTCAAGAACTTCGACCTGACGCCGAATGGCTGCCTCGGCTTCGTCGGCTTCCCGTGTCTGCCGCTCCCGCATTGCGCGGTTTTGCCGACCAGCCTCATCCAGGTGGTCATGCAGGCGGCGCAGACGGGCATGCAGTCGACCCAGTTCCGCCTCGCTGGCCAGCAAACGCATTTCCGCCGCCAGCACCTCGTCCATGCGCGGCGCTTCCTGCATCACCTCACGGTAGGCTTCGTAATGCTCCGGCCAGGACTCGATCTTCTTGCGTTCCGTTGACAGCGCGATCTGGCCGGGGCCGTCGGCGATGCAGGACACCACCATGCGCTGCAAATCCTCGAAGTTCGTCTTGCGCAGGAACATGCCGCTGACGATTTTCTCCATGTGGGTCAGGTGGTGGCCGCCGCCGACGAAGGCGAAATCCGCCGCCAGGCTGCGCTGGCGCTGCCGGTCTCGACCCGTGCCGGTCTTGCCCTGGATGATGGCGCGGTACTCCGCCACGGAAGAGATGGATTCACTACAGATCAGGTTCAGGTGCTTCAGGTGGGCGTAGATGTCCCGCGAAGCAATGATGTTGCGGCCATCCGGTTGTAAGAACATTTCTGGCTTGTAAGCCGAGCGAACGAAGCGGTAGCGAATCTCCTCGCCGCTCTCGCTGGCGTGCATCACCATCAGGCAGGTGACATCGCGGCGACGGTACTCAAACAGGATGTAGGAAGTCAGGCGCGGCAGGTAATAGCCAGCGAAATTGAGCCGATTGGTCTCGGTGCCGACGATGCGATTCGGGTTCTCGCCGAAGAACACCGGCAAGAGTTGCAGCAACGAAGTCTTGCCGCGCCCGTTGCGCCCGGTCAGCACCGCCCCACCCTCCAGCGGAAAAATCACCACCCGGCCGGGGCTGAAGGAGTCGATGAGAATCAGGCGCTGAAGCTGGAAGTCCATGCGTGTTCACACTTGCACATAAGTGACCTTGGTTTCAGTTGGTTAGTCGATATCAGCGTCAATTGCCAGACCAAACCGTTTGATTATTACCCCCATGCCTCATTCCTTTCGGATCGTATGAAAAGCCTTGCTCAGGTTGAATAGAATTTGAGGCAGCTGACAGCAGCTGTCAAAGTGTTGGCAGTGGCAGATTTTAATTCACGATAACCAATCGTCATTATTTATTTCAATTGATGACCGCATAGATCAGACACCCCATATTTTCTTTGTTATTTCGAACAGAAGCTCAGAGCGCTGTTCCAGCGCACCCAAATTGAATTCAGGTATAGCGGCAAAATTTAAACCTGATTCAACCATTAGCTTAGCCATCGCTGAATTTGACTTGTAATAATCAGGAACCAGGGTTTGAGCCAGCAATGGGGCACTACCTGTATACCTGAATCCGCAGGTTGCCCCACTAAAAACATCGTAACACATTGAATAATAATGTATAATCAGCTTTTCTCA
>PFJX01000050.1 GCA_002784045.1 Hydrogenophilales bacterium CG_4_10_14_3_um_filter_63_21
AATGATCGATCCCATTTGTACCGTTCAGACTCATTCCTCGATGGAAATACGCTCTACCGTTCAGACTCATACCATGTTGGAAAAGACTGCGGGTTGCTCCCGCACGGCTTACTCAATAGAATGCGCCCCGGCCTTAGGCGCGTAGCTCAGCTGGTTAGAGCACCACCTTGACATGGTGGGGGTCGTTGGTTCGAGTCCAATCGCGCCTACCAACACAGCAGAAGCCGGAACAGCCGTTCCGGCTTTGTCGTTTCCGAAGGTGGCTGATATGCCTGTGATTCGTCTTCCCGATGGTTCTGAACGCGTATTCGATGCGCCGGTGACGGTGGCCGAGGTGGCCGCCAGCATTGGCGCCGGCCTCGCTCGCGCGGCGCTGGCGGGCAAGGTGGATGGTCAGTTGGTCGACACTTCGTTCCTCATTGAAAAGGATGCCAGTCTCGCCATTGTTACTGACAAAGACGCCGACGGTGTTGACCTGATCCGCCATTCCACCGCCCACCTGCTGGCCTATGCGGTGAAACAACTGTTCCCGGATGCCCAGGTGACCATCGGCCCGGTGATCGAGGACGGTTTCTATTACGACTTCTCCTACCAGCGCCCTTTCACCCTGGAAGACCTGGCGGCGATCGAGAAGCGCATGGGCGAGATCGCCAAGCAGGACATCCCGGTGACGCGCGAGGAGTGGGAGCGGGATAAGGCGGTGGACTTCTTCGAGTCCATCGGCGAGCACTACAAGGCCGAGCTCATTGCCGCGATTCCTCAAGGGCAGACCATCTCCCTCTATCGCGAGGGCGATTTCGTCGACCTCTGCCGTGGCCCGCATGTACCTTCCACTGGCAAGCTCAAGGTGTTCAAGCTGATGAAGCTGGCCGGCGCCTATTGGCGTGGCGATTCGAAGAATGAGATGTTGCAGCGCATCTACGGCACGGCATGGGGTAATAAGGACGACCTGGCCGCCTATCTGCATCGTCTGGAAGAAGCCGAAAAACGCGATCACCGCCGTTTGGGCAAGCAACTCAATCTGTTCCATCTGCAGGAAGAATCACCCGGCATGGTGTTCTGGCACCCGCATGGCTGGGTAATGTGGCAGGAAATCGAGCAGTACATGCGGCGCAAGTTCATCGAGTATGGCTACCAGGAGGTGAAGACGCCGACAATCATGGACAAGTCGCTGTGGGAGAAGTCCGGCCACTGGGAAAACTACCGGGAACAAATGTTCACCACGGCCTCGGAAAATCGCGACTACGCGGTGAAGCCGATGAACTGCCCGGGCCATGTGCAGATTTTCAACCACGGGCTGCATTCCTATCGCGACTTGCCGTTGCGCCTGGCCGAATTCGGCTCTTGCCATCGCAACGAGCCATCCGGCGCGCTGCATGGCTTGATGCGGGTGCGCGCCTTTACCCAGGACGATGCCCACATCTTCTGTAGCGAAAGCCAGATTCAGGGCGAGGTGTCGGACTTCATCAAGATGTTGCAGGCGGTGTACGCGGATTTCGGTTTCACCGACGTGCTGGTGAAACTGTCTACCCGCCCGGACAAGCGGGTGGGTTCCGACGAGTCCTGGGACAAGGCGGAAGCGGGCTTGGCGGCGGCCTTGGAGCAGAACAGCCTGGCCTTTGACCTGCAACCTGGCGAGGGCGCCTTCTATGGCCCGAAGATCGAATTCACCCTGAAAGACTCGATCGGCCGTCTTTGGCAGGTCGGCACCATCCAGCTCGACTTCAACCTGCCGGTGCGCCTGGGCGCCGAGTTCGTCGATGAAGACAACACACGCAAGCCGCCAGTGATGCTGCATCGCGCGATTCTCGGTTCGATGGAGCGTTTTATCGGCATTCTGATCGAGCATTACGCGGGCAACTTCCCGGTATGGCTGTCCCCGGTGCAGGTGGTGGCCATGAATATCACCCAGCCCCAAGCGGATTACGTCGCCGAAATCGTGCAATACCTTAAAAAACAAGGCATACGCGCGGTTTCCGACTTGAGAAACGAGAAGATCACCTATAAAATCCGCGAGCACTCCATGCAGCGCGTCCCCTACCAGATCGTAGTCGGCGAGAAAGAACGCCAGGAAAACAAGGTGGCGGTTCGCAAACGCGGGGGCGAGGATCTGGGCCAGATGGATTTGGATGCCTTCCTCGGCAAGCTGCGCGCGAATGAGTGAATGGGGTGAGCGAACAACCTGAGGGGCCGATGCAACTGATCGGCTCCTCGTTTTTTTCAAGGGGCTTGAGATAGCACAGGATAAGGAACCCCGGATCAACGGCGAAATTGATGTGTCGCCAATCCGACTGGTAGGCGTGGAAAGCGAGCAGCTGGGTATTGTCAGCCTGCGTGAAGCATTGGCCATGGCCGAAGCGGCCGAGCTAGATCTGGTGGAGATCGCGCCCCAAGCGCAGCCTCCGGTTTGCCGCATCATGGATTACGGCAAATACAAGTACCAGGAAAGCAAAAAGCAGCACGAGGCCAAGCTTAAACAAAAGCAGATACAGATCAAGGAAGTGAAGTTTCGTCCGGCAACCGACGACAACGACTATCAGGTCAAGCTGCGCAACTTGATCCGCTTTCTTGGCGAGGGTGACAAAGCCAAGGTCACTTTGCGGTTCCGTGGCCGTGAAATGGCTCACCAGGAGTTCGGCCTGGATTTGCTCAAGCGTGTGGAAGCTGACCTGACCGAGCATGCCGTGGTCGAGCAGTTTCCCAAGATGGAAGGGCGCCAGATGATCATGGTGCTGGCCCCCAGGAAGAAGTAATTCTTTGTTCCGAGGCGGGTACCTGCCTCGTAAATAAAATGTACCGATAAGTGCCGTCCGGCTGTTCAAGCGCTCCCGTTGGGAGACGCCAGAAGGCATCGAAGAAAAGGAGCAATCATGCCCAAAATGAAGTCCAAGAGCGGAGCCGCCAAGCGCTTCCGCGTGCGTGGCAGCGGCAGTATCAAGCGCTCGTCCGCCTACATGCGCCACATCCTGACTAAAAAAACCACCAAGCGTAAGCGCCATCTGCGCGGCATGTCTGATGTCAACGCCTCGGATATTGGTCACGTTCGTGCCATGTTGCCCTACGCATAAGGAGATAGAAAATGCCTCGAGTTAAACGTGGTGTAACCGCGCGCGCCAGCCACAAGAAAGTACTGGACGCCGCCAAGGGTTTCCGTGGCCGTCGCAAGAATGTATTCCGCGTCGCCAACGAAGCGGTGATGAAGGCCGGCCAATATGCTTACCGTGATCGTCGTCAGAAAAAGCGTCAGTTCCGCGTTCTGTGGATTGCCCGTATCAACGCCGCCGTGCGTGCGATGGAGCTCGACATGAACTACAGCCAGTTCATGTGTGGCCTGAAGAAAGCGGCTATTGAAATCGACCGCAAGGTGCTCGCTGACATGGCCGTGTTCGACCAGCCCGCCTTCGCCAAGATCGCCGAGCAGGCCAAGGCCAGCCTGGGGGCGTAAGTTCTGTCATCCTCGGATCTAGGGGAGGCCTGAGAAGGCCTCCCTTTTCTTTTCAAGAACAACAAGTTCGCGCATGAATCTCGATGAAATTCTCAAGGATGCGGAGCGGGAGTTCGCTGCCGCCGCTAGCCTGCCCATTCTGGACCAGGTCAAAGCTCGCTATCTAGGCAAGAGTGGCGCCATCCCCTCACAGATGAAAACCCTAGGCGCACTTCCAGCTGAGGAGCGCAAGGCTGCGGGGGCGCGCATCAATCAAGCCAAGGATCAGGTCGAAACTCTCCTGCGCGGGCGCCGCGACGCCATTCAAGCCGCCGAACTGGAACGGCAACTGGCTGCGGAATCGCTCGACGTGACCCTGCCGGGGCGAGGTGAAGCCGTCGCCGGCCTGCACCCGGTCACCCGCACCATGCAGCGCATTGAGGCGTTGTTCGCCTCGATCGGCTTCGAGGTGGCCGACGGGCCGGAAATCGAGACCGATTTCTACAATTTCACCGCGCTCAATATTCCGGAAAACCACCCCGCGCGGGCCATGCACGATACGTTCTACCTGGAAGGCGGCAACCTGCTGCGTACCCACACCTCGCCGGTGCAGGTGCATTACATGCAGAACTTCATGAAACTCGCCGGGTCGCCGCAAGCGTTTCTTAGCCCCTCGGGGGGAGAGCGGCACGAAGCGGCGATTTCAGGGGGGGAGTCTCTCCCGCCGATTCGCATCATCGCGCCAGGGCGGGTGTATCGCTGTGACTCCGACGTGACCCACACTCCCATGTTTCATCAGGTGGAGGGCCTCTGGGTGGATGAGTCGGTGTCATTCGCCGACCTTAAGGGCATCCTGACCGACTTCATGGCGCGCTTCTTCGAGCGCGACAACCTGCCGGTGCGCTTCCGGCCCTCCTTCTTCCCATTCACCGAACCTTCGGCGGAAATGGATATCGGTTGCGTCATCTGCGAAGGCGCCGGCTGCCGCGTCTGTTCGCACACCGGTTGGCTGGAAGTGCTCGGTTGCGGCATGGTGCATCCCAATGTTTTCGGCCATGTCGGCATTGACGCCGAGCGTTATCAGGGTTTTGCTTTTGGCCTTGGCGTCGAGCGTCTGGCCATGTTGCGCTATGGCGTTGACGACCTGCGCCTGTTCTTCGAGAACGACATGCGCTTCCTTAAACAATTCGCCTGACTCATTTACCTAACCTCTGCCATGCAATTCTCCGAAGCCTGGCTGCGAAGCCTCGTCAACCCCGCCCTGAATACCCAACAACTCGGCCATTTACTGACCATGGCCGGTCTGGAAGTGGAGGCCATCGAGCCCGTCGCCCCGGCCTTCAGCCAGGTGGTGGTCGCGGAAATCCTCAGCGCCGAGAAGCACCCCAATGCCGATCGTCTTCATATCTGTCAGGTAAATGTCGGCCAGCAACAACCGCTGACCATCGTCTGCGGCGCGCCCAATGCCCGCGCCGGCTTGAAGACCGCCTGCGCTCTGGTCGGTGCGGTGCTGCCCGGCGTACCACCACTCCAGATCAAGCCGGCCAAGGTGCGCGGCATGGAATCGTTCGGCATGCTCTGTTCCAGCAAGGAACTTGGTCTGGTTGGCGCTGGTTTTGCCTCGGTGGCCGGCATCATGGAGCTTTCATCCGACGCGGTGGTCGGCCAGCCGCTACGGCAATGGCTGAACCTTGACGACAGCCTGATCACCCTCAAGCTCACTCCCAATCGCGGCGACTGCCTATCGCTGAATGGCATCGCCCGCGAGGTGGCGGCTCTGGCCGACACACTACTCACCCCAGTGGATTGCACGCCGGTCGTCGCCACCGGCGACGCCACGCACCTCGTCAGCATCGAAGCCGAGGCCGCTTGCCCGCACTATTGCGGTCGGGTGATTCGTGGCACCGATGCGGCCGCCAGCACACCCCCCTGGATGGTCGAACGTCTGGAACGGTCCGGCCTGCGCGCCATCCATCCGGTGGTGGACGTAACAAATTACGTTCTTCTCGAACTTGGCCAACCCATGCACGCCTTCGACCTCGCCAAACTGCATGGCGGCATCCGTGTGCGCTGGGCCAAGGCAGGGGAGCCGCTGGTGCTGCTCAGCGATCAGACCATCAACCTGGAGGAAGACGTCCTGGCCATTGCCGACGACTCCGGCGCCCTGGCCCTGGCCGGGATCATGGGAGGCGCTTCCAGCGCGGTAGCGGATGCCACCGCTGATATTTTCCTGGAAGCAGCGCACTTCACTCCCGACGCCATTGCCGGACGTGCCCGCCGCTATGGCCTCTCAACCGATTCCTCGCACCGCTTCGAACGCGGTGTTGATCCCGCGCTGCCGAGCAGGGCGATGGAACGCGCCACCCGCCTGATCCTGGACATCTGCGGCGGCGAATGTGGCCCGGTCATCGAGGCCGGCCCCGGCGTGGCGATACGCGCGCCCATCGTTTTCCGCCCGGCACGGGGGCGCCGCCTGCTCGGCGTCAACCTCTCTGATGGCGTCATGCGCGGCATCCTGCAACGACTGGATTTGCGAGTCGTGGGCGAGGGCGATGCCTGGAGTGTGTCCGTCCCCAGCCACCGTTTCGACCTCAACGGTGAGGTTGACCTGATTGAGGAAATTGCTCGCGTCCATGGCTACGATGCCATCCCCCCGGTGGCTCCGCGCGGGCAGACCCACATGTTGCCGGCGCGGGAGGGCAAGCGCACGCAGCACGACCTGAAAAAACTCATGGCGGCAAGGGGTTACCAGGAAATCATCACTTATAGCTTTATCTCAGCGGACCTCGACAAGGAGTTCCGTGCCACGGGCGTAGCCTTGCCACTGCTCAATCCCATCGCCAGCCAGATGGGCGTGATGCGCGGCAGCCTCATGGGTGGCCTGATCCAGACACTCAAGCACAACCTCAACCACGGCCAGGAGCGACTACGACTGTTCGAAATCGGCCGCGCCTTCCTTGCGGCCTATGCCGACGCGCAACCCCTGCACGCCGCCGGCCTGGCCTTCGGCACCGTGCATGACGAACAATGGGGTGAGAGTAGCCGTGGCGTTGATTTCTTCGACATCAAGGCCGACGTCGAAGCCTTGGCGTATCCATTGTCGGTGGCTTTCGCGCCCACCGAGCATCCCGCCCTGCACCCGGGCCAGTGCGCGCGCGTCAATCTAGATGGTGTCGACGCTGGCTGGATCGGTGCCCTGCACCCGCGTCTGGTGCAAAACCACGGCCTTGCCAAGGCGCCAATCCTGTTCGAACTCGATCTGTCCGCTTTGCTTGGCGGCCGCGCGCCACGCTACCAAAGCGTGCCGAGTCTACCGGCCGTACGCCGCGATATCGCCGTCGTGGTCGATGAAAAACAGTCCGTCTCGGCCCTGCTGAACGCCGTGCGTGCCGCCATGCCGGCGCTGGTTTCTGACTTCACATTATTCGATGTATACCAGGGTAAAGGCGTCGAGCAAGGTAAAAAGAGCCTTGCATTCAAGATGTTGTTACAACATACTGAGAAAACGCTTACAGATTCAGAAATCGAATTGGCCGTGCAGGAAGTCGTCGGCATCTTGGGTTACCAATTTAATGCCAGCCTGCGTCGGTGACGGAGACAAACCCGCATGACCCTCACAAAAGCTGAACTCGCCAACCTGCTGTTCGAAAAGGTCGGCCTCAACAAACGCGAGGCCAAGGAGATGGTGGAAACTTTCTTCGAGGAAGTGCGTACTGCTCTGGAGCAGGGTGATAGCGTTAAGCTTTCCGGCTTCGGTAACTTCCAGTTGCGCGAAAAGCCACAGCGCCCTGGTCGTAATCCCAAGACGGGTGAAGAAATGCCGATCACGGCCCGGCGCGTGGTGACCTTCCACGCCAGCCAGAAGCTTAAAGCGATGGTTGAGGAAGCTCATGCCGGAACATCTGCCCAACTCTGAACTACCGCCCATCCCGACGAAGCGTTACTTCACCATTGGCGAGGTGAGTGAGTTGTGCGGCGTCAAGCCGCACGTACTGCGATACTGGGAGCAGGAATTCACCCAGTTAAAGCCGGTCAAGCGACGTGGCAACCGGCGTTATTACCAGCACCACGAAGTCATGCTGATTCGCCATATCCGCGAGTTGCTGTACGAGCAGGGCTTTACCATTAGCGGCGCGCGCAACCGTCTTTCCAATGAGGACGAACTCGAAGTCATCGTCGTTGGCGACGCCCCGGAGCCGCTTGAAACGCTAGACATGGCGCACCTCAAGCGCGAACTGAACGCGATCCTGGACCTGCTGCGTCCCTGATTTCTTTACTGGAATGGTTTTTTTGCGGCGGAAATTGATAAGTCGGCCGCTATTTCACACTTTCTCTGTTTGCCACGCTTGTTCAAACTCTTATAATCACCGATTAGTCGGGGCGTAGCGCAGCCTGGTAGCGCACCTGCATGGGGTGCAGGGGGTCGGAAGTTCGAATCTTCTCGCCCCGACCAATATAATCAACAGCTTAACGAACCAATGCTAGGGCGAAATAAGCTGTTGTCTAAACAGGTGTCTAACAAATACCTTTCTTAGGCTTCCCAGGGAAGCTCAATTCCACAGGACTTAGTACCTCAGTGAAGTGGACCCCTCGGTCAAGACAAATAACCGACAGGTTTAAGCTGCGCATTCGACTTCACTAGCAGCTGGACGGCGCTGCCCCGGTTTTGCCTTTGACTTGGCTGTTGCCGCTGCTTCTGATCTTGCCTCCACCGCGCCGCCGAACTTGTCCAGGATCATCGCCCCTCCCCTGTAGCAGTTCGATACACGACCTCAGGGGTCTGTTTGCCCAGCGACTGGTGCGGGCGCTCGCCGTTGTAGAAGGCGAAGTACTCGGCCAGGCCGACCGTCACTCACCCATCGTGGCATAGCCCTTCAAATACACGTCCTCGTGCTTGACGTTACGCCACAGCCGCTCGACTGCGATGTTGTCGAACGCCCGCCCACGGCCATCCATGCTGATGACAACGCTTTCCCGTTTCAGTACGCCGGTGAAGGCCTCACTGGTGAACTGCGCGCCTTGGTCGCTGTTAAACCTAGCCCGCATGTTGCATAAATCTGCGGTTGTTCCGCCTCGTAACCAGATTGCCGAATTTTTCGATTTTCAGGCGAAAGCCCCCCTACTCCGGCTGTTGGGTTGAAGCATGAAGTAGTTGAAGGCCAGGGTG
>PFJX01000012.1 GCA_002784045.1 Hydrogenophilales bacterium CG_4_10_14_3_um_filter_63_21
CGGGGCCAGCCCCGCCGCGTCGTCGCGCCTTGCCAGGCAGCCCGAAAACCGCACACTCGGGCGCGTCCAACTGAGGTTTCTAGGTTGAACACCCGTTTCAAGTTTCCAGCAACCCCAGCCCCAACCCCACGCCAAAACCGTTGATGTCGGTCCCCGCCGCGCCCAGGCCACCCTTGCAGCGGCTAGCGGAAAGGTCGACATGGAGCCAGGGGGTGTCACCGACGAAGCGTTTCAGGAACAGCGCGGCAAGGAGGTGGTCGGCCTCGCCATCGAGCGTGCACTGCTTGACATCGGCCACGCTCGAATCGAGCGCTTCGTCGTAGTCCTCCGGCATCGGGAAGGCCACCACCCGCTCGCCGCA
Source organism: Hydrogenophilales bacterium CG_4_10_14_3_um_filter_63_21 (assembly GCA_002784045.1). Classification (GTDB taxonomy): domain Bacteria; phylum Pseudomonadota; class Gammaproteobacteria; order Burkholderiales; family Thiobacillaceae; genus PFJX01. The sequence goes on from PFJX01000012.1 coordinate 362, forward strand.
GGCCAGCCCCGTCGCCACCGCGCGCGCGGCGAGGTCATCACGGTTGCTGATTACCCCACTCATGCGCTCGCCCAGGGCCACCGCCATGCTGCCGGTAAGGGTGGCGAAGTCGATGATCATCGCCGGTTTTTCTTTCGCCGCCAGCGCCAGGGTATCGACCAGCACCATGCGGCCCTCGGCGTCCGTGTGGACGATCTCGATGGTCGTTCCGTTGAGCGCCGCCACCACTTCGTTCTGGGTGTAAGCCTCGGGCGAAAGATGGTTTTGCGCGATGGCCAGCCAGACGTCCAGCTTCACCGGCAGCTTCAGGCGCGTGGCGGCGAGCAGAATGCCCAGCACCACCGCCGAGCCGTTCATGTCGTCATGCATGTTGTTCATGTAGCGCGCCGGCTTCAGGTTGTGCCCCCCGGTATCGAAGCAGATCCCCTTGCCGACCAGGGCGGTCGCTTTGCCCTTGCCGCCTTGGTATGACAGCCGCACGATGGCCGCATCCGCATGCCCGCTGCCGCGCGCCACCGCCAGGAAAGCACCGGCCTTGAGTTTCTTCAAGCGCTTGATGTCGTATTCCTCGATCTCCCAACCGGCCTTTGCCGCCAGGGCGCGGATGCGTTCGCGGTAGCTCGAAGGTGTCAGCAGGTTGGGCGGCAGCAGCGTGAGTTCGCGGCACAGGCTGTTGCCCTCGGCCAGCGCCCGTTCGCGTTCAAGGTCGAGGCCGGCGACTCCATGCAAAACGAGGTGCTTGAGCGCTTGGGGCGGCTTGCCACGCTTCCAGACCGGCATCGGTGTGCCGTTCAGCCAGGCGACATAGGCCGCCGCCCGCGCCGCGCGTTGGCAAAAATCCTCATCACCGAAGCAGGCGATTTCGATGTCTTTCGGCTGTTCGTCGAGCAAGGGCTTGATCGCCTGGCGCAAGGCGCTGTGCCAGGCGAAAACGGGTTTTTTCTCATCCAGCCGCAACCACACCGAAACACAACCGCCCGACAATTCCAGCGTCAAAGCCTGCTTGGCCAGTTCCTCCGTCTTTTTGCCGCGTCGCCGCAAGGCTGCCTCGGCGGCTCCCTGTTCCGGAGCCCCATGCCAGCCACTGCCGGCGGGGAGAACAATCAGGAGATGGGTGGTTTTCTCGCCGCGCGCCGACAAAGGCGCCGAATTCAGGGTCAACCGTGCTAATTCGCGCATCTTGTTCATTAGCCACCTTTAATATTAAGAATACCAATGCTTTGTATTGATAAATTGACCCTAAAGGGCCACGCCACGATAATTCGCGGCCTTGTTTTCACCGCATTGTTCCACGAAAACAGACCTCCTCGCCCAAAGGCAGAGGGGCGCGCTTGTACCTATGGAGAGATTGTTCATGCCGAATTCCATCCCCGCGCACGAGCCGGCGCATTTGCCGGATAGCGACCCTCAGGAAACCCGCGAGTGGCTCGATGCCCTCGCCGCCGTGATCGATGAAGAAGGCGTTGAGCGCGCGCATTACCTGCTGGAAAAACTGGTGGACAAGGCGCGCCGCTCGGGCGCCTACCTGCCCTACAACGCCACCACCGCCTATGTGAACACCCTCCCCGCACATAGGCAGGAGAAGCATCCCGGCGATGTGGCGATGGAAGGCCGCATCAAGGCGTTGATCCGCTGGAACGCAGTGGCCTGCGTGATGCGCGCCAACGAGAAGGCGCCCGGTGTGGGTGGCCATATCGCCAGCTTCCAGTCCTCGGCCACGCTGTATGACGTCGGCTTCAACCACTTCTTCCATGCCCCGACCGCCGAGCACGGCGGCGACCTGGTCTATTTCCAGGGCCACTCCTCACCCGGCATCTACGCCCGCGCCTTCCTGGAAGGCCGCATCAGCGATGAGCAATTCGGCAATTTCCGCCAGGAAACCTCCGGCCACGGCATTCCCTCCTATCCGCACCCCTGGCTGATGCCGGACTTCTGGCAGTTCCCCACGGTGTCGATGGGCCTCGGCCCGATCACCGCGATCTACCAGGCCCGCTTCCTCAAATACCTGCACGACCGCGGCATTGCCGACACTTCCGGGCGCCATGTCTGGGCCTTCCTCGGCGACGGCGAGACCGACGAGCCGGAGACCCTGGGCGCCATCACCCTGGCCTCGCGCGAGAAGCTGGACAACCTGATTTTCGTCATCAACTGCAACCTGCAACGCCTGGACGGCCCGGTACGTGGCAACGGCAAGATCATCCAGGAACTGGAGGCCGCCTTCCGTGGCGCCGGCTGGAACGTGCTCAAGGTGATCTGGGGTTCCTACTGGGATCCGCTCCTGGCCATGGACAGCAAGGGTCTGTTGCAGAAGCGCATGGAGGAGTGCGTGGACGGCGAATACCAGAACTTCAAGGCCAAGGGCGGCGCCTACACGCGCGAGCATTTCTTCGGCAAATACCCCGAGTTGAAGGAAATGGTCGCCGCCATGTCGGACAACGACATCTGGCGCCTGAACCGGGGCGGCCACGACCCGCACAAGGTCTACGCGGCCTACGCGGCGGCGGTGAAGCACACTGGCCAGCCGACGGTGATCCTGGCCAAGACGGTGAAGGGCTACGGCATGGGCGCCTCCGGCGAGGCGCAGAACCCCACCCACCAGGCGAAGAAGATGGCCATGGAAGACCTGCGCGCCTTTCGCGACCGCTTCCAGATTCCCATCTCCGATGCCGATCTGGAACATCTGCCGTTCTACCGCCCGGCCGAAGACAGCCCGGAAATGCAATATCTGCATGCCCGCCGCGCGGCGCTGGGCGGCTACGTTCCAACCCGCAGGAGAAAATCCGAGCCCCTGCCGATTCCGCCGTTGTCGGCCTTCCAGGCCCTGCTGGAAGCCACCGGCGAGCGGGAAATTTCGACCACAATGGCCTTCGTGCGCCTGCTTACCGCTTTGCTGCGCGACAAAACCATCGGCCGCCACATTGTCCCGATCATCCCGGACGAAGCGCGCACTTTCGGTATGGAAGGCCTGTTCCGCCAGGTCGGCATCTACTCCTCGGTGGGCCAACTGTATGAGCCGGTGGACTCCGACCAGGTGATGTATTACCGCGAGGACAAGGGCGGCCAGATCCTGGAAGAAGGCATCAACGAGGCCGGCGCGTTCTCATCGTGGCTGGCCGCCGCCACCTCGTACAGCACCAACGCCGTGCAGATGATCCCGTTCTACATCTACTACTCGATGTTCGGCTTCCAGCGCATCGGCGACCTGGCCTGGGCGGCGGGCGACTCGCGCGCGCGCGGCTTTTTGCTGGGTGGCACGGCGGGGCGCACCACGCTCAACGGCGAGGGCCTGCAACATGAGGACGGCCACAGCCACATCCAGGCGGCGCTGATCCCCAACTGCGTGTCCTACGACCCCACCTTCCATTACGAACTGGCGGTGATCCTGCATGACGGTATGCGCCGCATGTTCCAGGAACAGGAGGACGTGTTCTATTACCTGACGGTGATGAACGAGAACTACAGCCACCCCGCCCTGCCCAAAGGCGCCGAGACGGGCATCCTCAAAGGCCTGTACCGTTTGAGCGAAGGCACCAAGCCGAGTGGCGGCAAAAGCGGCAAGAAGAAGGCGCCGCGTGTGCAACTGCTGGGCAGCGGCACCATCCTGCGCGAAGTCATGGCCGCCGCCGAACTGCTCGAAGCGGACTGGGGGGTTGCCGCCGATGTCTGGAGCGCGACCAGCTTCAACGAACTGCGCCGCGAGGCCCAGGACGCGCATCGCTGGAACCTCATGCACCCGGACCAGGCGCAGAAGACCAGCTACGTCGAACAATGCCTGGACAGCACAGAAGGCCCGATCATCGCCTCCACCGACTACATCCGCGCCTTCCCCGATCAGATTCGGCCCTATGTACAGCGCCGCTATGTGACCCTGGGCACCGACGGCTTCGGCCGTTCCGATTCGCGCGAGGCGCTGCGCCGCTTCTTCGAGGTAGACCGTCACCACGTCGTACTGGCCGCGCTCAAGGCGCTGGCCGACGACGGCGTGATCCCGGCCGCGAAGGCCGCCGAGGCGATTGTGAAATACGGCATCGACGCCAGCCGGACCAACCCGGTCAACGTGTAAGGAGACGAGACAATGAGCCTCAAGGAAATCCTCGTCCCCGATATCGGCAGCTTCAAGGATGTCGAAATCATCGAGATCCTGGTCAAGCCGGGCGATAGCCTCAAAGCCGACGATTCGATCATGACCGTGGAATCCGACAAGGCGGCGATGGACATCCCCGCGCCCTTTGCCGGTACCGTGGCCGAACTCAAGATCAAGGTTGGCGACAAGGTTTCGGCCGGCACGCCCATGCTGCTGCTGGATACCGCCGGCGCGAGTGTGGGAAACCCGGTAGCCGGCAGCAGCGCGCCGGTGGTCAAATCGTTCACGCCCGCCGCCACGCCGGTGGTGGCCAACGTGCCGCCACCCTCGCACCCCGCCCCGGAAGTCCCCGCCCACATCCCGCCCAAGCATCGCCCCGACCCGGTTGCCGCCCATGCTGAATTCGCCGGTGGCAAGCCGGCCCACGCCAGCCCCTCGGTGCGCCGATTCGCCCGCGAGTTGGGCATCCACCCCGGCGGCGCCGACCTTTCCCTCATCAAGGGCAGCGGCCCGCGCGGCCGCATTCTCAAAGAAGACGTGCAGGGCTGGATCAAGGCAGAACTGGCCAAGCCCACCGGCGAAGCCATCGGCCTCGGCTTCCCACCCGCCCCGGTGATCGACTTCGCCCAATTCGGCGAAATCGACACCCAGCCCCTGTCGCGCATCAAGAAACTCTCCGGCGCCAACCTGCACCGCAACTGGGTCACGGCACCGCACGTCACCCAGTTCGACGAGGCCGACATCACCGACCTGGAAGATTTCCGCAAGTCGATGCTCGACGAAGCCTCCAAGCGCGGCGTCAAGCTCACCCTGTTGGCTTTCCTGATGAAGGCGGTGGTCAACGCCCTGCGCACCTACCCGCAGTTCAACGCCTCGCTCGCCGCCGACGGCGAAAACCTGGTGCTGAAGAACTACTTTCACGTCGGCTTCGCCTGCGACACCCCAGACGGCCTGGTCGTCCCGGTGATCCGCGACGTCAACAAGAAAGATGTCATGGACATCGCGCGCGAACTCGCGGAACTCTCGGAACTGGCGCGCGAACGCAAGCTCAAGATGGATGCCATGACCGGCGGCTGCTTCACCCTCTCCAGCCTCGGCGGCATCGGCGGCACCGCGTTCACTCCCATCATCAATTGCCCGGAAGTCGCCATCCTCGGCCTCTCCCGCGCTGACTGGAAACCGGTGTGGAACAAGGCGAGCAAGGCCTTCGAGCCGCGCCTGATGCTGCCGCTGTCGCTGTCCTACGATCACCGCGTCATCGATGGCGCCGATGGCGCCCGTTTCACCAGCCACCTGCGCCTGATGCTGTCGGATGTGCGGCGGTTGCTGCTGTAACAGTAGCGCCGGCGACTTGCCCATAACATTGGCGAACTCGCCGGCGAGGCGCCGGCGCTACACAACATCGAGACCCAACATGAGCCAACCCATTGAAATCAAGGTGCCGGACATCGGCAGCTTCAAGGATGTCCAGATCATCGACATCCTGGTCAATCCCGGCGACAGCCTCGCCAAAGACGCCTCTCTAATCACGGTGGAATCCGACAAAGCCGCTATGGACATCCCCTGCCCGCAAGCCGGCGTGGTGGAGAAATTACTGGTGAAAGTGGGAGACAAGGTTTCCGAAGGGACGCCGCTGCTGCTGCTTAAAACCAGTTTGCAGTCGACCGTGGGCAGTCAGCAGCAAAACCCTGAGCCGCCGGCTGCCCAGGCGCCTCTAGCCACTCAATCGCAAAGCGACCTGCACGCCCAGGTCCTTGTCCTCGGCGCCGGCCCCGGTGGCTACACCGCCGCCTTCCGCGCCGCCGACCTCGGCCTCCAGGTCGTGCTGGTGGAACGCTATCCCGACCTTGGCGGCGTCTGCCTCAACGTCGGCTGCATCCCCTCGAAAGCCCTGCTGCATACCGCCCGGCTGATTACCGAGGCGGAAGAAATGGCCGCCCACGGCGTCAGCTTTGGCAAGCCCCATATCGACCTCGCCCAACTTCGCGAGTGGAAGGCCCATGGCGTGGTCGCCAAGCTCACCAGCGGGCTGGGCGCCCTGGCCAACCAACGCAAGGTCACCGTGGCGCGGGGCGTCGCCCAGTTCACCGGCCCCAACAGCCTGCAAGTCACCGCGCCGGACGGCACAACCCAGAACATCGGTTTTGATAACGCCATCATCGCCGCCGGCTCCCAGCCCATCAAACTGCCCTTCCAGCCGGACGACCCACGCGTCATGGATTCCACCGGCGCCCTCGCGCTGGAAGACGTGCCGGCGCGCCTGCTGATCATCGGTGGCGGCATCATCGGCCTGGAAATGGGCACCGTGTACGACGCCCTCGGCAGCCGCGTCAGCGTGGTCGAGCGGGGCTCCGCCCTGATCCCCGGCTGCGACCCCGACCTGGTCCGGCCACTGGCCAAACGCATGGAAAAACGCTTCGAGCAGATTCTGCTCAACACCGGCGTAGCCGGAATGGAAGCCAAGGACGACGGCATCCACGTCAACCTGCAAATGGCTGACAAAACTGAAACCCAGATATTCGACCGCGTCCTCGTCGCCATCGGCCGCCGCCCCAACGGCAAGCTGATCGGTGCCGAAGCCGCCGGTGTCGTCGTCAATGAGCAGGGTTTCATCCCGGTCGACAAACAGATGCGGACCAATGTGCCGCACATCCACGCCATCGGCGACATCATCGGCCAGCCCATGCTCGCCCACAAAGCCGTGCACGAAGGCAAGATCGCCGCCGAAGTCATCGCCGGCCACAATGTGGAATTCCAGGCGCTGGTGATCCCCTCGGTCGCCTACACCGACCCCGAAGTGGCCTGGGTCGGCGTCACCGAAAGCGAAGCCAAAGCCCACGGCCTCGCAATCGAAAAAGGCGCCTTCCCCTGGGCCGCCAGCGGCCGCGCCCTCTCCATCGCCCGCGGCGAAGGCCTGACCAAGCTGATCCTGGACAAGGCATCCGGCCGCGTCATCGGCGCCGGCATCGTCGGAATCAATGCCGGCGAACTGCTCGCCGAAGCGGTGCTCGCCATTGAAATGGGCGCCACGGCGGAAGACATCGGCCTCACCATCCACGCCCACCCCACCTTGTCGGAAACACTCTGCTTCGCCGCCGAGATGGCCGAAGGCACCATCACCGACCTGCTGCCCCCGAAGAAAAAATAGCCACTTCCAACCTTACCAACGCCAAGCGGGACGCTGGTAATCGTGAGGCCCCCAACCCTCCCCTGAAGAAGCGGGCTTGCCCTGGAATAGAAGCGTCAACAAGAGCAGGTTGGCGAGCAGTTTGGGCCGAGGCGCAGTCCACCCATAGATTACGACCCGCCGCCCCATGTCCCATGTCCTACGGCAGCAACTTGCCAATGGCAAAGATGGAGCATTAAATCCGGCCCACACAAACCCGCCATGTGTGCTTACCGTAGTAATTTACTCAGATAAGATTGAAAAATGCTCCAGCGGTTTCGGCGGGCGGAAAGAAGGATCAGAAGAGGGGACGTTCATGGGCATGATCGGTGTTACCGGACAAGATGAACCAAATGAATCAAAAGGTTATCACATGACGCCAGATTATTCGCCTTGTCCAGTAACACGGTTACGCCGACAAATGTCGGCGATATTACGTTAGGTTTTTTTGGCTGCGCATCCCTCAACGAATAGGAGAAAACACAATGACCGATCCTTTATCCCTCGACACCATCCAGTCCGAGTTTAGCGAAGACTCAGAGGGGTGGGTGCTACAAGACACCAAATCGAAAAAGTACGTGACGATCCCACACCCAAAATATCCAGGGCGTAATCCGATCCACTTTTTTATGAGCCGTGATAACGCCGAGTCCGTGTTGCAAGAAATTCTGGACGTCAATTGGGCACTCGGAAATAGAAACATCGTCGCTACGAAAGTAAAGTTATTGCAGGCTTGTCGCAGCATTGCAGCAAATAAAGCACCGGGCAATGCCGATGGCTTTGTGGTTCACCCGCCAAACGAAGTTTATGAGTTCCTGCATCAACAAAATCCGTAACCTAACGAATAAGGTTAGATCGTGCGAGCGCAGCGAGCCACGATCTGAACCGTTTGTTGGACAAGCCCGGTCCTCAGCGCCGCGAAACGGAGC
>PFJX01000094.1 GCA_002784045.1 Hydrogenophilales bacterium CG_4_10_14_3_um_filter_63_21
AAATCCAGAAGGCTCAGGAGGTTATGGCCCAGCAGCAGACGGCTTGAATGTATAGGCATTTAAGAGACACTACACTAGCTGCGTTGCTCCTCCTTGCGGGCCCCGGCCCGCTGCGCGCATTGGCAACTGAGCGCGCCTTGCTAGACGACTCGAAAACCGCACACTCGGGCGCGTTCAACTGAGGAATCTAGGATCATGGCATCGGGTGCGTGGGGTTGATGGGTTTCGCTATCGCTCAACCCATCCTACGCGGACTGGCCTACGACGTGTATTCAGGCCGCGACCAGGTGGCCGGCGGGGATCATGATCGGCTTTTCCTGGCCGAGCAGCGTCAGCAGCACGGCGACCCGTTCATCAGCGACATTCGAAACCAGCCCGGACAGGCCTTTCAAGGGGCCGTCCGCGACCACAACCTGCATCCCCACGGCGAACGGCGCAGGTTTTTCCGCCGCTTCGCGCCCGCCCTGTTCAGCGAGTTCGCGTATCGCCTCGACCGTGGCGTCGCTCAGCGTGGCGGCCTCGCTGCCGAAACGCACCAAGCCGAGGACGCCGGGCGTACTCCGAATCGGGGCAATGCTCTGTCCGTCGCGGCCACAGCGCATGAAGCAGTAGCGCGGGAACATGACCTGTTCCGTTCTGCTCCACGCCCCCTTCTTGCGCTCCCAACGGACCAGCATGGGGAGGTAGACCACGTAGCCTTGCTCGTTCAGCCTGGCCTCCGCCTTGGCTTCTTGCCGGGGCTTGGATTGGCAGACATACCAGTCCTGGGCGGGGGTGGGCATCAGAGCACTCGCTACGCGCGGCAACCGGATCGATCAGTCCTTCTCCTTCTTGTAGGAGTAGTTGTAGACATAGCCGTGGTAGCCATAGCGATAGCGCTGCCTGACGGTATCCATATCGTTGAAGACAAAGCCCTTGACCTGTACACCCGCCTGATTGAAGCGTTTGACCGCTTGTTCGATTTCGCGGATGGGATGCTTGCCGGCACGGGCGACAATCAGGGTGGCGCCGGTGTGGCGGCCGATGATGGCGGCATCTGAAACGGCCAGGATGGGTGGGGCGTCGACGATGAGAATGTCGAACAGGTCACCAAGCTGGTCCAGCAATTCGCCGAAGTGGGCGTGCATCAGCAATTCAGATGGATTGGGCGGGCGCTGGCCGGTGGTAATGACAGACAGGCCCGGCACCGACGTTGGCTTGACGATCTCACCCAGGCTGGCCGTACCGCTGACATATTCCGATACGCCCATCTCGCGCTGCATGCCGAACTCGCGGTGGATGTGGCCCTTGCGCAAGTCGGCATCGACGATGGCCACCCGCTTGCCGGACTGGGCCAGCACCGCGCCCAGGTTCTTGGAAATGAAGCTCTTACCGATGCCGGGGCTGGGGCCGGTGATGAGCAGCGAGCCCTTGTCGGCGTCCAGCAGGGCGAAGTGAATGGTGGTGCGCAGACTGCGCAGGCTTTCCACGACATCGTCTTCGGGATAGTCGATGGCGAGCAGTCCGCCCTTGTTCTTGCCGGCCTTGATGTCATGCGCCAGCGCCACTTCGGTCTTGCTGTGGGGGATGGTGGCGTACACCGGCAAGCCGATTTGTTTCTCGATCTTGTCCGGGTCTTCCACCATCACGCGCAGGGAACGGATCACCCAGATGACCATGACGCTGAGCAACAGGCCGAGGATGAAGGATACCGCCAGGATCAAGGTGCCTTTTGGCGAGATGGGTTTGCTGGCGACCGCAGCGGGATCGATGATGCGAGCCTCGCCCACGGTGCCCGCCTTCGACACCCGCAGTTGCTGGGCGTTATTGAGCATTTCCGTATAGAGCTTGGTATAAAGCTCAAGATCGCGCTGGAGGCGCAGCGCGGTCTGCTGTTCCGCTGGAAGGCTGCCGACGCGGCCATCCAACTGGCCCCGTTTGCCCTTGAGTCGCGCTATCTGCGAATCCATGGCCTGCATGCGTGGATGTTCCGCCGTGAATTGCTGCCTAAGTTCGTCCCGCTGCTGTTGCAGCAGGATAGTTTGCTTGTCGACATCGACGATGGAGGTCAGTACCCCCTGCGTCTCCAGGGCGAGGTCGGCAGACCCCTTGCTCTGCCGATAATGTTTGAAGGCGGCATCGGCGCTCTCCATCTGGACTTTCAGCCCGGGGAGTTGACTCTCCAGGAATTTGAGCGTCTTTTCAGCCTCGACGGAATGGTATTCCACGTTTTGCCGCACATAGCCGTTGATGATTTCGTCAAGAATCACAGGCAGCAGCACCGCATCTGAATGCTTGAGCGTCACTTCGATGATGCCCGATTGCTTGCCTCTTTCCTTGACCGAATAGCCCCCCTGTCCCTCCAGGAAATCAATGACATCCTGTTCGAGTTGTTTGACCAGCTTAAAACGGGTTCCCGGCCTGGCCGTCAGTTGCGAGACGAACAGATGGATATCGCCCTTGGCAGCGGGTTGACCGACCCCCCCCTCCAGCAGTTTGTTGTCGTCCTCATCGAATACCTGATATTGACCACCTTTTCCGGCCACCAAGGTAAGTGGCTCGTCAATGAGCGCCTTCGGCACTTCCAGGGTTTCCACCTTGATCTGTTCGCCCCCCCAGGCAAAGCTGGACATACCGAACAAGGGGGGCGCCAATTCGCTACCGTCATGGCGCCGCGCCATGGCCCTGCCGAGGAGCGGGAAATATTTCGGTTCAGCCAGGACATCCAGCCTGAGCTTATCCACCACGGGGGCTAGGACCATGCGGGAATTGAGAATTTCAATCTGACCTGCGGTCGCGGTCGCGTCCCCCCCCAATAATGCGGACATATCCTTAAGCGCGCCGAGTCCGCCACCACCGACCATCTTGTCATCCCATTGCAGCATGGCATCCGCTTGGTAGACAGGGGTAGCAATATAAAGATAGAAGGCACCCAGCAGGGTGGCGAAGAAAGTGACCGCCGCGATCAGCCATTTGTATTCCAGCAAAGTAGCGAAAATTTCACCCAAGTTGATTTCATCATCACTGTCCTCTGCGATGGGGTTGGGCGCGGTACTGATCTGATCTGCGGACATAAGCGTGGTTGGCTGGGTTCGTTACAGTAAAACAACCGGAACGTAGGATGTAGTTTCATGCTACGAGACTACGCGACAGGGCCGGGCGAAAGAGCACTACTGGCGTCCGCCGAATAGCGGGTATTGCGTTGCGCTGATGGTGTTCAGCATGGTTGCCGTGGGCAGTATGTTGCTGATCACACGATTCCAGCGCGCCACTTCGGCGGCGTCGACATAGACGATGTCGCGCGGACGCAAGGGGAAGCGATCCGCCAGCACCAGAGAGTCGGGCGATTTGGAGTTCAGGTGGAAGAGCTCGGGGCTGTCAGCCTGGCCGCGCATGACGAAGATCCAGGATGGATTGGAGGTCAATTGATTGATGTATCCAGCATCCGCCAGCGCCTCGGCCAGGGTGATGCGCTTCTTGTTCATGAAGTAGGAACCCGGCTTTTGCACCTCGCCCAGCACAAACACCTTGTTGAGGGCGCGATCCGGCACATTGACGATGTCACCCGATTCCAACCTGAGGTTCTGTTCTACGGCACCGTCTTCATACAACGATTGCAAATCTACCCGCCAAGTGGCGCCGTTCCGCGTGAGCAAAACCTGGCTGTGATCCGATTCGGTGGTGAAGCCTCCGGCCCGGCTCACCGCGTCCAGAATCGTGGCAGGTACGTCGTTAAGTTCCTGCTGGCCGGGCACTTTGACCTCACCCACCACATAGACACGTTTGCTGCGGAAAGCGGTGATGCGCACGTCGATCTGCACCTTCTCGATGTACTTGGAAAGCTTCTGCGCCAGGATGTCGCGCACTTGGCGCGCAGTCTTGCCTACGACCGGAATGATGCCCGCATAAGGGTAGTAAATCGTGCCGTCTTCCGTGACCAGGTTGCCGGATGAGTCGGCAGTCCGGTACGGGCCCGCAGGGATCGTCAACTCGGGGTGGTCCCATACCGTGATGTTCAGGATGTCGCCCGCGCCGATTTTGTAATCGGCCATGTCCGCGACCGTAAATTTTCCGGAAACGGCCGCTTGCCCCCCCTTGAGCACTGGCGCTTTGCTTTTCAGCGCCTTGTCCATCTCGATAATCAATTCAGCGGTGATGGCCTTGACCTTGACGTTGCCTGGCACCACTTCGCCACCTTGCTTCACCGGCAACTGGACTGACGATTGCTCACGCATCCCGTAAGTTTGCGTACCTGGAATGAGGGCGCATCCGGCAAGCGCGCCCAGCACCGTCGCCAATGACAGTATGTGGGAAACATTGCCGGATACAGCAAGTCGGCAGGATTTTTTTGAAGGAGGTGGTGAGACTTTCATATTGGTTTCCTTGCTAGTACGCCATCACGGCAGACTGGTGGTTGGTCGGGCACTCATGATGGCCTGGCACATGGCCGTTTGTGGCCTCGTGACGATGCTTGAAGCGGCATCTTCCCAAAGCAGTGGGAAAGAGGGCGCTGGATTGTAGGGGTTCACCCGTCGAAGCAGCAATTTGCCCCGCCGCCTGGATCAGCTTGCCTGCCACAGGAACATTCGCGGCGTGGTTGTGGTTACCTGACCGACCTGGCAGAGCGTCGCCACCACGCGTGATACCTAGTAGTCCGTTCCACCAAAACAACGACATTAAACGGCGTATTTTTCCGCCATGCGTCGTTGCAGCCTCTTGCCGTATACCCCATACGGCGGCGGGCCTGCGCCTAGCCTGACGAAAAAATCCATCCATTTCATTTGCCACTGTTTTGGTGGAACGGACTACTAGCCCGGATATTGCATGAATACTCGCGTGCCCTCGCTGGTCCCTTGTCCGCACTGGAAAGTCTTGCTCAGTCGGGCGTATGAATAACTACACCGCTCCTGCGCAAAATTCCAATTGCAAACAATGGCCTGCGCGATTATGGGCGCAGCCCGGTATCCTTTAGGGCATCACGCGAATTCATGCAATATCCGGGCTAGCTGCCTCACAACTTCTTCATCCAGCTATCCAACCCTTCCTCGATCAGACTCAAAGCACGCGTGTAGACGTCGTCTGATTGCTTGTAGGGATCCTGGACTTCCTGACCGATCCAATGGCCCAACAAATAGGTTTTTCCTCGGGCGGTGGGGTCGATATCGAACACGGTATCACGTTGCTGCGATTCCATCACCAGAATGAGGTCAGCCCAGCGAGCCAGTTCCGGGGTTGCCTGCTGGGCACGATGCGGCGAGATATCGAGCCCCCTGGCCTGCATCAGGGCGCGCGCGGGTTCATCCGCAGGATAGTTCCGCAAAGTGCCGACTCCCGCCGAACGCACTTCAACCGTGCGCCCTGCGGCATGCATCCGTTGCAGCAACAGGGCTTCAGCCATGGGGCTGCGGCAGATATTCCCGGTGCACAGGATAAGAATTCGCTCAAACAATTTCGGCCCCTGGTTACCCGTGCGTCATGCCATGACTGCCATAGGCTGGCTGATGCCGTGCGCGCTGTGTATTGTGTATCAGTTTCTTGTGATGTTTCGAACGACGATCAATGCTTCTGAAATTCTGTGTGGTGTGCTTGGCTCCCACCCTGCGGTCATTGGCACTATTCCTGATAAGGAACTGGCGGACTCGTATACCCGCTTTCCCCTTGAAGCGCCTCTTCAATTTCTCCACAAGGCCTTTGATTTCTTCCACGGAAGTCTCCGTATCCTCGTTCAGCACCTCAAGTACGGCATACACATAACGATCCTGACGGCCTTCGCGTTCGGCCTGGTAGACGTGCAGTTGGTAGTCATCGCGTGACTTCATCTCTTCGGCCAGGCCATCGATGAGTAAACGCGCACCTTCCAGCGTGCAGTTGCCCAGGAAAACACCGCGTGTTTCCAGCGAGGTCAAGCCCAGCAAGGTATGCAACCGCCGTAGAGAGGGCACAAAACGCCAGGGACGCAGGATGAGGTAGCAATAGGCCGTGAATACCAGCAGAAAAGCCAGGAGCATCAAGTCCTCCGACACCCCCATCCACATGCCGGCTATCCCGATAATGCCGAGCGAGAGATGGATCAAGGCAACCGCGTAGACGATATTCTGAACACGAAAACCTGCACGGATAAAAAGATGATGCAGGTGGTGCCGATCAGGCCGGAACGGCGATTTGCCTAGCCAGAGCCGGCGCAACATGACGCCCAGAGTATCCATGAGCGGGACGGAAAACAGCCACAACGCCGTAACGGGTCTAATCACCCGAATCGGCTCCTGCGACAAGGCGATCAACAGCCAGGCAAACAGGAAGCCTAGCAGCATGCTGCCGTTGTCACCCAGGAACACCCGCGCGCGACGATGGGTCAAGTAGCGCATATTGAAATACAGAAAACCCGCTACGCCACCCAATAGCCCGATAGCGAGGACCGAATAACCATAGGCGCCCCCCGCGTAGGCGACCATAGCCAACAGGAGCAGAGTCACCAGGGAAACCGAGCCGGAGAGACCGTCGATGCCGTCGATCATGTTCAGCGCGTTGATGACACCGACCGTGGCAAAAATCGTGAAGGGTATGGCCAGAATGCCAAGCTCGAGCTTGTTCCCGAAAGCCAGAAATCCCAGATCGGACAACACCACGCCGCCACCCAGCACCATCACCAGCGCCACACCCGCCTGAATCACGAAGCGGATTCGGAAACCCAGGTGGTGTATGTCATCAATCAACCCGGTCATGAACATGACAGAGGCACCAAGCGCAATAGCCTGCCATTGGGCCATCGGCGATACATTGAAATAACCCGACACCGCCAGCGTACCAACCAATGCAGCGAACACCCCGACGCCCCCCACAAAGGGCGTGCTGTAATCATGTAACTTGTGGCCGCCAGGGCGATCAACCACCCCCAGTCGTTGGGAAAGCGGAATCCCGATGTGGATGGCGATCCCCGAAATGATCAAGCCAAACCCGAACAAGACTGCCAGGGACATCATGTTTACCTCGCCTGGAATATTGAGTTGTTATTAGTGAAGCCGCTCATTGAGCGTTTGACGAGCGCATATGACACCGAGGCGCGGCAGCGCAGCGTCATCTTCCCGACCTCACCAACCAAGCATTAACGAAGCTGACAGACATACCTTGAACTCCCCAAAAAGCAGCAACCCAGCCCCATCCGCAACAGCGGGCGATTATCGGGGCTATGTTCCCACTGTTGCAATCAGCGTAACCACCCGCCTATCCATCGGCACAGGCGCCAACGCCATCTTGCAAGGCGCTTGCCAGTCAGGGTTTTCCCTGCATATCAACAGGTTGGATAGCAACACCCCCGCCTCACACTCTTTCTACAAGACAAAAAAACAGCGGTCAGAGACCGCTGTTTTATCGACTGTAAGAAAAACCGACAGTCTTCAGGCCTTGCGGCGGCGCATGAAACCCAGGCCGGCAATACCGATGCCGAGCAGGGCCAGGGAGGCGGGCTCGGGAACGGCGGTAACCTTATATCAACAGGTTGGATAGCAACACCCCCGCCTCACACTCTTTCTACAAGACAAAAAAACAGTGGTCAGAGACCGCCGTTTTATCGACTGTAAGAAAAACCGACAGTCTTCAGGCCTTGCGGCGGCGCATGAAACCCAGGCCGGCGATACCGATGCCGAGCAGGGCCAGGGAGGCGGGCTCGGGGACTGCGGTAACCTTGAAGGTGGTCGTATCAGTGGGTGCAAGCGGAGCGCCGCCCACAGCCATCGGCGTAGCCCCCATCCAGGCAAGTGCGCCGAAGTTATTCTGATAAGACCCTGTCAGGGACCTGGAAAGCTCGGACAACGCCTGCTCGAAACCTGCCCAGCCCATCAAGCCGGATTCCGTGATATTCATCGTCAGTTGATTGGCACCGTTATAACTCCAGAGGA
The DNA here is from genome assembly GCA_002784045.1 of Hydrogenophilales bacterium CG_4_10_14_3_um_filter_63_21. GTDB lineage: Bacteria > Pseudomonadota > Gammaproteobacteria > Burkholderiales > Thiobacillaceae > PFJX01. The sequence goes on from PFJX01000094.1 coordinate 7,875, forward strand.
TGTTCAGCACGCCAGCCCCCGGGCCAGAAACACCCAGCAGCGGGAAGTCATCGAAAATGCCGTTATAGCCGATGGAGATCGTGCCACCCTTGGCAACCGCATCACCGAACGTCAGTACATCGGGGGTCGTGCCGGTAATGGAAAGGGTGTTGGCCACACCATGGAACGCTTCGAGATTCGAATAATTCCTGACGAAGTCGAGTCCAGCATGACCAGGATTGTATTCAAGACCAAGGGAACCGGTCGCATACAGGCTGTAAGCCTCGGGGAAGACGTCAATATTGATCGCATCGCCCGCCTTCAGAGTCAGGCCCATGGTGAAACCCGACGCCCCTTGGTTCAGGCTACCCACAGCAAGCGCCGTGCCGTTCAGGTCGCTGGTGGACGAGAACAGAAAGGCGTTTGCGCTGGCAGCCGCGCCCAGCATCGCCACACCAACCAAACCACTCAAAATTTTGCGTTTCATCACTGTCACTCCTGTCGAGACATTAGTCGTAAGGTCTGCACGGCTCCGAGAAGAAACCAGTACGTCGCTCGGGGCACTTCTTTAAGGCTCAGTTCGCGTTAAGTGTGGATGCACTGTGACCGCACCCTACAAAGCCAGTCGTGTCA
>PFJX01000039.1 GCA_002784045.1 Hydrogenophilales bacterium CG_4_10_14_3_um_filter_63_21
GCCTCCAATGATCGATCCCATTTGTACCGTTCAGACTCATTCCTCGATGGAAATACGCTCTACCGTTCAGACTCATACCATGTTGGAAAAGACTGCTCCTAGCCTTAGGAGCCGAGAAATAATAAAGTGGACAAATAGGGGTGTGTTGGCGGGATGCGCTGCAAGGCGCCGGTCGCGCCGCATGGCCATTCTCTGCAAGCGCCCGGCAGCGGAGTCGTTGCCGCTTCAGCGGCTTACGAACCCGGCGTGCCCCATGCGGGTGCAACGCGGCAGCGCGCTCGCTGGCGCGGCTAGAATGCTCAACTTATTGTTTTTCGGCTCCTTAGCGCCCCCAGGCCCAGCCCAGCCCCGTCAGCATGGCCAGCAACAGCAACAGATGCAGTGCCGCGAGCCATCCATAGCGCCGCCTCAGGCGTTCTTGCGGGTGGTTGGAGATCAGGTAGGGCAGGCCTGATTCGTGCCTATGCAAAGTATGGCTAAGTGGCCGAGCGCGGCGTTCCTGATGCTGTCGCGTTACCTCCCGCTCGGCGGCCAGACGGGCAAGCTGCCATTCGCGGTCGTCGATGGCGCCATTGCCATCCAGATCGAAACGTTGCTTGAGACTAGGCTGATTCTGTTTCCATTCGCCCAGGAGAACACCGATATCGCGGTGCCGATCGAGGTCGGCCTGGGCGCCGTTGACGCTGGTGAAGCCACCGAGTGCATACAGGCGGTCGCCCTTGAGCAGCAGGCTTTCGTGAGTGCGGAAGTCGCCTTCGCCACGGGTTTCCTGGTGGGTAGTCAGGATTTCCGCGCCGCGCGGATCTAGCTCGCAGACTCCGCTGCCATCATCGAGGTTAAAGGGCAGATCGCTGGCACCGCTCTCCACTTGCCGCCACTCGTCGTTTTGCCGCCGCTCCACCGTGTAGTGGTACCACAGACAGGGCAACTGACTGTATGGCGCGAGCAGACAGGTGTCGGCCAGGGGCTGGCCGGTGCCGATGAGTTCAACATAACCCTGGGCTGCCGAGGCGACTCGCGAGGTGGGGGTATCGAGAATCCGCCGCCGTTTGCCAAAGGCGATCAGCCAGCCCCAGAGGTTGATAGCTGCGCCCAGGGAAAAGGCCGCGATCCAGGCAATCCGGGTTCCGGAAGATAAGGCGAAGCCGAAGGGAACCGCTTGTAGGAAGAACAGCAGCGCCTCGCTCCAATGGCGTGGCGGTGACCAGGCCATGCGTGCTCAGCCGAACAGCGCCTTGATGTCCACATCCTTCTTCTCGTCCGCACCGAAGCGCAATAGCGGCTTAGGCTGAAACAGGAACAGCATGGCGATGAAGTTGTCGGGGAATTGCTCGATCCGCACGTTGTTGATGTTGACATTCTCGTTGTACAGCTCGCGGCGGTCGGCGATGGCGTCTTCCAGGCCGCTGATGCGCGCCATCAACCGCGCGAAGGTTTCGTTGCTGCGGAGTTCCGGGTAAGCCTCGGCGACCGCGAATATCTGCCCCAGGCCCTGGCGCAGAGCGCCTTCCGCCAGCCCGAGCGCGGGAATATCCTGGCGCAGGCTGGCATCCTGCACACGGCCGCGGGCTTCGGTCACTCGTTGCAAGGTTTCCTGCTCGAACTGCTTGTATTGCCGGCAGGTTTCCACCAGCTTGGGCAGCTCATCGTGGCGTTGCTTGAGGAGAATGTCGATATTCGACCAGCCTTTGGCGATGTTGTGCTTGATCTGCACCAGGCTGTTGTAGATGACGATGCCGTAGATCAGGAGAAACAGGAAGAAACCGAAGATCAGAAAGAGGGAGATCATGGCGATGTCCTTGAACCAGTCAGGGTGATATGCGCATTTTTACTCATGGCGTGGACAAAGAGGGCAAAGAATTATCGGCCAGCCAGTGCACTGCTCGCTCCTCCGATGCCTTGCGAGGTGGCTGCGGCTGACAGGCTAAACTAGCAGCCTGTCGGACTTTGGAATCGTCGGCTGCAAAATGACCGCGACGGCCCATTTTTCACCTGCTTCTTGCCCCATAGTCCGACTATGCGGCGGCGAATCAGGCAAAAACTGTGCTCGTCGGGCCCGCTTCTCGCTATCGACGGCCAAAGTCCGACAGGCTGCTAGGCCGCAATCCGTTACGCTTATGGCGCCCATCACCGTTTTTTTCCCCATGTATCCCCGTTATTACGCCCTGCGCCGTGTCAATCCCTATCGCGGCGTCGTCCAGATCGTCGAAGTGGGTGAGGTCACAGCGCATTCCTTCGACGGTGTGGCCTGGCATCTGCGCGCCGATGACGGTTACGGCTGGGTGCGGCCGACCGGCATCTGGATCGAAGGTGAAGGGCTGAAGGCCGGCCACGCCAAGAATCTGGACGATATTCTTCCGGCGCTGGAAACGCGCCCCCCCTTGCCGTTTCCCATCGTTGATACCCAGGAACTCTGGCTGCTCGACCAGAAATCTGGCCTGCCCCTGGCTTTGTTGGCATGTGATCGGGAAGGGATGAAACACAACGAGCGGCTGGAGAGTGAATGGCATCCCTTTGTCCTGTCGTTCACCGGCTTTCATTCCCCCATCCTGGCTGAAAGCGACAAAGCGGACCCGCGCCCCCCGCCTCACCACCGTGACGTGCTCGCGCGCATGGTCAATCAGGCGGCGCGCCCCAATCCGGCGGCGCAATGGTTTCAGCGTGATCAGGCGGGGGCGGGTGTGGGCCTCTCCGGCCTGCGCATCCCGTTTGCTTTGCAGGGGCGCCATCTGCCCGCCGAAGCCTTCCCCGAATTGTTGGTACGGGAAACCGGGAATAGCCGACTGGAAAACTCGGTTATTGCCGATTATCATGCGCAGCTGTCGCCCATTCTGCTGTCATGGCCACGTTTGAGCGTCGCAACCCGCGCCCGTCTGGAAAGCCAAGCCTGTGAACAACCGCAATGGCTGGCCCGTATTCATCGTCTGCTGCCGTGTCGGGTCGATGCAGCGCGGATCCAGGCGGCGCTAGTGGCGGCAAGGCTGGAACAAGCCACACTGGGTGTAGATAGCCCCGAACAAAACTGGAATTGAGCCAACCCCATCATGCGTCCCTCCCACATCGAAACCATTCTCGACCGCGAATTCGCCAGTTGCGCCGCCGGCCAGCACACACCCGTCATGCTCTGGGGGCCGCCTGGCGTAGGCAAATCCCAGATCATCGCCGGCATCGCCGCCAAGCAGGGCGTGCCGCTGATCGACATCCGCCTGTCGCAGATGGAACCCACCGACTTGCGCGGCATCCCCTTCCGCAAGGGCGACAACGTCGAATGGTCGGTGCCGTCCATGTTGCCGAACGCGAAGCGGCACGGCCCAACCGGCATCCTGTTTCTCGATGAGATCAACGCCGCGCCACCGACCGTCTCCGCCGCCGCTTATCAGCTCATTCTCGACCGCCGGCTGGGTGAGTATGCCATCCCCGATGGCTGGGCCATCTTCGCCGCCGGCAACCGCCAGGGTGATCGCGGCGTCACCTATGCCATGCCGGCGCCATTGGCCAACCGCTTCACCCATTACGACGTGGATGCCAACCTTGACGACTGGATCGCTTGGGCGCTGAACAAGGGCATCGACGCGCGCATTCTCGGCTTTTTGCGTTTCCGCCCTGATCTGCTGTTCAGCTTCGATCCCGCGCACAACCCGGTTGCCTTTCCCAGTCCGCGTTCCTGGGAATATGTCCACCGCGCGCTGTACAAGTTTTCCGATCGCCCCGATCTTTTGGGCGATGCCCTGCAAGCTTGCGTGGGCCAGGGTGTGGGCGTGGAACTCAAGGCTTTTATCGACAACATGGAAAATTTGCCGGATATCGACGGCATTCTTGCAGGTACGGTGGCCGAGGTGCCCAAGGGCATCGACTTGCAATACGGCGTGGCGGCGGCGCTGGTACGGCGGGCAAAGGAAGCGGCCGGCGATGTCGGCAAACTCGGCAACATCCTGAAATACGCGCGCGGCTACCCGCAGCGCGAGATGGGGGTGATGCTGGTCACCGACCTGCACCGCGCGGTCGGCAAGCCTCTGTTCGCCGTGCCGGAATTCGTGGAATGGGCCAACAGCGTGGCGGAGCTGATGCTGTACGACTTCAAGTAGGAGCGGACCGTGTCCGCGAATGAACGTGGTTGTCGCGGACTCGGTCCGCTCCTACCGAGACCTCGACATGTCTGATCTTTCCGCCCTCGAAACCAAGCTCGCCGCCGCGCGCACGCGGCTGATCCTGGAAAAGCCCTTCCTTGGTTCGCTGGTCATGCATCTGCCGCTCAAGGCAGGGGACCCGAAGTGGTGCAAGACCACGGCCACCGATGCGAAGCACTTCTTCTATAACCCAGCCTACATCGGCCGTCTGACCCTGGAACAGACCCAGTTCGTGCTGGCGCATGAGGCCATGCATTGCGCGCTGTCGCATTTCGCGCGCCGCAATCACCGGCAGAAACATCGCTGGGATGTCGCCTGCGATTATGCGGTGAACATGATCCTGGACGACGAACGCATGCATGGGCCGGAGAACGCCCTGATGAATGCGGCCTACCGGGGCCTGACCGCGGAAGAAATCTATCCGGTACTGCACGAAGACCCGCCGGAAGAGACCCAGGACACACACCTGTTTGACGACGCCGCAAGTGATCAGGGTGGCGAGGGGGAACCACAAGAACAGGATAGCGGCGATGGCCAAGGCGAGCTTTCGCAAGACCAGGGCGGCGGTTCCGGCCGCACCAAAGCGTGGGAAGACGGCGCGGCGCCGAACGACATGGCGCCGCCGCCCCCCACCGACCTGGGCAAACTCGACGAACGCTGGAAAAGCCGTCTTGCCGCCGCGGCTCAGGCCGCGCGCCAGGCTGGCAAGTTGTCGCAATCACTGATGCGCCTGATCGACAACCTGCTGGCGCCGCAACTACCTTGGCGTGCTTTGTTGGCGCGCTACATGATGAACGCGGCGCGCGACGACTACAGTTTCCAGCGCCCGTCCCGTCGCGAGGCCGCCGCGCTGATGCCGCGGCTGGCCAGCCAGAGCGTCAATGTGCTGGTCGCACTGGACACCAGCGGATCGGTGCAAGAGGAAGAATTGCGCGAGTTTCTGGGCGAAATCGACGCGCTCAAGGGCCAGGTTCGCGCTGAAGTCACGTTGCATGCTTGCGACGACAAACTCGACGCGAATGGTCCCTGGCATTTCGCGCCATGGGAGCCGCTGCGCCTACCGGAAGAAATCTCGGGTGGCGGTGGCACCGACTTCCGGCCGATTTTCGACTGGGTTCGGCACGAACACCTCAGCCCCGACTTGCTGGTTTATTTCACCGATGCGCAAGGCCATTTCCCGGAACGCGAACCCCCTTACCCGGTACTTTGGCTGGTCAAGGGAAAGTTTGCTGTGCCATTCGGGATTCGCATCCAACTGAATTGAGCAAAACCGGATGCTATTGTCCTGTTTATATTCAAATATCCCCATGGACAGAGGAATGCGGGAAGTGTCATGATGCGCGCCGCTGCATCCTATGAACGGTCGTCCGGTAGCTCAAAAGTATCAGACGATTGTGTGTGTCTTTTGCGGTGTTAATGGCGTTAGCATTATTTACCGTCGAATAGTAGTTCAGCCATCCCGGCCGGCATTACGCAAGACGGTATGGTGTGCAACCTTGCAGTAATTCTTTCAGGAGACAAATGCATATGAACATTCTGCGCAGGAACGTATTGAAAGGTGCCGGTGCCGCCGGTGCCGTGAGCGTGGCTGTCGCCGCGGGCCTGATGAAGCCGACGGCTGCTTTCGCCGGCTGGAACAAGGCGGGTTTCGAGTCCAAGGACTTGGGTGGCGCGATAGGCGCCATCGGCGGTGGTTCCGCCGCTGCTTCCGGTGACATCAGCGTGAAAGCCCCTGACATCGCTGAAAACGGCGCAGTCGTGCCGGTCGAAATCACTTCCCACATCGCGGGCACGGATTCCATCGCCATCATCGGCGAGAAGAACGCCATGCCCCTGATTGCCGTGTTCAACCTCAGCAATGGCGCGCAAGGCTTCATCTCCACCCGCATCAAAATGGGTTCCACTTCCAACGTGATTGCTCTGGTCAAGGCCGGGGGCAAGGCCTACAAAGCCCACAAGGAAGTCAAGGTCACCATCGGCGGTTGCGGCGGTTGATCGGCTGAGTCTGGAACGACATACCTTATATGAACAGGAGAAACGCAAATGGCTGAACCGATGAAGATTCGTGCTTCCATGAAGGGCGACACCGCCGACGTGAAGTGCCTGATGAACCACCCGATGGAAACTGGCTTGCGCAAGGACGCCAAGAGCGGCGGCCTGGTGCCCGCGCACCACATCACCAACGTTACCGCCACCGTCAACGGCAAGACCGTTCTCGATGCCGAGTGGGGCGGCGGCGTTTCCAAGAACCCTTACCTGGCGTTCAAGGTCAAGGGCGCCAACAAGGGCGACAAGGTCATGATTAAGTGGGCCGATAACAAGGGCGACCACAACTCCGCCGAAGCTAGCATCGGCTGATCGACGTCGTTACCCATTGAGCGGGCCGGCATTTTGCCGGCCCGTTTTTTTAAGCGCTGTTCGCGGGTCCGGCGCTACCTGTAAAGCCGCTTCCGTGACCTCTGCCATTGGACAATTCGGGTTCATTCGAGGATGTTCCTACGGCCAGGTTCATTTCAACGGAAAATCCGAACAGAACCCCTTATTAACGCTCATTTCATCAGGCTCTCCCGTTCCATCAGGAGATAGGTGTTGTAGGCATTGCGCCGATGCGCTTCAAGAAATGCCGGCATCTTTTCGTACATCGACCAGTCGGTTTTTTCATAGGCTTCCTCGAACGGAATCATCTCCTCCACCGCACGTCCCATCTGCTCGCGCAGGTACTTGAGGTAATCGCGCGTCAGGGTGAGGTCGGCCAGGGGCTCGTCGGAGGCGGCGCCATGGCCGGGAACGAGGAACTTGGGTTGCAGCGCGATCAATTTATCCAGCGCGTTCAGCCAGAGGCGGGAGTCGGCATCGCCGATGAAGGGAACGCGGCCTTTGAAGACAAGGTCGCCGGCAAACAGCACGCCATCTTCTTCCACGAACATCACCAGATCCTCCGGCGAATGCGCCGGGCCGACATGGCGAATCCGAAAATGCAGGCCACCCAGAGCGAAATCAGTATCGCCGGAAAGCCAGAGGTCAGGCGCCGGGAAGCGCTGCGTCTGGTCATTGATCCAGCGGCCCAGCAATGCCTTCCGCTGCTCCAGGCGCAAGCGCCAGTCCTCGGAGCCAACCATCTGCCGGCCACCTTCGTTCGCCCAGATTTCCGCGCCCGCGTCCTTGAACACCTGAATGCCGTAGTAGTGATCCGCGTGATAGTGGCTGACGATGACGCGCTTGATCGGCGCCATAGTCACTTCGCGGATGCGCTGAAGCATTTCCCAGGCCAGGGAAGGCGAACCCAGGGTATCGAACACCACCACGCCTTCTTCGGTGACCACAAAGCCCGCATTCGACATGAAGCCCTGGTTTTGCGTGCTGGCGGCACCGGACAGGCCGGGGATGTAGTAACTGTGTTCGGCCACCTGCTCGGCGCGAACCTTGACCGAGACGGGCGGGTAAGGTGCCGCCGCCGCCTGAATGGAGAACAACAGGAAGATCAAGGCGAGCAAGGTACGCATGGCGGTCTCCTGGAACAAGGGAAGTCGATTATCCTGGAAACGGCCGTTGACCGCACACTCAGGCGCGTTCAACTGCCGTTTTCAGGATTATAGGGAGGCGTGTCGCGGGCCGGATGGTGTATCTTCAGACGCTCCAAGCTCCAAGTTCGCGCCGTGAATTACAAGAAGTTTCTGCCTTTCCTGCTGGCCTTCGTGCTTCCCATCATTGCCATCTATGCCTGGTGGGGCGGGTTCTCTTCTGTCGATATCAAGGAAGGTGTGCGCGGCCCTTATACCTATGCCTATCTGGAACACCGCGGTGATTACTCCAAACTGCCAGAACTGGCTGAGGAAGCACGCGGTCTGCTGAAAGACAGCAAGGTGGCGTATGGCCTGCCGATCACCGTGCTGTACTCCAACCCGGATCTGGTTGATGTCGGCAAGCGTCGCTCACGCACCGGATATCTGGTCGGAGTCGGCGTCACGGTGCGCGCACCGCTCCAGATCGACCGCCTGCCGGCACGCCCGGTACTGATTGCTACAGTGCGCGCTGGCCCCCTGCTGGCCCCTAGCCGCGCCTATCCCGCGCTGGATCGTTACCGCCAAGCACGGGGTGGTGGCATCCTGATGCCCACCGTGGAAATTTTTGAGCCCTCCGGCACATTGCTACGCATGGGCGTGCTCACCGTTGAGATGCCGCGTCCATGAGCTTGTCCGCCGCCCTGGCCGCGCTGATCTGGTCCCACTTCCACCCGCACAAATCTCTGTATCCGGAGCATCTGGCAAAGCAATGGCACATCTGGCTGCTGGAAAACTTCAAGGCTCTGTTCGCGAATGCTGTGGTTAAGCATGGTCACCCATGGCCAAAGCCAGCCACTGTGGGGGTTTCAGGACG
>PFJX01000124.1 GCA_002784045.1 Hydrogenophilales bacterium CG_4_10_14_3_um_filter_63_21
TGCGCGATTATGGGCGCAGCCCGGTATCCTTCAGGGCATCACGCGAATTCATGCAATATCCGGGCTAGCAGCCTGTCGGACTTTGGAATAGTCGGCTGCAAATCGACCGCAGCGGCCCATTTTTCACCGGCTTTTTGCCCCATAGCTGGGCTATGCGGCGGCAAATCCGGCAAAAACTGGCCTCGCTGGGGCCGATTTTTGCTGCGCCGAAACCTCGCTGGCTCGTTTTCGCTATCGATGACCAAAGTCCGACAGGCTGCTAGGCTTTACCCGCTTTGCGCAGTATTTGAGTAAAATTCTCGGGTAAATTCGAGCGGGTCTTGAAACAGCGCCGGGTGCCTTCATCTGGGCTCCACGCTCAATACCCACTCAATGCCCGTGCGGGCACGCAGTTTTTTTTCATCTCAGAGGCTTAGAACCATGTCGGTTTCCGAACAGCAAGTGCAGGACGCGCTTCATGCGCTCATCGACCCGAATACCCAGAAAGACTTCATCAGCAGCAAATCGGCCCGCAACATCAAGGTGGTGGGCGATAACGTCACGCTGGATGTGGCGCTGCCCTATCCCGCCAAGATGGTCATGAGCAACATCAAGAAAATGGTGGAAGACGCGATTCATGCCGCCGGCGCCGCCAGCGTCAACGCCAACGTCACCTGGAAAATTGTCGCGCATAGCGTGCAGAAGGGCGTGAAGCTGATTCCCGGGGTCAAGAACATCATCGCCGTCGCCTCCGGCAAGGGCGGCGTTGGTAAGTCCACCACTGCGGTCAATCTGGCCCTGGCCCTGGCCGCCGAAGGCGCCAGTGTCGGCATCCTGGACGCTGACATCTACGGCCCCTCGCAGCCCACCATGCTGGGTATCACCGGCCGCCCGGAGTCGCCCGACGGCCAGAACCTGGAGCCCATGCTGGGCCACGGCCTGCAAGCCATGTCCATCGGCTTCCTGATCGACGTGGAAACGCCCATGGTCTGGCGCGGCCCGATGGTCACGCAGGCGCTGGAGCAATTGCTTAACAACACCAAGTGGAAAGACCTCGATTACCTGGTCATCGACCTGCCCCCCGGTACCGGCGACATTCAGCTCACCCTGGCGCAGCGCGTGCCGGTGACCGGCGCGGTGATCGTCACCACCCCGCAGGACATCGCCCTGATCGACGCCCGCAAGGGCCTCAAGATGTTCGAAAAGGTGGGCGTGCCCATCCTCGGCGTGGTGGAAAACATGAGCCTGCACATCTGCTCCAATTGCGGCCATGAGGAGCGCATTTTCGGCGAAGGGGGCGGCGAGCGGATGTGCCATGACTACGGCACCGAGTTCCTCGGTGCCCTGCCGCTGGACATCCGCATCCGCGAGGAAACCGACTCCGGCCGCCCCACCGTGGTGGCCGAGCCGGAATCGCGCATCGCCGAGATCTACCGCGCCATCGCCCGCCGCGTCGCGGTCAAGGTCGGCGATCTGGCGGTGGACCACTCCTCCAAGTTCCCCAGCATCGTGATTCAGAACACGTAAGAAGCTGTTCGCCGGTAGCTGGTAGCATGTCGACCGCGCCTTCGGGCGCGGTTTTCTTTTTGCAACAGACACTTCGCTACAGGCTGACTATGAGCATCAAATCCGATAAGTGGATCCGCCGCATGGCGGCGGAACACGGCATGATCGAGCCGTTCGAGCCCGGTCAGGTCAAGCGCGTCAACGGCGAGAAAATCGTCTCCTACGGCACCTCCAGCTACGGCTACGACGTGCGTTGCTCCAGCGAATTCAAGCTGTTCACCAACCTTAACCACACGATCGTCGATCCCAAGAACTTTGATACCGATTCGTTCGTGGATGTGAAGGGCGATGTCTGCATCATCCCGCCCAATTCCTTCGCCCTGGCGCGCACCGTCGAATACTTCCGCATTCCGCGTAGTGTGCTTACCATCTGCCTGGGCAAGAGCACCTATGCCCGCTGCGGCATCATCGTCAACGTCACGCCGCTGGAGCCGGAATGGGAAGGCCATGTGACCCTGGAGTTTTCCAACACCACCCCGCTGCCCGCCAAGATCTATGCCAATGAAGGCGTCGCGCAGATGCTGTTCTTCGAGGCCGACGAAATCTGTGAAACCTCTTACCGTGATCGCGGCGGCAAATACCAGGGCCAGACCGGCGTTACGCTGCCGAAGATCTGATCTCGCGGTCGGCGCGCCCGGGAGGATTCGCCCGCCGGATTAGGCCCGGCCGTGCGGTGCGGAATCGGGGTTCACGCGGCGACTTTCATGTGGCCGACCCAGGCCGACAGCATGGCGATGGCGCCGTATTCGATGTGGTCGTTGAGGAGGGTCAGGTATTCGCCGGCATCCTGCGCGGCGGCGACATACAGAAGCGGTAGGTAGTGTTCAGGTGTGGGGACGGCCAGGCGGGCATCGTCGTCGTCCAGGCGGCACAGGCCGGCCCGGTCCTGTTCCAGCAATTGCCGGCGCACCCGGTTATTGAACCGCTCCGCCCAGGTGAAGCCGCCCTCGCGCCTATGCCAGTCCATGCGGTGCAGGTTGTGCACGATATTGCCACTGCCCAGAATCAACACGCCTTCGTCGCGCAAGGGGCGCAGCCGTTGGCCAAGTGCGAAATGCGCGGCGGCGTCGCGTTTGCTATCGAGGCTGAGTTGCACGACCGGGATGCCGGCGCCCGGATAAAGATGCGCGAGGATGGACCAAGCGCCGTGATCCAGCCCCCAATCCTGATCTAGCCGCACCGGCTCCGGCGCTAGCAGTTCCGCCACCCGCCGTGCCAAATCTGGGTCGCCGGGCGCGGGGTAGGTGAACTCGGCCAGCCGGCGCGGAAATCCGGAGAAATCGTGAAGGGTTCGCGGGCAGGGCATGGCGGTCACGGCCAGGCCGTCCGTTTCCCAGTGCGCCGAGATGGCCAGAATCGCTCGTGGGTGCGGCAAACGCGCGCCCCAATCGCGCCAGGTGCGGCTGTTGGCGTTGTCTTCCAGTGTGTTCATCGGGCTGCCGTGGCCGACGAACAGGGCGGGATGCGGCGAGTTCATGAGAAAGGGCGATCCAGTTCCTGATCCGACAGCGAAACCGGGTCTTCGCGGGGTTCCAGGTGGGTGGTGACGTGGGCGTAGGGCAGCGCGCGGCGGATATCGGCCTCGATGCGTTCGCACCAGTCGTGGCCGAGTTGCACGCTCCAGGCGCCGGGGACCAGCACATGCAGGGTGGCGAAGGCGCGCGAGCCAGCCTGGCGCGTGCGCAGGGCGTGAAATTCCAGACCCTGGCGGCGATACTCGTCCAGCACCTGCTCGATTGTCTGAAGCTCCGCTTCCGGCAGGGAAACATCCATCAGGCCGGCAGCCGAGCGCTGCAGCAACTGCCAACCGGTCCAGACGATATTGGCGGCCACCAGCAAAGCGATTACCGGGTCGAGCCAGAGCCAGCCGCCCAAGCCCACCAGGCCGACGCCGAGAATGACGCCAACCGAGGTCCAGACATCGGTGAGCAGGTGGTGCGCGTCCGCTTCCAGGGTGATGGAGCGGTATTTGCGCCCCACTTTCATGAGGCTTCGGGCGGTGGCTAAATTGATGATCGAGGCGACGGCCGAGACCGCCAAGCCAATGCCCACATCTTGCAGCGGGCGTGGATCGAGCAGGCGCCCGATGGCGGCGTAGGCGATGCCGATGGCGGCGACGATGATGAGAAAACCCTCGAACGCGCTGGAGAAATATTCCGCCTTGCCGTGGCCATGCGCGTGGTTCTCGTCGGCTGGTTGTGCCGCCAGCGAGAGCATGGACAGGGCCATCAGCGCGCCGGCCAGGTTGACCAGGGATTCGAGCGCATCGGAGAGCAGGCCTACCGAGCCGGTTAGCCACCAGGCCGTGCCTTTCAGCAGGATGGTGGACAGCGCGGCGGTGATGGAGAGCCAGGCGTAGCGTTTCAGGTTGTCAGGGAGCATGAGGGGCAGGTTCGTTCGATTCCTCTCATTCTCTCAGGCTTATCGAACGGCTGGTTGGCGGCGAAATTCTCGGCGATGGCCTGGGTTACCATCACGTGCTATGTCTGCCGAAAATTTTCCCCTCCCCCTGGCCGTCACCGCCGGTGAGCCCGCCGGCATCGGCCCCGATCTCTGCGTGTTGCTGGCTCGGTTGCCACCTCAGTTGCCACCTCAGTTGCTACCTCGGTTGCCACCCCACGGGCGTCTGGTGATCCTCGCCGACCGCGAGGTGCTACGCGCGCGCGCCGAACTTCTTGGACTGCCGTTCGCGGTGCCGGACTACGCCATCGGCCTGGATGCGCCGGTAAGCGTCAAACACCTGCCGGTGACCGTACCAGTGGAGCCCGGCAAGCTCGACCGGGGCAACGCCGCCTACGTGTTGGAAACCCTGCGCCAGGCGGTGGCGGGATGTTTACGTGGCGAGTTTGCCGGCATGGCCACGGGACCGGTGCACAAGGGCGTCATCAATGAGGCCGGGTTTCCCTTTACCGGCCATACCGAGTTTCTCGCCGACCTGACCAGCACGCCGCGTGTGGTGATGCTGCTGGAGGGGGGCGGTATGCGGGTGGCGTTGGCCACTACGCATCTGCCGCTGAAAGACGTGGCCGCCGCCATCACCCGGGAGTCGCTCGGCGAAACGCTGCGCATCCTGCATACCGCCTTGTGCCGCGATTTTGGCGTGGCCAACCCGCGGATTCTGGTGGCGGGCCTCAACCCGCACGCCGGCGAGGGGGGGCACCTGGGTCGCGAGGAAATCGAAGTCATCGAACCGGTGCTGCGCGAATTGCGCGGCAAAGGGATGCAACTCATCGGCCCGCTGCCCGCCGATACCTTGTTCCAGCCCAAGTTTCTCGACCAGGCCGATGCCGTGCTCGCCCTGTATCACGACCAGGGTCTGCCGGTGTTGAAGCACGCCAGCTTCGGCCAAGGCGTCAACATCACCCTCGGCCTGCCCATCATCCGTACCTCGGTGGACCACGGCACCGCCCTCGACCTGGCTGGTGGCGGCCAGGCCAGCGACGGCAGCCTGCGCGCGGCGGTGGACAAGGCACGCGAAATGGCGGCGCATCGGTTGCAAAATAGCGCCGCTACGCCGCCATGAATTCCGCCCCTCTGCCAAGAGCCAAGAAGTCCCTCGGCCAGCATTTCCTGGTGGATAGCCACACCATCGCCCGTATCGTCGCGGCGATCCGCCCGGAAGCGGGGGATACGATGGTGGAAATCGGCCCCGGCCCTGGCGCGCTCACCCGCCCGCTGCTGGACAAGTTGCCGCATCTGCAGGTGGTGGAACTCGACCGCGAGATGGTGGCGCGCCTACATGAATCGTTTCCCGCCGAGCGCCTGACGATCCACCAGGCTGACGCCCTGGCCTTCGATTTCAGCCAGTTTGGAGACAACCTGCGGGTGGTCGGCAACCTGCCCTACAACATCTCCTCGCCGCTGTTGTTTCACCTGGCCGGCTATGCCGGGCAGATTCGCGACCTGTGTTTCATGTTGCAAAAAGAAGTCGTCGATCGCATGGCCGCCGCCCCTGATACCCCCGACTATGGCCGCCTGTCGGTGATGTTGCAGGCACGCTTCCGGGTGGAAAAACTGTTCGTGGTGCCGCCCGGTGCCTTTCGGCCGCCGCCCAAAGTGGATTCCGCCATCGTCCGGCTCTATCCGCTGCCGCCGGAAGCCGTGCCCTATCGCGATGCCCGCGTCTTCGCCGACGTGGTGGCGCGTGCCTTCGGGCAGCGTCGCAAGACCCTGCGCAACACCCTCAAGGGCCTGGTCGATGCCGCGCTGTTCGAGGAGCTCGGCATTGACCCCATCCGTCGCGGTGAAACCCTCTCGGTGGCGGAATTCGCGCGCCTGGCGAATCGGCTGTAGCGCGGGCGCTACCCCGACGCCAGCGTGTGCGCCGCGCGCGTGGTTTCCGGCAGGCGCCAGCGGCGGGTGCAGGCCAGGGTGAGCGCGATGGCGGTTGCCAGGCTGATTCGATGGCCGCTGGAGATATACAGCGGCTTCACGCCCGGCCGCGTGCGCAACACCGCGCCGATCACCTCCCCCTTATCCAGCAGCGGCGCCCAGTCGCCTTTTTTCGGGCCAGGCTCGTCATGGCTGCCGATCAACCGGGTCTTGCCGACGCCCACGGTAGGGCGGTCGAGGAGTACCCCGAGGTGGCAGGCAATGCCGAAACGGCGCGGATGCGCACGCCCCTGGCCATCACACAATATGACATCGGGTAGTTCCGCGAGTTGGCGCAGCGCCTGCAGAACGGCCGGTAGTTCGCGGAAGGAGAGCAGGCCGGGCACATAGGGAAACTCGGTGGGACGGCGCGCGCTGGCGCTGGCGAGCGGCTCCAGATCAGGAAAACTCAACACTGCCACCGCCGCACGGGTGATCTTGCCGCCGTCCGCAAAACCGACATCGACGCCAGCGACGCGGCGAATCGTGCCCGGCAAGCGGTCAGTGCTTTGCACTCGTCCGGCCAGTTCGCGTTGCAGGGCAATCGCCTCGGTGGGCGTGAGATTCCAGGGATGTTCGATGGCTAGCCGCATGAAAAATAGGCTATGTCTGGCCCCATTTGCCCCGCTTTTACCAGGCCCCGCCGGGCTCCGTCAGGCTCCGTCCCAGTTCGAATTCGAGTTTCTGAAGGGCCCATTTCGCTTCCGCATGGGTCGAGTCCAGCAGCAGCACCCTCTGGAAGGCGGCGGCCGCCGCATCGTTTTGGCGCAGGCCGAGACGGGCGCGGCCGAGGGCCATCCAGGCTTCCGGATTGTTGGGTTCCTGTTCGCTCCACTCGCTGGCCAGGCGGGAGAGTGGCCGCCAGTTCTCCTTGGCGCCGAGATCGCAGGCGGCGAGAAAATAGCCGCTCTCCTTGCCGGGGGTTTCCCAGAAGGTATCGCCGCCGGCAACGGCTTCGACCTTGTGGTCCGCCAAGTGTCGCAGCCAGCCCACTGGCAGGGCGAAGTGGAAATTGCCGCCGGTTTTGGCCTTGAAGGTGAGGATGCCCACCAGGCGGCCTCGCCGGTCGAACAGGCCGCCGCCGCTGGCGCCGCGGTCGAACGCCGCCGAGGTCTGGATCACCTTGCCGCCGTCGCATTCGCAGGTATGCAGGCCGATGATTTTGCCAGGGCTCACGGCAAACTTGCCGCCTGGATAGCCCACCG
Organism: Hydrogenophilales bacterium CG_4_10_14_3_um_filter_63_21; assembly: GCA_002784045.1. GTDB lineage: Bacteria > Pseudomonadota > Gammaproteobacteria > Burkholderiales > Thiobacillaceae > PFJX01. Next base: position 7,122 of record PFJX01000124.1, read on the forward strand.
CGCTCACAGCCAAACCCACCCGGGTCTGGCCGAGGTCGATCATTGCTATCGGCTCGGCTTGTAGGCCGGGTATGGTGAGAAAGCAGAGATCGCGGTAGGCGTCGCGCAGGTCGGCCCGCGCCAGGCGGATTTTTCCCGCCTGCTCAACCTCAATGCGAGTGGCATCGCGAATGACGTGGCAATTGGTCACCATGCGGTCGCCGGCCAGCGACACGGCGGAGCCGAGTTCCCGCATACCATCGCCGCGCGTGACCACGATTTTCGCTACCCGCGATGCCCATTCCGCCTCGCCCGCCCAGGCGCCAGCCGCGCACGCCGCCAAGCCTTGCAGCAGCGCGAGCAATACCGCTATCCGGTTGAATCCACGCGACATCGACCGCCTCCATCCGAATCCATAGCGCGAATCTAAACCGAGTCCCGAGGCTTTACAGAAAAACTTGTCAGGACTTTCGCCTCGCCACGACTAATCAGCGGACCCGACGCGAACATCACAGTTGGATTTCAGTTAGCGGCCCGGTCTCAATCGCCAGTACGGAAAAGTCGCCGTACCGAGTTCAACCCGAAGAGAAGGAGATCATCATGACACGCACGACACTATTCACCAGTCTCATCGCCGCCGGCCTGCTGGCCACATCGCCCACGTTCGCCGGGCCATGGGATGGCAACCTCGACTTGCAAGGCAGCATTCTCAATGACCTCGACAAGCCCGCCTTCGTCGGCACCGGCCTGGCCCAGGCCAGTCGTATCGATGCTTACAACGGCGCTTTCGCCGGTAACGCGGACCTCGATCAGACTCATTTCGCCACCGGTCACGCGGGTCCCGAGAAAGGTTACGGAGATACCTACGGCTGGGCCGTCCTCGATGTTGGCCGCTGAGGCTCGTTGGTAAAGCCCTGGCCGGGAGTGATCTGGGCCAGGACGTCTCCGGTTCTCAACGCCTCAGTGCCTTATTGGTGCCCCGCGTAGCGCGGTTTTCTGCCCCAGGATGATGCGTACCGGCATCTTCGCTAACACATAGTGCCAAGTAGCGCCCTCCTTGCGTTGAAAAAATATCCAAGACACAAAACGGCGCACCTCACGCCGCGTTAGTCGTCAGCCTGCCAATGGATAATCTGGAATTAATGAATGCCATGCCCTACCCGCTCATGATTGGCGCTTTGCATACCCTTGGGCAGAGGCGGTGGCGGCTCCGGGCTAATTGGGTTAAATCTAT
>PFJX01000064.1 GCA_002784045.1 Hydrogenophilales bacterium CG_4_10_14_3_um_filter_63_21
CTCCTTCGCAAAATTCCCATTACAAACAATGGCCTGCGCGATTATGGGCGCAGCCCGGTATCCTTTAGGGCATCACGCGAATTCATGCAATATCCGGGCTAGGTCTTTTCAACCAGGCAAACCGGAGATAACACCATGAGCAAGAAAGCACTCTGCATCGGCATCAACGACTACCCCGGCACCAACAACGACCTGTCCGGCTGCGTCAACGACGCCAACGACTGGGCCGCCGAACTGGCGGGCCGCGGTTACACGGTCAGCAAGATGCTGGACAAGAAGGCCACCCACGCGGCCATGGCCAAGGCCATCGGCGGCCTGATCAAGGACGCGAAGAAAGGCGACACCCTGGCCATCACCTACTCCGGCCACGGCACCTGGGTGCCAGACAGTTCCGGCGACGAGCCCGACGGCCGCGACGAAGGCCTCTGCCCGTGGGATATCGCCAGCGTCGGCCCGCTGCTGGACGACGATATCCACGCCTTGTTCGCCAAGCGGGCCGCCGGCGCGCGCATTCTGCTGATCTCCGACAGTTGCCATTCCGGATCGGTGACCCGGGGCGATGACAGCGATCTCGATGCCGGCCCGGCGCGCGCCCGCTTCATGCCCCTGGAAGCCTGGATGCCGGCGGCCGAGTTGCCCAAGGCCAGCCGCCGCCCGCCGGGCCTGGTGAGCGGCCTCCGGCGCAGCGGTGGCGACCTGCTCCTGGCCGGCTGCCTGGATACTCAGTATTCCTGGGACACCAGCTTCCGCGGCCGCCCCAACGGCGCCTTTACCTACTACGCGCTGAAGACCTTGCGCGAGAACAAGCCGAGCAACTATGTGGCCTGGTTCAACGCCATCCGCGCCTACCTGCCCACTACCCGTTTGCCGCAGGACCCGCAAATCCTTGGCTCGGCCGCGGCGCAACGGTTCAAGGTGTTCGAGTAAGCCGCGCTCCCAGGCGCCTTGTGTCTTTCACCTTCACCGCAATGAGGAAGAGATCATGACCCGCACCTACCCAATCCGTGGCAGCGAACAGCCGGCTGTCACCCCCTTGGCCACCACGGACATTGCCATCACCAGCCGCCGCCGTTTGCTGCCGGGCGACAGCCGCGCGGCCGGGGGGGAGATCACGGCGGCCGGTGACGAGGTGGTGCGGGTGGAGCTGGAAAACGGCTTCGTGTTGTGGACGCGGGCCGATGATCTGATCCGCGAGCGGGGCAGGAAGGCGCTGGGCCGGGAAGGTGGCGAGGGCTGGGAGATCGACCCGCGGCCGCTGGCCCGAGGAGCAAAACCCGCTGGCAAGGCTGGCGCGCGTGGCTGGCTGGGGCTGGGCATCAAGGTGCTGGAATTTTTCGGCGTCGATCTCAAGGGCAAGGCGGCTGCCATCCTGGGCGACAAGCTGGAGGAAAAGCTGCTGCGCGGCAATGCGCCGGGCCTTTACCGCTGTTCCCTGGACGACGCCTTCAGCCTTACGCGGGTACCCGAGGAGGAGGCACTGCCGGCGGGCCGGGAACCGCTCCTGGTGTTCATTCACGGCACCGCTTCCAGTGGCCAGGGCAGTTTCGGCAAGCTCTGGGAAGGCACGGCGGGCGCGGCGGCGCGCCAGGCCTTGCAGGCCCGCTATGGCGAGCGGGTGTATGCCCTGGAACACCGCTCGCTGACGGTCAGCCCAATCCAGAATGCGCTGGATCTGGCCCAGCACCTGCCGGATAACGCGCAAGTCCATCTGGTCTCCCACTCGCGAGGCGGGCTGGTGGGGGAACTCTTGTGCCTGGGCGAACGGGACAAGGCCGATGACCCGTTGCACACCGACTTGCTCAAGGATCTGTTCGCCGCCGACCGCACCATTGCCGAACAGATCGGCCTCAGTCCGCTGCATCCGGATGCGGCTAAAAAGCGCGATGCGGCTTATGACGCGGACCGTGGCCGGCTCAAGACGCTGCTGGAACTGTTGGACGAGAAAAAACTGAAGGTCAGCCGCTTCGTCCGCGTGGCCTGCCCGGCGCGCGGTACCACGCTGGCCTCGGGCCGCCTGGACCGCTGGCTGTCGGTGCTTGACCACCTCGCCGGCCACGGTTTGCTGGGAGATACGGCCGATTTTCTGCTGGCAGTGGTGAAAGAGCGTACCGACCCGCGCACCCTGCCCGGGCTGGAGGCGATGATGCCCGGCTCGGCGCTCACCCGCCTGTTGCAGCACCCTGGCCTCTGCACCAGCGCCGACCTGTCGGTGATCTCGGGTGACATCGAGGGCGATAACCTGTGGAGCCAGATCAAGCTGCTGGCGACCGATTGGTTCTACGGCGCCGACCATGACCTGGTGGTGAACACCGGTTCCATGTACGGCGGCATCCGCCGGCCGGAAAAGGGTGCCCGCTTCCTGTTCGACCAGGGCCCCAATGTCTGCCACTTCAATTACTTCGCCAACGACAAGAGCGTGCGCTGGCTGATCTCCGGCCTGACCCGCGGCGACGACAGCGATGGCGGCTTCCAGCCCATCCTGGCGGCCAAACACGAAGAACCCAAATGGCGCGAGGCGGTGCGGCGCAGCCGGGGCATCAGCACACCGCGGCCCCTGGCGGTGGTGCTGCCGGGCACCATGGGCAGTGCCTTGCAAGTGGGCGACGACGCGGTCTGGCTGAAATACCGGGCCCTGTTCATGGGCGGGCTGGGGCGCCTGAGGATGGATACCCAGGCAAATAAGCCGGAGATCAAGGCCACCGATCTGCTGGACGACTTCTACGGCCCCCTGCTGGAGTTCCTGGCACGCAGCCACCGGGTGGAGATATTCCCCTACGACTGGCGCCTGTCGGTGCGCGAGGCGGCCACCAAACTGGCGGACAAACTGGAGGACTGGCTGCCTGAGATCGAGCGGCAAGGCCAGCCGGTGCATCTGGTGGCGCACTCCATGGGTGGCCTGGTGGTGCGCGCGATGATCGCCGACGGCGGCCGCGGCACCGCCCTGTGGCGCCGCATCGTCAACCTGCCCAACAGCCGTTTCATGATGCTGGGCACCCCCAACCTGGGCTCGCACGAAGCCGTGCGCTGGCTGACCGGCCACAACCCGACCGAGGCCAAGCTCAGCCTGCTCGACTTCGCCCACGACAGCGACGAGATCATCGATATCGTCAACAGTTTTCCCGGCCTGCTGGAGCTGTTGCCCTTCGATGCCGCCAGCCCGGATTTCGGCCAGCAGTCGCTCTGGAGCGATCTGAAACGGCAATTGTCCGCGCGCTGGAGCCTGGCCGATGGCAAGGCTCTGATCCAGGCGCGCGGCACCTGGGATTTCCTGAAACAGGCCAAGCCCGACCCGGAGCACATGATTTACGTGGCCGGCTGCCAGGACGCCACGGTGGTGGACTATCGGTTGACTGATTACGAGGAGTCATGGCTCGCTGGCCGCAAGCGCCTGGAGTTCATCGCCAGCCGCGAAGGCGACGGCACCGTGGCCTGGAGTTCCGGCCGCCTGCCGGGGGTGAAGACCTGGTACGTGGAAGACACCGCGCATGACGAGCTGTGCGCCAGGAAACGCGCCTTCCCCGGCTTCCTCGACCTGCTCATGACCGGCGCCACCACGCGACTACCCTCCACGCCGCCGACCCTGGCCCGTGCCGCGGCGGGCGAGCCGGCGCGCTTCATCATGCCGGCGCAGCCCCCGTCCGACGACATCCCGGACCTGGCCAGCCTGCGCGGTTTCGGTTTCGGCCCTTCCCGGCCGTTCGACGCGGAGGCGGCTGGACGCGGCGTGCCGGTGATCCAGGTGAGCCTGCACCACGGCAACCTGGCTTACTCCCGGCATCCGGTGCTGGTCGGGCATTACCTGGGCGACAGCATCATCAGCACCGAACAATCACTCGACGAGCGCTTGGGACATGCCTTGTCCAAGCGGTTGCAACTCGGGCTCTATCCCGGAGCATTGGGCAGCCATGCGCTGTTCTTCAACGACAAGGTGGATGCCAAGCCGGCCGGCGCGGTGGTGATCGGCCTGGGCCAGGTGGGCGAACTGAGCCCCGGCCTGCTTGCCAAGAGCGTGCGCGATGCAATGCTGGATTACGCCCTGCGCATCGCGCAGTGGCCGGATGATCGCTTCGGCCCGTCCAACCCGGTGCGGTCGGCGGCCCTCACCTGCCTTCTGGTGGGGACCGGCGCCGGTGGCATGACGCCGCGCGATTCCGTGGAAGCCATCCTGCGCGGCGCCGCGGCGGCCAACGACAAACTGGTTGCGGCGGAAATGGAAGGCAAAGTCATCATCGACCGGATCGAGTTCATGGAGCTGTACGAGGATGTGGCGATCACCACCGCCGAAGCGCTCGATGCGGTACTCCGCGATGGCCAATTGGCCATGCAGGTGGCCTGGCCCCAGGGCACCCTCGAGGAGGGCCAGGGCCCACTGCGCCGGGTGCGTTGCGACGAGGCGCAGGGCTGGTGGCAACGGCTGGAGATCATCGAGGACAGTCGCTCCGAAACCCTGCGCTTCATCGCTACCACCGACCGCGCCCGCGCCGAGGAGACCCTGGCCACCGGGCAGTTGCGCCTGGCCGATGGTTTCATTCGGCAAGCCTCGCAATCGGCGGGCACCAATGCCGAGGTGGCCAAGACTCTGTTCGAGATGCTGCTGCCCAACCGTCTGAAGGAACTGGCCCCGAAACAGGCGAACCTGGTGCTGCTGGTGGACGCGGCATCGGCCCGCTACCCGTGGGAACTGCTGGAGGACCGCTGGAGCCACGGCAACCGCCCGCCGGCCATCGCCGCCGGCCTGGTGCGCCAGCTCAAGACCCCGCAGTTCCGGCCCCACCCGGCCCACGCCACGGAGGCCACCGCCTTCGTGGTGGGGAACCCGGATCTGTCCGGTTGGGACAAATTCAGCGACCTGCCTGGCGCGCGCCAGGAGGCGCAGAAGGTGGCCGCCAAGCTCAACTCCAGCGGCTATCGGGCCATGGAATGCATCGACGAAAAGGCCGACGCCATCCTCGCGGGACTGCACCGGAATGCCTGGCGCATCCTCCACCTGGCCGGCCATGGCGAGCACGAATTCCTCCTGGAAGACGAGCAGGCCAAGCCGGTCGGCTACACGCGGTTTGTCGATGGCAAGCCACCGGCCCCCAAGCGCGTTTCCGGCATGGCCATCGGCAACAACACCTTCCTCACGCCCGGCGACGTGGAGCAGATGCGCTGGGTGCCGGAACTGGTGTTCATCAACTGCTGCCACCTCGGCAAGACCCTGGGCAATACCGCGGCACGAGGCCAGTTCAGCCTGCTGGCGGCGAACCTGGCGGTACAGTTCATCGAGATGGGCGTCAAGGCCGTGGTGGCCGCGGGCTGGGCGGTGGACGACGGCGCCGCCGAGTCCTTCGCCGAAAGCTTCTATACCCATCTGCTGGAAGGCGAGGCGTTCGGCCAGGCGGTGCGCGCCGCCCGCGAGGAAATCTGGGTGCGCTTCCCCGACGCCAATACCTGGGGCGCCTATCAATGCTACGGCGACCCCGGTTATCACCTGCGCCGCAACGGAAGCGAGTCCGGCCTGCGCGAAGCCCCGGCCTACCACGCGCCGGTGGAGCTGGTTTCCGACTTGAACAACTACAGCGAGTGGATCCGCATGCGGGTACACGACAAGGACGTGAACCCCGTCGAGTTGCTGGATACGCTGCGCAGCGGCATCGTCGACAAGCTCAAGGGCATTCCCGACAAGAACCGTGCCGAGTGGCTTGCGCGCGGCGACCTGGCGGCGGCACTGGGCTTCGCCTGGGGCGAAACCGGCGCTTATGCCGAGGCCATTGGCTGGCTGGAAAAAGCCTTGTCCGCGGAGCAGGGCGATTGCCCGGTGCGGGCGGTGGAACAGTGCGCCAACTTCCGGGTACGGCTTTCCGGCGAGCGCTGGCAGGAGATGCGCGAGGGGGCCAACCCGGCCGCCGGCACGGAGGCCGCTCGTCAGGGCCTGATCAGCGACATCGAAGGCGCCATCCGGGAGCTGGATCTGATCAACCAGCGCGCGCCCACGCCGGAACGCCTGAGCCTGCTGGGCAGCGCCTGCAAACGGCTGGCCTGGATGTGTGACGGCGCCGCGCCGCGCCTGGAGGCCCTGGTCAACATGGCCAACTACTACCAGCAGGCGCATGAGCTGAACCTGCGCCAAGCACGGGAACAGAGCGAGCTGCCTGCCCCCAACCACTTCACCAACTGGGCGACCGCCAAGGTGCTTACCGAGCTGCTCGATCCTGAGCAGGACAAAGCCTGGCGCAATACCCTGGAAGATGATTGCCGGCACATGATCCAGATGGCCCAGGAGCGCAACCAGAGGAAGCCGAACTTCTGGGACGGCGTGGCCGAGGCCGACTGCGAGCTGGTCCTGCTGCTGGCGCAGCGCAAACCCGCCGCCAAGGCGGCCAACGCGGCGGCGACCCGGATTGCCGAGCTTTATCGGACCGCCGCTCAACGCGGCGCCAGCCCCAGGGAATACGCCTCGGTGCGGGAACATCTGGACTTCGCCATCGCCCTGTCCGGCGCCGGCAACATCCCCTTGGCCAACGCGCTCGCTGCCCTGCGCGCCGCGCTGTAACCCGTCCGGACCCAAGGAGATCACCATGGCCAATCAATCAAGGACCAAGCTGGAAAACCTGAGCCTCGGCGGCCTGGATCCGCAAGACTTCATCGCCCCCAACTTCCGGGTCTACGAACTCACTCGCTCGGAACTCGCCAGCCGCCTCGGCGTGGACAATGCTTTCCCCGGCGACCGGGAACTGCGTGCCGCCGTGAACCTGGCCCGGCATGTGCTGCAACCCCTGCGCCACGCCTTCGGCGCCTTCACCCCCAACAGCGTGTTCCGCAGCCAGGCCCTGGAGCGCGTGTTGAAGCAAAAGCCCTCGGGTTGGCTCAGCACCAGCCAGCACACCCAAGGTTGCGCCTGCGATGTGGAGATCGTCGGCAAGAGCACCCTGGAACTGGCCCAGTGGGCAGCGGAAAAGCTGCCCGACTACGACCAGATTATTTGCGAGTGCTACGACCCCCGAGAGGGGCTCAACTCCGGCTGGGTGCACATCTCACTGAAGCCGCCAGGACAAGGGGCGAACCGCAAGGCGTTGCTGAGCTATATCCGCGATGGGAACAGCCGGCAGTGGGTCTATGTGCCGGGACTGCGGGTGAGCGTTGCATAGCGCAGGCATCCTGGCCGGCAAACGCAAAGGGCGCGAAAGCCATGAGCAGCGAGACCATTCTCCCCACCGACACACTGGCAACCTGCCTGGCGCGTCTGGCGGTCAGCGCGCCCCTGGCGCAGGGCTGCATCGATGCCGGCCGGCGCCACGCCCCGGCCCTGCCTGACCCGGCGAATCTGGCGCCACCGCCCGGTATGCAGCTTGCCAGCCTGCAAGTGGAGTTCGCCTGGGTGCTGACCGAGCGCAGCCGCCTGGGCGGTGAAATAGGCATCGGCCTGTCCGGCCTGCCGCTCACCGCCTCCCTGGCGGCACTGCACACCCGTGTGGTGGACAGCGCCTGCCGAATCAGCTTCGAAGTTCAACAAACGCCGGCATACCCGGCAACTTCACCTCAAGGAGAAAACCATGGCTGAAGCTCCCGACAAACCTATTCCCCAGTACGACCGCCTGACCAGCCAGCTCTATCACCTGCCATCCATCATCGGCCGCCTCGGCATCAGCATCGCCGAAGCCCAGAAGGAACTGAACCTGGACTACGTCAACAGCGTCGGCCGTCTGCTGGAGATGATCAAGGCCACCGTGGGCGCCGACAACGCCGCGGATGTGCCCGCCATGCAGTCCCTGCTGGAGGCCCTGGCCCCGTCCCGCTACCAGTTCACCGAAACCACTATCGAGTTCAGCGCCGACTTGTCTGAGTCGGTGCAGAAGGGCGTGCAGATCGGCGCCAGCGTGGGTGCCGGCGCGGTGATGGTCAACGCCGCCATGACCCTGGGCTATGCCCACGACTATCGCGCCAGCGCCCGCATCACCAGCGTGCTGCATGCCCGTTCAGCGGGGGGCGACCCCGAGTTTCCCAAGACCTTGCTGGCGCGCAAGAAGGAGATCGACGCCGCCCGGCTGGCCTTGCCGGCGGCCGCCCAGGTGGACAAGGACATCCTGGACCGGGTGGGCAAGGTTTATGAAGCACTGAAGGGGAAACCGGCCTGACGCCCGGCGTCAGCCATGCGTGAATAGCGCCTCTTTGACGACAGGAGCCATTGTGGCAACACCCAGCATCGAATCCATCAAGGCTGAACTGGATGCCCTGAGCACCCTACTGGAAACCGAGGATATCGGCCCCGCCAAGGCCGCTCTGGACGCCCTGCGCGACAGCCTCAAGAGCGGCCGCCCAGCCAGCCGGGCTAGGGGCCTGGAGACCTTCTTCGATGAAGTGGGACGGGGCATGCTGGCGGCGCAACAGCAATTGGACCAGGCTTCCTTCGAATACAACGCCCAGGCCCAGGCCCAGGCCAACGGGAGCCTGCCCACCGCCTTCCGTATCCCCCGTGCCAGCGCCGAGTTCCAGTTCGGGACGGAATCCACCCAGTCGGGGGGGCTCAACCTGCTGATCCTGTCCAGCGAGCACACCACCAAGGACAGCATCACCCACAAGGTCAGCTTCGACGTGGTGGCCGTGCCGCCACCGCCCGATGCCATGTTGGCCTTGAGCCAGGAGCGCGCCGGGTTGCGTAGCCTACTGGAGGGGGTAAGGGACGATGAGGACGCCAGCGAAAGCGAACGCGACCTGGCGCGGCTGCTCATCGAACACCTGAAGCAGGCGCAGTGGCTGCGCGGGGACCGGCTTTCCCTGTTGTGCTGGGCGCAACCGCGCGACAACGGGGAGGCCAGCGAGGTGGTCCTGGCCCTGTTTTCCGCCGCCGCTGAAACCCCGCTGGTGGCCAAGCTGCCGGGCAGCAAGCTGAGCAAGAACCTGAGCCGGCTGTTCAGTGCCCTGGCGGCGTCTGGAAACACTTCATGAGCGCGGCCTCGCAAGGTTTTTTTAGCCAGATTGCGCAGGTCCTCGCTGGCGTCGTGCGCGGCGACCTGATGCTGCGCCTGGCCAGCCTGGCCCGCACCGGCGCGGATTCGGCCTGGCCGGCCATGCTGGCCACGGCGGGCGTGCACACCGAGTTCCGCTATGCCATGAGCGCGGCGGCGCGCGGCCGGATGCGGCTGCTCGGCCCCGAGAAACCCCGCGACGACCGGCGCCGCCCGGCGGCGGAACTGACCCTGCGCCTGGGCCTGTGCCCCGGCCTGGGGTCCGGCCCCCTCCCCCTGGCCCACCCCACCCTGGAACTGGCGGCCCCCCCCTTTCTCGCCCGGCCGGGCGCGGCGGAGCGGCTGCGCCTCGTGGCGGTCTCCGGGGCAGTTCTCGAGGTGGGTTTTCCCGATGAAGGGCAATTGCGGCTGGCCGGCCTGACCCGCACCCTGTTCGGTGGCGACGGCTTCGCCGCGGACTATCAGGGCGACACCCTGGCCGACTGGCCGCTGGACGCCCTGGTGTTCACCCTCGAAACCCTGGCCGCCTGGCGTCGGGCGGGCGAACCCCGGGTCACGCGGCGGTTCCGCCTGCCCCCCCTGCACACCGACCTGGGGCGCGTGCTGGCCGGCATGGCGCAAGGCTATGGCGAGATTGCCGGCCTGCTGGATGGCGCGTCGCCAGATCTGGAGCGGAAGGTGGCCGACCTGCGCACGAGCCTGGCCGGACTCGGCCTGGACGCCGTGGAGAGGCTGGCCCTGGACAGCCTGGAAGCCGACGTTCGGCTGATGCAGGGCGACAGCGGCGAGTTGCTGGACGACGAGAGCGAATTGAATCGCCAGCGCGTGGACATGCTGGCCAGACTGTTCTGGGACGAGCGGGGGCCGCGGATCAGCCTGGCCCCCAGGCTCTCGGATATCAGCGTGGACGGCGATCAACACGCGGCCTTCCTCAAGACCCTGCGCGAGAAAGCCGCCATCGACGCGCTCTGGGCCGGTTTCAGCCGCGGCCATGATTCGGAAAATCTGGACTTCAATGGCTTGCCCGAGCCCCTGCGCGATTGGTCCAAGGCACGCCTGAAAAGCTACCTGAGCGATCCGGCCCACGACCAGGAAGCCATCATCGCGCGCCTGCGCCACGACGACACCGACCTGATCCTGATGCGAGAAAGCCCCGCGGAGCCCGGCGTCCGGTTGCTGGCCCAGGTCACGCTGGCTGCGCCGAAGACAACCAGACTGGCCGCCATCCGCAGCCGCTCCGGTACCTGGGCCACGGGCGGCGAAAACCTGGTCCCGCGCTACTTCTACCGCCTCTTTCGCACCCTGCACGCCTGGCAATCCGGACTCGAGGCCGGCGCGCCATGAATGGCTTGCTGGCATCCTGGTGCGACCGCCTGCGGGCCTGGGGAAAACGCCTGTGGCAACCGCAGGAAAAATCGGGCGGGACGCTGTGGCTCCAGGTCGCCGCCGCTACCACCTCCGCGGCGGAAGCGCAGGCCTGGGCGCTGCAACTGCGGGCGATCGCCAATCAGGCACGCCTGGACGCGGAGGCCACCCTGGCCCGCCTGGCCGAGAGACTGCCAGCGGCAACAATCGCCCTGGGCGAGTGGCGGGGCGATACCCGGGACGTCCTGTTAGTGGCGACGCAGTGGCAGAACTGGCCGGAGATTGCCGGCCATGATGAGATCAACCATTGGCTCTGGCTTGCCGGTGGCCTGGTTGAAACGGACCCGAATGCCCTGCTCGCGGCCCGCCGCCCCGACGCCCCCGATTCCGGCGAATGTTCGACGGCTTGAGAGGGCGCGCTTGCCCCACTTGCGGATGTCGAATTCATAGCAGGCGCAGCCTGAGGTAATCAGCCATGGATCATCACACCGGCGCCCTGCTCTTCGCACTCCTGCTTGGCGTCCTGCTCGCCGCCGCTGGCCCTGGCTGCTGGGTGCGGGCCTGGCCCTGGCCCTGGGCTTCGCGTGGTGGGCCGGCCCGCCCGCCCCTTCCGGCTCTGAGGCGACACTGCCCGCCGTCGACCTCGCCGGCCGCTGGAGCGCCACGGTGAAATATGACTGGGGGGCGGAGCACCGGGAAACCTTCGAGTTCCAGGTGCGCGGCGATCAGGTGAACGGCAGCGCGAGCTTTCTACGCTTGCCGAGAAGCATCGAGGAAGGCCGCCTCGACGGCGGCCGGCTGAGCTTTGCCACCCGCAGCGACGAGGTGCTGGGGGATGCGCCGCCGCGGGAGGTGATCCACCGCTATCGCGGCGAGGTAGAGGGCAATGCCATCCGCTTCACCCTGGCAAGCACGGGCGGCTATTCCCGGCATCCGCCGCTGGAGTTCGTGGCCCGCCGCGGTGGCGAGTGATTGCGCCGTTTACGCCATGCCGCCAGGCTTGATCAGGCCGCGCCGGAGCAGTTCGGCGACGATGACCTGCGCGGTCTCCCGGTCGTAGGCCTTCTCGCCTTCGTTCAGGTGTTCGTAGGCGACTAGATCGGGGTGGAGCTTTCCGGTGTCGTCGCGCTGCGGCCCGTAACGCCAGCCCTCGGCGATGCGTTTGGCGGCCCAGACGTCGTGGTTGACACGGGCAATGGCTTCCACCGCGTCGCTGAGAAGCTCAGTGGCGCGCGCCATGTCCTTCCGGCCGGGGACTTGCGGGGTATAGGGGCCGTGTGGAGTGTCGATGCTCGGGTTCATGGGTGACTCATGGATTGGCATGGCGATCGTTCCAGATTGACCTGGAGTGCGTTCCAACATACCATTCGCGGCCTTTTTTGAAGGGGAAAACCCGATGCGTCGCAAACTAGTCGCCGGCAATTGGAAAATGCACGGTAGCCTGGCCGAGAACGAGGCGCTGTTGTCCGGCTTGCTGGCTGGCATGGGTGGCGTCAAGGCGGGCGTGGCGGTTTGTGTGCCGTTTCCCTATCTTGCCCAGGCGCAAGCCAGGTTGACTGGCAGCGCAGTTGCCTGGGGCGCGCAGAACATGAGCCAGCAGGCCCGCGGCGCGTTCACCGGCGAGGTATCCGCCAGCATGCTGGCGGATTTTGCGTGTGCCTATGTGATTGTCGGCCACTCCGAGCGGCGCGCCCTTTATGGCGAGAGCGACGAGCTGGTGGCGGAAAAGTATGCCGCGGCGCAGGCGGCTGGAATGACACCGATCCTGTGCCTGGGCGAGACCTTGTCCGAGCGCGAGGGGTGCATCACCGAAGCCGTGGTGGCGCGCCAACTGGATGCCGTGATCGCCAAGTGCGGCGTGGCTTCCCTGGCTCGTGCCGTGGTGGCATATGAACCGGTGTGGGCGATTGGAACCGGTGTGACGGCCTCGCCTAACCAGGCGCAGGTGGTCCATGCCTTCATTCGCGCCAGGGTGCGCGCGCTGGATGCCGGCGTGGCCGCTGGCCTGATCATCCAGTACGGTGGCAGCGTGAAAGCCAACAATGCGGCCGAGTTGTTCGGCCAGCCGGACATTGACGGCGGACTGATCGGTGGCGCCTCGCTTAATGTGGAAGAGTTCCTGGCAATTTGCCGGGCCGGCTAAGTTGAGTTGAAGGGTACGGAAATGGAATTTATTCTCTGGATCGCGCATGTGCTGGTGGCGGTGTCCGTGATCGGTCTGGTACTGATGCAACACGGCAAGGGCGCTGACATGGGCGCGGCATTTGGCAGCGGGTCTTCCGGCAGCCTGTTCGGCGCCACCGGTTCCGCCAACTTCTTGTCACGTACCACCGCTGTGCTGGCGACGGCGTTCTTCCTGACCAGCATGGGGTTGACCTATTTTTCCGGCCAGAAGAGCGCCGCGGCGCAGCAGGCCGCGCATCCCTTACAACCGGCGGCCCCGGTTCCCGCGCAACCGGCGGCCCCGGTGCCGACGCCGACTGGCCTGGATAAATCGGGCGCAATCCCGAAATGAGTTCTTCGGCCTGTTCCTGGAACATGGAACAGGCCGCGTAACAAGCTGCTTAACGCCGACGTGGTGAAATTGGTAGACACGCTGTCTTGAGGGGGCAGTGACGAAAGTCGTGCGAGTTCGAGTCTCGCCGCCGGCACCATCGAATTTCTTTATATACCTTAAAAGTAATTAATAACCCATTGATATAAATGGGTTTTTTGTTTTCTGTCGGCTTGACGTGAGGGGAGCTGAAAGCCTAGACTTCGCGCCTTCTTGCCGAGGTGGGAACGCGCTTTTCGGGGAACTCATGCTTGAAAATTATTTTCCGGTTCTGTTGTTCATCTTGGTGGGCTTGGCCGTCGGGGTTCTTCCCATGGCCGCGGGTTTTGTGCTCGCTCCGCACAAGCCGGACGCGGAAAAAAATTCTCCTTATGAATGCGGTTTCGAAGCTTTCGAGGATGCGCGCATGAAGTTCGACGTGCGCTATTACCTGGTGGCCATTCTGTTCATTCTGTTCGATCTGGAAATCGCCTTTCTTTTCCCCTGGGCCGTGGTGCTGGAAGATATTGGCCTGTTTGGCTTTGTTTCCATGATGATTTTCCTTGGCATCCTGGTGGTCGGTTTCGTCTACGAGTGGATGAAGGGCGCCCTGGATTGGGAGTAACGATGCGAGCCATTGAGCAGGGGCCCCGCTATGCAGGGAGGCGAATCAGGCGAGCGGCGTTGGCCTCCGACGCCTATCGGGTCGCTCGCGTGAGCGCGTTGATGAGGAGGCCGCTATGAGCATCGAAGGGATTCTGGAAAAAGGCTTCGTCACCACCACGGTGGACGCGGTGGTGAACTACACCCGCACCGGTTCGCTTTGGCCGATGACTTTCGGTTTGGCCTGCTGCGCCATCGAGATGATCCATGCGGGGGTTTCGCGTTATGACCTGGACCGCTTCGGCATCGTGTTTCGCCCGAGTCCGCGCCAATCCGACCTGATGATCGTCGCCGGCACGCTGTGCAACAAGATGGCGCCTGCCCTGCGCAAGGTTTACGACCAGATGGCTGAGCCACGCTGGGTGATCTCAATGGGTTCCTGTGCGAATGGCGGGGGTTATTACCATTATTCCTATTCCGTGGTGCGCGGTTGCGACCGTATCGTGCCGGTGGATATCTATGTGCCGGGCTGCCCGCCCACGGCGGAAGCGCTGCTCTATGGGCTGATCCAGTTGCAGAAAAAGATCCGCCGTACCAGCACCATCGCCCGTTGATAGAACCTCACGCTTATGCCACTCACTCCGGAAGTTCTGCTCGATCGCGTCATTGCTGCGCTGGGCGACAAGATTCTGGCCCACAAGATTGCGTGCGGCGAAGCCACCATCGAGGTGGCGCCCGCCGATTGGCTGGCGGTTTGCGCGACGCTGCGCGATACCCCCGCGCTGGCCTTCGATCTGATGATGGACCTCTGTGGTGTCGATTATTCCGCTTACAAGGAGGGGGCCTGGGAAGGCCAGCGTTTTGCCGTGGTGCTGCACCTGTTGTCGGTGCGGCGCAATCACCGTCTGCGCGTCCGCGCCTTCTGCGGCGACGACGAATTGCCCATGCTGCCTTCCCTGATGGAAATCTGGCCGGCGGTGAACTGGTTCGAACGTGAGGCTTTCGATCTCTTCGGCATCATTTTCGAGGGGCATCCCGACCTGCGCCGCATCCTCACCGACTACGGTTTCATCGGCCATCCGTTCCGCAAGGATTTTCCGATTTCCGGCCACGTTGAAATGCGTTATGACCCGGAGCTCAAGCGTGTGGTGTACCAGCCGGTGAGTATCGACCCGCGCGAAGTCACGCCGCGCATCGTGCGCGAAGACAACTACGGGGCCGCGTGATGACCGCCGCTTTATCGACTGAGATTCGTAACTACACCATCAACTTTGGTCCGCAACACCCAGCCGCGCATGGTGTCCTGCGCCTGGTGCTGGAACTGGATGGCGAGGTGGTCGTGCGCGCCGATCCGCACATTGGCCTGCTGCATCGCGGCACCGAGAAGCTGGCCGAGACCCGCACCTTCCTGCAATCCGTGCCTTACATGGATCGCCTGGACTACATGTCCATGATGCTCAATGAGCACGCCTACGTCATGGCGATCGAAAAACTGCTGAGTATCGAACCACCGATCCGCGCGCAATACATCCGGGTGATGTTCGACGAAATCACCCGCATTCTGAATCACCTGCTCTGGCTGGGTACGCATGCGCTGGACGTGGGCGCGATGACGGTCTTGCTTTACGCCTTTCGTGAGCGTGAAGATTTGATGGATATTTACGAGGCGGTCACCGGCGCGCGCATGCACGCGGCCTATTACCGTCCGGGGGGTGTTTATCGCGACCTGCCGGATGCGATGCCGCAGTACCAGGTCAGCCGCAAGAGCGAAGCCGGTCTGCGCCGCATCAACGAGAACCGCCAGGGGAGCGTGCTCGACTTCATCGAGGATTTCTCCAGGCGTTTTTTTGGTTACGTCGACGAGTACGAAACCCTGCTCACCGACAATCGCATCTGGAAACAGCGCACCGTCGGTATCGGCGTGATCGACCCTGAGCGCGCCAAGGCGCTCGGCTTTACCGGCCCGATGCTGCGTGGCTCCGGCATCGTCTGGGATCTGCGCAAGATGCAGCCTTATGAGGTGTATGACCGGCTCGATTTCGAAATCCCGGTCGGCCGCACCGGCGACTCTTATGACCGTTACCTGGTGCGCATTGAAGAGATGCGCCAAAGCAACCGCATCATCCAGCAGTGCGTGGCCTGGCTGAAGGCCGATACCGCCAAAGGCGCCGGCCCGGTCATCTGCGACAACCACAAGGTCGCCCCGCCGCGGCGGGAAGCGATGAAGTCCAACATGGAAGAGTTGATCCACCACTTCAAGCTGTTCACCGAAGGCATGCATGTGCCGGAAGGCGAGGCCTACGCGGCGGTGGAACATGCCAAGGGCGAATTCGGCGTTTACCTGGTGTCCGACGGCGCCAACAAGCCCTACCGCATGAAGTTGCGCGCGCCCGGTTTCTCACATCTGGCTGGCCTCGACGAGTTGTCGCGCGGCCACATGATCGCCGACGTGGTGGCCATCATCGGCACCCTGGACATCGTGTTCGGCGATATCGACAGATAAGACAGGTAACAGACATGCTTTCCGCTGAATCCCTCGCCCAGATCGACCACGAATTGACGAAGTATCCCGCCGACCAGAAACAGTCGGCGGTGATGAGCGCGTTGCGCATCGCCCAGGTTGAATTGGGCTGGCTGTCCCGCGACACCATCGAGTTTGTCGCCAACTACCTCGCCATGCCGGCCATCGCCGCCTATGAGGTTGCCACTTTCTACAATATGTACGAACTGGCGCCAGTGGGCCGCAACAAGGTCACTCTGTGCACCAACCTGCCCTGCCAGTTACAGGGCGCCGACAAGATCGCCGAACACCTGCAGGCCAAACTGGGTATCGGTTTCGGTGAAACCACGGCGGACGGCCGCTATACGCTATCGGTCGGCGAGTGCATGGGCGCCTGCGGCCATGGCCCCTTGTGCCTGCACAACAATCACCAGATGCACACCCACCTGACCCCGGCAGCGGTGGACAAACTCCTGGATGAGATGAAATGAGTTTGCTCGCGTTTGCCAACCAACCCGATACCCAGGTCTGCCTCTGGACGCTCAAGCATCCCGAACCGTCCTCGCTGGCCACTTACACGGCCAATGGCGGTTATGAGGCGCTGAAGAAAATCCTCGCCGAGAAGACGCCGGCCGAAGCCATCATCGCCGAAGTCAAGACCAGCGCCCTGCGCGGCCGCGGCGGCGCCGGTTTCCCCACCGGTCTGAAGTGGAGTTTCATGCCGCGCGCCTTTCCCGGTGACAAGTACCTCATCTGCAACAGCGACGAGGGCGAACCGGGCACCTTCAAGGACCGCGACATACTCCGGTTCAACCCGCACCAGCTCATCGAAGGCATGATCATCGCCGGCTATACGCTGGGGGCTGCGGTCGGTTACAACTACATCCACGGTGAAATTTACGAACAGTACCAGTCTTGGGAACGCGCGCTGGAGGAGGCCCGCGCCGCGGGTTTCCTGGGCAAGAACATCCTCGGTTCCGGCTGGGATTTCGACCTGCATGCCCATCACGGTTACGGCGCCTATATCTGTGGTGAGGAAACCGCGCTGCTGGAGTCCATCGAAGGCAAGAAAGGGCAGCCGCGTTTCAAGCCGCCGTTCCCCGCCAGCTATGGCCTCTACGGCAAGCCGACCACGATCAACAACACCGAAACCCTGGCCTCGATTCCCTGGATCATGCGCCACGGCGGCCAGGCCTTTCTGGAACTGGGCAAGCCCAACAACGGCGGCAGCAAAATTTTTTCCATCTCTGGCCACGTCAACAAGCCCGGTAACTATGAGATTCCACTCGGCACGCCGTTCGCCGACCTGCTGGAAATGGCTGGCGGTGTGCGCACCGGGCACACCCTGAAGGCGGTGATTCCCGGTGGTTCTTCCGCGCCGGTGTTGCCGGCCGAGGTGATGATGGCCTGCACGATGGACTTTGATTCCATCGCCCGCGCCGGCTCCATGCTGGGTTCCGGCGCGGTGATCGTGATGGACGACAGCGTCTGCATGGTGAAAGCGCTGGAGCGACTGTCCTATTTCTACTTCGAGGAATCCTGCGGACAGTGCACGCCCTGCCGCGAGGGTACCGGCTGGATGTACCGCATTGTGCATCGCATCGAGCATGGCCAGGGCCGCCCCGAAGACCTCGATGAACTGCTGCGTATCGGTGACAACATCGCCGGGCGCACCATCTGCGCGCTTGGCGAAGCCGCGGTGGGGCCGGTCGCCAGCTTCGTGAAACACTTCCGCAATGAGTTCGAGTACCACATCGCGCACAAGAAGTGCCTGGTGGGAGCCTGAGATGCCACTCATCGAAATCGACGGTAAACGAATCGACGTCGCCGCTGGCAGCACGGTGATGGATGCCGCGTATCTGGCCGGGATCACCATTCCACATTTCTGCTACCACAAGAAGCTGTCCATCGCCGCCAGTTGCCGCATGTGCCTGGTGGAAGTGGAAAAAGCGCCGAAGCCGCTGCCCGCCTGCGCCACCCCGGTTACCGACGGCATGAAGGTGCAGACCCGATCAGTCAAGGCCATCGCGGCGCAGAAGGGGGTGATGGAATTCCTCCTGATCAACCACCCGCTCGACTGCCCGATCTGCGACCAGGGTGGCGAGTGCCAGTTGCAGGACATCGCGGTTGGCTACGGTGGCTCCGCCTCGAATTACCACGAGCCCAAGCGGGTGGTGAAAGAGAAAGACCTGGGCCCGCTGATCGCCACCGACATGACCCGTTGCATCCATTGCAGCCGTTGCGTCCGCTTCGGCCAGGAAATCGCCGGTCTGATGGAACTGGGTATGCCTGGCCGCGGCGAACACACTGAAGTGATGCCGTTCCTGGAAACCCAGGTCAGCCACGAACTCTCCGGCAACGTCATCGAGCTTTGCCCGGTCGGCGCCCTGACTTCCAAGCCGTTCCGCTACAGCGCCCGTTCCTGGGAGCTCTCCCGCCGGAAATCGGTGAGCCCGCACGATGGTCTCGGCGCCAACCTCCAGGTGCAGGTCAAGGACAACCGCGTCCTGCGCGTGGTACCACGGGAAAACGAAGCCATCAACGAATGCTGGATCGCCGACCGCGACCGCTATAGCTATGAGGCGCTGAATTCGGCTGAACGCCTGGCCAAGCCCCTGCTCAAGCAGGACGGGCAGTGGCGGGAAGTGAGTTGGCAGGACGCCCTGGAACATGTCGCCGACCGCCTGGGGCAAGTCCGCGCGGCCAAGGGGCCCGCCGCCATCGCTGGCCTCGCCTCGCCGCACCAGACGGTCGAGGAGTTGTACCTGTTCGCCAAACTGCTGCGCGGCCTGGGTACGGAAAATATCGACCACCGCCTGGCCCAGGCCGAGGCCACGGTCGCTGCCGGCGCGCGCTGGCTGGGGATGTCCATTGCCGATCTCAACGCGCTGGATCGCGTGCTGCTGGTCGGCGCCAGCGTCCGCCAGGAACAGCCGCTGATCGCACAGCGCTTGCGTCAGGCGGTGAAGCACGGCGCCCAACTCAACGTGTTGCATGCGGCCGGCGACGACCTGCTATGCAAGGTCAATGCCCGCCTGATCGCCAAGCCCAGCGCCTGGGTCTATGCCCTCGCGCAGATCGCCAAAGCCATGCAGGATGCCGGCGCCGACGTAGAAGCGGCTTTGGCCGCGATCTCCGGCGTGGCCGTGAGTGACAACGCCCGCGCCATCGCCGCCAGCCTCATGAGTGGCGAAAAGAAAGCCGTGCTGTTGGGCGCCCTGGCACAGAACCATCCCGTCGCCGCACAACTACATGCCCTGGCCGAGGCCATCGCCACCGCCAGTGGCGCCACCCTTGGTTTTCTTTCCCCCGCCGCCAACAGCGTCGGTGCCCAACTGGTGGGCGTGCTACCCGGCCCCAATGGCCTCGGCGCCCACGCCATGCTGGCCGAACCCAGGGTTTCCGCTTTATCCGCCTATCTCCTGCTTGGCGCCGAGCCGGAACTGGACGCCTATGACGCCGGCGCGGCTGCGGCGGCGCTACGCGGCGCCGAATTCGTGGTTGCCCTCTCCGCCTTCAAGAGCGCAGCCCTGGATTATGCGGATGTGTTGTTGCCGATTGCGCCATTCACGGAAACCGCCGGCAGTTTCGTCAACATGGAAGGCCACCTGCAAAGCTTCCATGGTGCCGTCAAACCGCGGGGCGAAGCACGTCCGGCCTGGAAAGTGCTGCGTGTCCTGGGCAATCTGCTGAGCCTCTCCGGTTTCGATTACGACACGGCCGAAGCGGTGCGCGTCGATGCCTTGCAAGACGATTTCGCCCGAGCCCTGGACAACGCTCCAGCCGAAAGCCTTCGTAGCGCCGGCATTCCTGCCGGCATCCTTGAAACAGCCGGCTGGAAGCCGGCGCTACAAGGGCCCGCGGAAGGCCTCGAACGGCTTGGAGAAACGCCGTTGTATCAACTCGATCCCCTCGCGCGCCGCTCCCCCGCCTTGCAGGCGACGCCAGACGCCGCCGCCCCGCTGGTGTGGATCGGCAGCGAATTGCTGACCCGGCTTGGAGTGGCTGAAGGTGCCCTGGTACGCGTGCGCCAGGGGGCTCATGAGGCCTTGCTGCCGGTGCGCCGAGATGATCGCCTGGCGGTTGACGTCGTTCGTGTGGCTGCCGCCCATCCCTTGACCGCCGCCCTGGGCGCTCGCCTTGGCTCGGTGAGCGTGGAGAAAGCCTGAGATGGACGCAAATAATATGGACGCAATGCTCGCTCCCCTCGCCGAATTACTCGGCCCCGCCTGGTTGGCCGTCTGGACTCTGGCCAAGATCATCGCCATCGTCGCCCCCTTGATGATCGCCCTGGCTTATCTGACCTTTGCCGAGCGCAAGATCATCGGCTATATGCAGGTGCGCATCGGCCCTAATCGGGTGGGTCCCCTCGGCCTGCTGCAACCCATTGCCGACGGCCTCAAGCTGCTGATGAAGGAGATCATCGTCCCCAGCGGCGCCAACAAGGGCTTGTTCATCCTCGGGCCGGTGCTGGTCATCGCTCCGGCGTTGGCGGCCTGGGCGGTGTTCCCATTCACCGAGTCGCTGGTACTGGCCAACCTCAACGCCGGCCTCCTGTACATCATGGCCATCACTTCGATGGGCGTGTACGGCATCGTGGTGGCGGGCTGGGCATCCAACTCCAAGTACGCGTTTCTTGGCGCCATGCGTTCCTCGGCACAGATCGTCTCGTATGAAATTGCGATGGGTTTCGCCCTGGTGGGTGTGCTGATGTGCGCACAGAGCCTCAATCTGATCGACATCGTGAAAGCCCAGTCGGGCGGCTTCTGGCATTGGTACTGGTTGCCACTGATGCCGTTGTTTGCCGTTTATCTGATCTCCGGCGTCGCGGAGCTTAATCGCGCGCCTTTCGACGTGGCGGAAGGGGAGTCGGAGATCGTCGCCGGCTTTCATGTGGAATATTCCGGCATGGCCTTCGCGGTGTTCTTCCTGGCCGAATACGCCAACATGATCCTGGTCTCGGGTCTGACCAGCACTCTGTTCCTGGGTGGCTGGTTGTCGCCATTTCCGTTCCTGCCGGATGGTTTCCTCTGGCTTGCGGCGAAGATGAGCTTCGTGCTGTTCCTGTTCCTCTGGTTCCGCGCCACTTTCCCGCGTTATCGCTATGACCAGATCATGCGCCTGGGCTGGAAGGTGTTCATTCCCGTCACCCTGGTCTGGATCGTCGTGATTGGCGCGGCCATGCAGACCCGCTACGGCACCCTGTTGCACTGAGGAGCCAAGGGAAAAAGCGCTATGTTCAACGGCATCAAGTCCTTCTTCGATACCTTCCTGCTCACCGAGTTGCTGCGCGGCATGGCCCTGACCGGCCGCAATCTGTTCGCGCACAAGATCACGGTGCAGTTCCCGGAAGAAAAGACCCCGCAGTCGCCGCGCTTCCGTGGCCTGCATGCGCAGCGCCGCTACGCCAACGGTGAGGAGCGCTGCATCGCCTGCAAACTGTGTGAAGCGGTTTGCCCGGCGCTGGCGATCAAGATCGAATCCGAGCAGCGCGACGATGGCACCCGTCGTACCACGCTGTACGACATCGACCTGACCAAGTGCATCTTCTGCGGCTTCTGCGAGGAAGCCTGCCCGGTGGACGCCATCGTCGAAACCCGCATTCTGGAATACCACGGCGAGCAGCGCGGCGATCTCTATTACACCAAGGAAAAACTCCTGGCGGTGGGCGACCAGTACGAAGAACAGATCGCGCGTGACCGCGCGATCGATGCCAAGTACCGCTGACGAATGCCGCTGAAAATACAGGACATATTGGACATGCTGCGCAAGGATGATTGGGAACAGGTGGCGACACGCGGGAGCCACCGGCAATTCAAACATCCGGTGAAAGCCGGCCGGGTGACCGTCGCCGGAAAGCCCAGCGACGACCTGGCTCCCGGGACGCTGAACAGCATCCTCAAGCAAGCCGGATTGAAGAGGTAACACGATGCGTTATGCCGTTGTGATCGAAAAAGCCGGCGCGGGTTTTTCCGCGTATGTGCCGGACTTGCCGGGGTGCGTTGCCGCCGGCCCGGATGTCGAACATGTGGAGCGCCTCATCCATGAGGCCATCGCGTTCCACCTGGAAGGACTGAAGGAAGACGGTTTCCCCGTTCCCCAGTCGGTAAGCCGGGTGGAGTACATGGAGGTGGCGGCCTGACGGTCGACAGCACGCTGTTATGGAATTCAAGAGCCTCATCTTCTACGCCTTCTCCACCATCCTGCTGCTGGCGTCCTTGCGCGTGATCACCGCGCGCAACCCGGTGCATTCCGCCCTGGCGTTGGTGCTGGCTTTCTTCACGGCGGCCGGGATCTGGCTGCTGTTGGAAGCCGAGTTCCTCGCCATTACCCTGGTGCTGGTCTACATCGGCGCGGTGATGGTGTTGTTCCTGTTCGTGGTGATGATGCTGGACATCAACCTGGCCGAACTGCGCAAGGGCTTCTGGAACTACCTGCCCGCCGGCCTGCTGGTGGCCGGCCTGATGGTGCTGGAGATGGTGATGGTGCTGGGCGGTGCTGATCTGGGGTTGGCCGAACCGGCGCCATTGCCGGCCGATTACAGCAATACCAAGGAACTTGGCCGACTGCTTTACACCGCCTATGTCTATCCCTTCGAACTGGCGGCGGTGATATTGCTGGTGGCGATGGTCGCCGCCATCTCGCTGACCCATCGCAAGCGCCGCGACACCAAGCAGATGAATCCAGCCGAGCAGGTGAAGGTGAAACGCGCGGATCGCGTCCATCTGGTCAACATCAAGCCGCAGAGACCCGAAGCCCCGAAGGAGGACGACGCATGATCGGCCTGAACCACTACCTCATTCTGGGAGCCCTGCTGTTCGCCATCAGCGTGGTGGGCATCTTCCTTAACCGCAAGAACGTGATCATCCTGCTCATGGCCATCGAGCTGATGCTGCTGGCGGTGAACATGAACTTCGTCGCCTTCTCGCATTACCTCAACGACATGGCCGGACAGGTGTTTGTGTTCTTCATCCTCACCGTGGCAGCGGCGGAATCCGCCATCGGCCTGGCCATCCTGGTGGTGTTGTTCCGCAACCTGCGCAGCATCAACGTCGAAGACCTCGACCGGTTGAGGGGATAAGGGATTAGCCATGGACATGAAAACCCTCTATCTCATCGTTCCCCTGGCTCCCCTGGCCGGGGCCATCATCGCCGGCCTGTTCGGCAAGCAGATCGGCCGCGTCGGCGCACACACGGTGGCCATCCTTGGTGTGGCGATTGCCTTCCTGGCATCGCTCGCGGTATTCCAGGATGTGCAGGCCGGCAATACCTTCAACGGCACGCTCTACACCTGGCTGACCAGCGGCGACCTCACCCTGGAAATCGGCTTTCTGATCGACCCACTATCCGCCGTGATGATGTTGGTGGTGACTTTCGTCTCGCTCATGGTGCACATCTATACCGTCGGCTACATGGCGGACGACCCTGGCTATCAGCGTTTCTTCAGTTACATCTCGCTGTTTACCTTTTCGATGCTCATGCTGGTGATGAGCAACAACTTCCTGCAACTGTTCTTCGGTTGGGAAGCGGTGGGCCTGATGTCGTACCTGTTGATCGGCTTCTGGTTCACCCGTGAGACGGCGATCTACGCCAATCTGAAAGCTTTCCTGGTCAACCGCGTCGGGGATTTTGGGTTTCTACTTGGCATCGGCATGGTGCTGGCGTATTTCGGCAGCCTGGATTACCAGCAGGTATTCCAGATGGCGCCGCATCTGGCCAACCACGAGATCAGCCTGATCGAAGGCCACCCCTGGCCGCTGATGGCGGTGATCTGCATTCTTCTATTCATCGGTGCGATGGGTAAATCGGCGCAGTTCCCGCTGCACGTCTGGTTGCCAGACTCGATGGAAGGCCCCACCCCGATTTCCGCGCTGATCCACGCGGCGACCATGGTGACCGCCGGCATCTTCATGGTGGCGCGCATGTCGCCACTCTATGAACTGTCCGACATCGCCCTCTCCTTCGTCATGGTGATCGGCGCCATCACCGCGTTGTTCATGGGCTTTCTCGGCATGATCCAGAACGACATCAAGCGGGTAGTGGCCTATTCAACCCTGTCACAACTTGGCTATATGACCGTGGCGCTGGGCGCGTCCGCCTATTCGGTGGCGATCTTCCACCTGACGACCCACGCCTTCTTCAAGGCACTGCTGTTCCTGGCCGCCGGTTCCGTGATCATCGGCATGCACCACGACCAGGACATCCGCAACATGGGTGGGTTGAAGAAGTACATGCCGATCACCTGGATCACTTTTCTGATCGGTTCCCTCTCTTTGATCGGGACGCCGTTCCTGTCCGGCTTCTATTCCAAGGACAGCATCATCGAGGCGGTGAAGTTCTCCGATCTTCCTGGTTCCGGTTTCGCCTACTTCGCCGTGCTCGCGTGCGTGTTCGTTACCGCCTTCTATTCTTTCCGCTTGTATTTCCTGGTGTTCCACGGCAAGGAGCGGTTCCCCAACGCCCATGCCGGACACGATCAAGAGGCGGGCAAGAACGGTGATACCCACGGCCATCATCACGGTGGCCATAGCTGCCCGCGCGAGACCCCTTGGGTGGTTACCGTGCCGCTTATCCTGCTGGCGATTCCTTCCCTGGCCATCGGCTATTTCGCTATCGAACCCATGCTGTTTGGCGATTGGTTTGGCCAAGCCATTCAGGTGGCGGCGCGCCACGTTGCCCTGCAGGAATTGCGGAACGACTTCCATGGCGCCACCACGATGGCCCTGCATTCCCTGTCCAGCTCGCCTTTCCTCCTGGCGGCGGCGGGTGTTGGTGTGTCCTGGTTTTTCTATATGAAGCGGCCAGATATTCCCGCTGCGATCCAGAAGCGATTCAGCCTGATCTACCTGATCCTGGACAAGAAATACGGCTTCGACATTTTCAACGACTGGTTCTTCGCCGGGGGCGCTCGCATGTTGGGTGGCCGTTTGTGGCGTTGGGGCGATGTCACCGTTATCGACGGCTGGATGGTGAACGGCAGCGTCCGTCTGGTCGGCAAGATCGCCGGCATCGTGCGCCAGTTGCAATCCGGTTACATCTACCACTACGCCTTCGCGATGATCATTGGTGTGCTGCTTATGGCCACTCTGTTCGCGCGGGCTTGATAACGCAAACGAGCGAAAAAACGATGGAAGGAATCGGTCTATTAAGTCTCGCCATCTGGGTGCCCATCCTGGCGGGGCTGCTCATCCTGATCACCGGCGGCGACAAGAACGCGGACGGCCAGCGCACCCTGGCCCTGCTCGGCTCCATTCTGGGGTTCGCGGTTACCCTTCCCCTGTGGACCGGGTTCGACGCCGGCACGGCGGCGATGCAGTTCGAGGAACTGGCACACTGGGTGCCGATGTTCAAGATCAACTACCACCTCGGGGTGGATGGCATTTCCATGCCCTTCATCCTGCTCAACAGCTTTATCACCATCCTGGTGGTGCTGGCCGGATGGGAAGTGGTCAAGGAGCGGGTGGGGCAGTACATGGCCGCCTTCCTGATCCAGTCCGGTATTCTCAATGGCGTTTTCGCCGCCCTCGATGGCCTGTTGTTCTACGTTTTGTTCGAGGCGATGCTGATCCCGCTGTACCTGATCATCGGCATGTGGGGCGGCCCTAATCGTGTTTATGCGGCGCTCAAGTTCTTCCTCTATACCCTGCTCGGTTCTTTGCTGATGCTGGTCTCGCTGCTTTATCTCTACTTCCAGAGCGGCGGCAGTTTCGAAATCCTGGTCTGGCACAAGGTGCCACTGGCGATGACCACGCAGATATTGCTGTTCATCGCCTTCTTCTTCGGCTTCGCGGTGAAGGTGCCCATGTGGCCGGTGCATACCTGGTTGCCGGACGCGCACGTGGAAGCGCCCACCGGCGGTTCCGTGATACTGGCGGCGATCACGCTGAAAGTGGGGGCTTATGGTTTCCTGCGTTTCGCCCTGCCGATCGCGCCGGATGCCAGCCATGAACTGGCTGGCGCCATGATCGCCTTGTCCCTGGTAGCGGTGGTCTATATCGGCCTGGTCGCCCTGGCGCAGGTGGATATGAAGAAGCTGATCGCCTATTCGTCCATCGCCCACATGGGCTTCGTCACCCTGGGCTTCTTCATCTTCAACCCGTTGGGGATGGAAGGCGGCCTGATTCAGATGATCTCGCACGGCTTCGTCGCCGCCGCCATGTTCCTGTGTGTCGGTGTCATGTACGACCGCGTCCATTCGCGCCAGATCGCCGACTACGGCGGGGTCGCCAACCGGATGCCGATGTTTGCCGCGTTCTTCATGTTGTTCTCCATGGCCAACGTTGGCCTCCCCGCCACTTCGGGCTTCGTCGGCGAGTTCATGGTGATTCTGGGGGCGGTGAAAGTGAACTTCTGGTGGGCTTTCCTCGCCGCCTCCACCCTGATCATCGGCGCTTCCTACACGCTGTGGATGTATAAGCGCGTGGTATTCGGTGCGGTGGCCAATCCTCAGGTGGAAGCCATGCAGGACATCAACGGCCGCGAATTCATCGTGCTGGCACTGCTGGCTATCAGCGTGCTGGGCATCGGCCTCTACCCGCTGCCGCTGACCGAGGTCATGCACACTTCCGTGGACAATCTGCTGGCGCATGTGTCGCACAGCAAACTGGTGCCCTGATCGATCATGCCTGCGATGACCCTGACCTTCTCCGACCTCATCCCCGTCCTGCCCGAGATATTCGTGTTGGCCATGGCCTGCGCCATTTTGCTGCTCGATGTGACCGTCAAACAGCGCATGGGATCCTACACGCTGACCCTGCTCACCTTGGTGGGCGCGGCGGCGATTACTGCGTTCACCAGCGTCGGCCAGACCCAGTATGCCTTTGGCGGCCAGTTCGTCGACGACATGATGGCTGATGTACTCAAGCTCATGGTTTACCTCACGAGCATCACGGTGGTGGTCTACTCGCGCGCCTATCTGATTGAACGCGACTTGTTCAAAGGGGAGTTTTTTGTGCTGCTCCTGTTCGCCACCCTGGGGATGATGGTCATGATCTCGGCCAATCATTTCCTGGTGCTCTACATCGGCCTGGAACTTCTATCGCTGTCGCTCTACGCGCTGGTCGCCATGCGTCGGGACAGCGCGCAGGCCACCGAAGCGGCGATGAAGTATTTCGTGTTGGGCGCCCTGGCCTCCGGCCTGCTGCTCTATGGCATGTCGATCCTCTATGGCCTAACCGGCACGCTGGAATTGAACAAGCTCGCCGCCAGCGTCTACATGGGCGTGCACAACCCCATGCTGCTTAGCTTCGGTCTGGTGTTCATGGTCGCCGGCCTCGGCTTCAAGATGGGGGTCGCCCCCTTCCACATGTGGCTGCCGGATGTCTACCAAGGCGCCCCCAGCGCCGTCACCCTGTTCATCGGCACCGCGCCCAAGCTCGCCGCCTTCGCCTTTACCATGCGTATCCTGGTCGATGGCCTGCAACCCGCCGTGGGCGAGTGGCAGGGCATGCTGGCAGTGATGGCGGTGCTCAGCATGGCCATCGGCAACCTGGCCGCCATCATGCAGACCAACATCAAACGCATGCTGGCGTACTCCACCATTTCGCACATGGGCTTCGTGCTGCTGGGCATCCTTTCTGGCACCTTCGCCGGTTATTCGGTCGCCATGTTCTACGCCATCGTCTATGTGCTGATGAGCCTGGGGGCCTTCGGCATGGTCGTGTACTTGTCTCAGAATGGCCTGGAAGCAGAAAACCTGGACGACTTCAAGGGCCTCAACAGCCGCCACCCCTGGCTCGCCGCTCTGATGGCCATGTTGATGTTCTCGCTGGCCGGCATCCCCCCTTTCATCGGCTTCTACGCCAAGCTTGCGGTGCTGCAGGCCGTGGTTGGTGTCGGCTTGCTGTGGCTGGCCCTGGTAGCGGTGCTGTTTTCTCTGATCGGCGCCTTCTATTACCTGCGCGTGGTCAAGATTCTCTATTTTGACGCCCCGCACGCTGGCGTCCAGCCCCTGTCTGTCCATGCCGACAGCCGCGCGCTGCTCTCGCTCAACGGCCTAGCCGTCCTGCTTCTTGGGATTGCTCCGCAGCCGCTCATCGCCCTCTGCGTTTACGCGATGCAGATGTCGATGCAATAGCTGACTGGGGTGGGCAAGTTGCCCACCGGTTGGTCTGGTTTCGCGTGGGCAAACGATCAGGCCGTTTGCCCACCCAGCCTGGCTGGAAAGCGCTATCTCTACAAAGCCGTCTGATTTGTAGCAAAAAGCGCTCTGAAATGGTAATTCCTTCTTGAATTCAATTGGATAGGCGACTCTTGAACCTAGAAAGCTCAGTTGACCGCTCCTTGGCCCTCGCGAGGCCGCATGTACGCAGAGGTTAGAGCCTTCGATAACGGTCACCCGTTGG
>PFJX01000155.1 GCA_002784045.1 Hydrogenophilales bacterium CG_4_10_14_3_um_filter_63_21
CTTTCCAGGGCCTCACACCACAGCCACGTTTCGCCTGATTTACTGTTCAGCAGCGGGTACCTGAGTAGTTACAATCAATGATGTTCTTGATGCGCCATGTCCAGATAGACAATGGTCAGCGTCATGAAGATGAAGGCCTGCAGAGTGATGATCAGGATGTGGAAAACCGCCCAGGCCCATTGCAGCACGCCGCCGGTGAGCGCCAGCACGGCTCCGCCGGAGAACATGATGGCAATCAGGATAAAGATCATTTCACCGGCATACATGTTGCCGAACAGACGCAGCGCCAGGGAAACCGGCTTGGCGATCAGGTTGACGCCTTCCAGAAGCAGGTTCGCGGGCATACCCCATTTGCCGAACGGTTGCAGGGTGAGTTCACCGACAAATCCACCCAGGCCCTTCATCTTGACGCTGTAGTAGAGCACCAAAGCGAACACCGTCAGCGACATGCCAAAAGTGGCGTTTGGGTCGGTGGATGCGACCACTTTCATGTAGGGAAGGCCAGCGAGACCGGCAATCCTGGGCAGCCAATCGACTGGCAGCAGGTCCATCAGGTTCATCAGGAAGATCCAGATGAAGAGGGTCAGCGCCAGCGGCGCGACCATCGGGTTGCGCGCGGTGAAGGAACCCTTGACGCTGGAGTCGACAAACTCGACCACCCATTCCACGAAGT
Source organism: Hydrogenophilales bacterium CG_4_10_14_3_um_filter_63_21 (assembly GCA_002784045.1). Taxonomy (GTDB): domain Bacteria; phylum Pseudomonadota; class Gammaproteobacteria; order Burkholderiales; family Thiobacillaceae; genus PFJX01. Next base: position 674 of record PFJX01000155.1, read on the forward strand.
TCACCAACCCGCTGGGCACACCAGGCGCGGCTGACTTGGCTGCCCTGTGGAAGAAAAACAGGAACAGCGCTCCCAGGGCAATAGAGAAACCCATGGTGTCCACGTTGATCGCCATGAAACCCATGTCATGAGCTTCTTGCGCCGTATGCGCAAGGGTCCAGGTGTTTTCCTGAAGCACCTCAGTATCGCCGCGCTGATAGCCAGCGGGCAGTTGCCCATAGGTCAGGTTTTGCAGATGGTGCTTGATGTATTCCGTTGAGGTGTGCGCTTCCGCGGACATGGCTCCAACTCGTCAAATCGCCCGGGGGCGTCAATCTGTCTTCAGGGTAGCCGCGGAGAGTATCCATGCGACTTGCCCCACGATAAATCCCAACAATATCGCCAGCGGATCAAGCTTCAACCCATACATCCCCACCGCCAACGCGAATCCGACAACAAAAAACCGCTCCAAACTGGAACGGTGAAACTGCCTCAGATGGCGCTCGCCATCACAATGGTAATCATACCGACCTCGTCGCCACCGCCAGACCAGCAGACCACTATTCGCTAGCGCCACCGAGCCACCATACAGGGCCGCACTAGCAAGATCGGCTCCCTGCCACAACAAAAGCAGTATAACCGCAGCCGCGACCATGGCACCTTGCAAGGCGTATGAAAAAAACATTAGCCGATGATGATATAAGAATTAGAGGGTCTAATGCAATCATCAAATGCTTTGATGATTGCCTCTCAAGTTGTTCGCCGGGCCATCCAAAAAACGTCTTGTCCCCGTTGGGGGCGGCGGATCGGGCGATTTTCCCAAGCCGGGGACACAGCTAAATTATCGAACTCGCCGCAGTAGTTCATCGAGCTGATCCAGGCTGGCGAACTCGATGCTGATGCGCCCCGCGCCCTTTCGGTTGGCGCTGATGTGGACACTGGCGCCTAGCTTTTCCGACAATTCTTCTTCCAGGTGTGCGACATCGCGGTCGCGGCTCACCACTTTTTTATCCTGCGGTTTGAGCATTTTGGTCACCAGGCGCTCCGCCTCCCGGACCGATAGTCCGCGTTTAACCACTTCGTGAGCGGAATCGACCTGTTTTGTGTGAGTGAGCGCTAACAATGCGCGGGCATGGCCCATATCCAGTTCGCCGTTCATGAGTAGTGATTGCACCGGCTTGGCGAGGTTTAACAGGCGAAGCAGATTGGTCACCGCGACTCGCGAACGACCCACTGCTTCCGCTGCTGTCTGGTGGGTCATGGAGAATTCCTGGATCAGGCGATGGATGCCCTGCGCCTCTTCCAGCGGGTTCAGGTTCTCGCGCTGGATGTTCTCGATCAGGGCCATTTTCAGTGCGGTCTCGTCCGGCACGTCGCGGACCAGCACGGATACACGCGTCAGGCCGGCCAACTGGCTAGCACGCCAGCGGCGTTCGCCGGCAATGATCTCGTAGCGCCCGCCCGCTATGCCACGCGCCAGTATCGGCTGCATCAGACCCTGTAACTTGATCGACTCCGCCAGTTCCGCGAGCGCCTCACCATCCATCTGTGTGCGCGGCTGGTACTTGCCCGGCACGAGGCTTTCTACCGGTAGGGTAAGCAAGCGCTCACCATCCACTGTTTCCCCTTCTCCCAACAGGGCATCCAGTCCACGTCCGAGTCCCTTGAGCTTAGCCATGAGGGTTTCCCTCCTGTTTGTCGATGAGTTCCCGCGCCATTTGCAGGTAGGACTGCGCGCCCTTGGAGGCCCGGTCATATTGCAACGCCGCCAAGCCATGGCTGGGCGCCTCGGCCAGGCGCACATTGCGCGGCACCACGGTAGCGAACACCTTGGCGCCAAAGTGGCCCTTGAGTTGATCGGAAACATTCTGCGCCAGGGTGTTGCGCGTATCGAACATCACCCGCACCACTCCTTCGATAACCAGAGCTGGGTTAAGGCGCGCCTTGATTTTCTTGATGGTATTGACCAGATCGGCCAGGCCCTCGATGGCGAAATACTCGCACTGCATCGGAATGATCACCGCATCCGCGCAGGTCAAGGCATTGACGGTCAGCAAGTTCAGTGCGGGCGGGCAGTCGATCAGGATGAAGTCATATTCCGCGGCCAGTACCTCCAGGCCCTGGCGCAGGCGAAACTCGCGCTCCTTTTCCTGCACCAGTTCCACCTCGGCGCCGGCCAGATCGCGGTTTGCCGGCAACAGGTCGTAGCCGCCAGCGGGCGAACGCACGCGCACGTCGGCTGCCGCGGTGGTACGCAATAGCAGGTGGTAAACCGTCTTCGCCAGACCCTGCTTGTCGATGCCGCTGGCCGTGGTGGCATTGCCCTGCGGGTCCAGGTCAATCAACAACACGCGCCGTCCCAGGCTGGCCAGGCTTGCCGCCAGGTTGACGGAACTGGTGGTCTTGCCCACCCCCCCTTTCTGATTGGTGATAGCCAGGATACGTGCCATGGTTTCAATCCATTTCCATGATGATGAGATGTCGGTCGGCCTCCAGGCCGGGGACATACAACCTGGCGTGGCGCTTGACTCGGGCGCCCTTGAGCAAGGCGATTTCCTCGTCCGGATACAGCCCTTTCATCGCCAGCCACTCGCCACCCTCGGCGAGAAGATGGCGGGTGGCCCTCACGAACTCGGAAAGGTCAGAAAAGGCGCGGGAAACGATCTGGGGAAATTTCCTTTCTGGCTGAAAATCCTCGGCTCTGGCATGGCTCACCGTGACGTTGGCCAGCTTGAGCTCGATGGCTGCTTGCCGCATGAATCCGCAGCGTTTCTGGCTGGAATCCAGCAAGGCCACCTTCAGGTCGGAGCGTGCGATGGCCAAGGGAATGCCCGGTAAACCGGCACCACTGCCGACATCCAGCAGCGGCCCCGCCCCGAGGTTGGGCAGGATGGCAAGGCTGTCGAGCAGATGATGAGTGAGCATGCGCTCCGGTTCATGGATGGCCGTCAGGTTGTAAGTGCGGTTCCACTTGGTGAGCAGCGCCAGGTAATCCAGCAAGCGCAGCTCCTGGCTTGCGGCAAAATTCGCGCCCATGCCGCGTAACGCCTCGGTGAGGTGCTCAGTCAGGTGATGAGCCGGATTCATGCCCCGGTTTCCTTTCGCGCCAACTCACCCCGTTTGAGATACACCATCAACACCGACACCGCCGCTGGCGTCACCCCGGAAATGCGGGAAGCCTGGCCCAGGGTCGCCGGCCGTATCTGATTGAGTTTCTGGCGCACCTCCATGGACAGGCTAGCCAATGCCATGTAATCGAAATCCGCCGGCAGGGGCTGGTCCTCCAGGCCGCGCAGCCGTTCGATCTCGCCGAACTGGCGGGCGACGTAGCCAGCATATTTCGCTTCGATTTCCACCTGCCCACTGAATTCGCCCTCCTCCAGGCCAGCGCCGGAACCGGGCAGTGTCAGCAAGGCGGCGTAATCCACCTCGGGCCGTCGCAGCAGGTCGAACAGGCTGTATTCCCGCTCTATACCCTTACCCAGCACGCGCAGCGCATCCTCTTCCGGCAGGCTGGCCGGGTTAACCCAGGTGGACTTCAGCCGCTCAATCTCGCGCGCCATCGCCTCACGCTTGGCCTCAAAGCGCGCCCAGCGTGCGTCATCCACCAGCCCCAGTTGCCGACCCACTTCCGTCAGGCGCTGATCGGCGTTGTCCTCGCGCAGGCTGAGGCGGTATTCGGCGCGGCTGGTAAACATGCGGTACGGCTCGGCGACGCCGCGCATCACCAGGTCATCCACCATCACCCCCAGATAAGCCTGGTCGCGGCGAGGCCACCAGGCCGCTTTTTCCCGCGCCTGCAAAGTGGCATTGAGACCGGCCAGCAGACCTTGTGCCGCGGCCTCCTCATAGCCTGTGGTGCCGTTGATCTGGCCGGCGAAAAACAGGCCGCTGATCGCTTTAGTCTCCAAGTTCGATTTAAGGCCACGCGGGTCGTAATAATCATATTCGATGGCATAACCCGGACGCAGGATGTGAGCGTGCTCGAGGCCACGAATAGATCGCACCAGATTGAGTTGCACGTCGAACGGCAGGCTGGTGGAAACTCCATTGGGATAGAACTCATGGGTGCCGAGCCCTTCTGGTTCGAGGAATACGTTGTGCTCGGCCTTGTCGGCGAAGCGGCTGATCTTGTCCTCGATCGACGGGCAATAACGCGGCCCCACGCCCTCAATCACCCCGGTGTAAAGGGGCGAGCGATCCAGCCCCTGTCGGATGATCTCATGAGTGCGTTCGTTGGTCTGGGTGATCCAGCAGGGCAACTGGCGTGGGTGCATGTCCTGTCGCCCCATGTAGGAAAACACCGGCTCCGGCGTATCGCCCGGCTGCTCCTGTAGCGCCGAGAAATCAATCGTGCGGCCGTCGATGCGCGGCGGGGTGCCGGTCTTCAAGCGGCCAACCGGCAGATTAAGCTCGCGCAAACGCGCGGCCAGGGAAACGGCGGGCGGGTCTCCCATGCGGCCGGCCTTGAAGCTCTCCAGACCAACATGAATCAGGCCAGCCAGAAAAGTGCCCGCAGCCAGCACAACGGCGCGTGCCTGGAACACGATGCCGAGTTGGGTACGCACGCCGGCGACGTGGTCGCCTTCCAGCATGAGGTCGTCCACCGCCTGCTGGAACAGGGTGAGATTGGCCTGGTTTTCCAGGCGTGAACGAATCGCTTGCTTGTACAACAAGCGGTCTGCCTGTGCGCGGGTGGCGCGCACCGCTGGCCCTTTCGAGGAATTCAGAATGCGGAACTGAATGCCCGCTTCATCAGTGGCAAGCGCCATCGCGCCACCCAGGGCATCCACCTCCTTGACCAGATGGCCTTTGCCAATGCCGCCGATGGACGGGTTGCAGGACATCGCACCGAGAGTTTCAATATTGTGCGTCAGCAGCAGCGTGCGCGCGCCCATGCGCGCGGCCGCCAGCGCCGCCTCGGTACCGGCATGGCCGCCACCGACAACGATGACATCAAAACAATCGGGAAAATGCATGGATTTCTGGTTTTCCGGCAGTCGCCCGAAAAGCGACGGGCACGCATTCTACGTCACGGGTTGGGTATGTTTCACGTGAAACACGGAACCTACGCATGCGCATACAGCTTGTGATACAGCCCACCCTGTTGCATCAGGCTGGCATGGTCGCCCGACTCCACGACTTGGCCGTTCTCGAATACCAGAATACGGTCGGCCTGGCGCACGGCGGAGAGGCGGTGCGCAATGATCAGGGTGGTCCGGTTCTTCAGGAAACCCGCCAGCGCTTTGTGCAGATGGTGTTCAGTATCGCTGTCCAGCGCCGAGGTCGCCTCGTCGAGAATCACCACCTGCGGCCGCGCCAACACCATGCGGGCAATGGCCAGGCGCTGTCGTTGGCCACCAGAGAGACGCACGCCATTCTTGCCTACCAGTGCCTCAAGTCCATCGGGGAAACCCATGACAAACTCCTTCAATTGGGCGATTTCCAGCGACTGCCAAAGGTCAGCGTCATCCTTCTCACGTCCCAAAGTCAGGTTCTCACGCACACTGGCATTAAACAGAACCGGATGTTGCAGCACCACCCCAACATGCTCGCGGATCAGCGGCCAGCCGATCTCGCTCACCTCCGCATCGCCATAACGAATCTCTCCGGATTTGAGTGGATAGAGGCCGAGCAGCGCCTGCACCAGAGTCGATTTGCCGCCGCCCGAGGCACCTACCAGGGCCACCTTCTCGCCTGGAGCCACATCGAGGTTGACGTCGTCAAGGATGGCATCCCCGTCGCCATAAGCGAACGTCGCGTTACACAAGGTGATGCCCACCGAATCGCGGCCAGTGAACGGATTCACGCGCGATTCGCCCTCCTCGATCCGCTTCAGGTCGAGCAGGCTGTTAATGCGCCCAAGCGCCGCATTGGCCGCGTACCAAGCGTACTGAATGTGGATGATCTCCTGCACTGGCGACATCATGAACCAGAGATAGCCGAACACCGCCAACATCTGCCCAATCGTGAGATCAGAGAAAACCACCATCAGCATTGCACCAGCGCGGAAAGTGTCGAACCCCGCCAGAAACACAAAGAAGGCCACCCGGTTCATCGCATCAGACTTCCAGGCATAGATGGCGGCGTGGGTGCGAATGCCGGCTGCCTTATCAGTGACGCGCGCCAAGTAGTAATTTTCCCGGTTCATGGCACGGATCTGGTTGAGCGCATCCAAAGTCTCGGTCAATGCTTCCTGAAACACTTCAAAGGCCGAGTTTTCGCGCCGCTTCAATTCCTTCACCTTCTTCCCCAGGCGGGTGGAAAAACCGATCACCGCCGGGTTCAACAACAAAATGAACAAGGCGAGCTGCCAATTCATCCAGAGCAGAACAATAGACACACCAATCAGGGATAGCACAGCCACTAGAAAACCGGAGATGGATGCGCCGAGAAAACCATCTACTGCATTCAGATCGGTAACAAAATGCGAGGTAACCCGTCCTGAGCCGAGGGTTTCATATTCAGACAGCGCAATCTTCGACAGGCCGTCAAGCATGCGTGCCCGGATGCGATAAACCACCTCCTTGGATATCAGCGAAAATATCCGCGTCTGCCAGACATTGAGCAGAATGGCAGCCAGGCGTAAACCCACTGTGATCAACAGGGCAATAACCACGAACAGCACTGGGCCATGCCAAGCATTTGGAAACAGCGGCGAGACGTGCCCGATAAAAATGCCGGGCTTATGCAGCAGCACCTCATCAACCAGGATGGGGAGAAAGAGCGGCACCGGCACCGCGCACGCCACCGCCAGCACGGCGATGAGATTGCCTTTGATAAAGGCGCCACGATGCTTTCGCAGTTCAGCAAGGATGCCGCGCCAGTCCAAATGCTGGTGGGTGGAAGCTGGCGTCATGATTTCGTCATACGTGATGGAAAAAAATGGTCTGAATACGGCAACAGTAACTTACACAGCGGCCTAGGCCTTGATAACTCATTTTTAAACAGATGGATATGGAATCCTATTGAACCGGCACAGTGCTTGCTGAGGAGGAAGTAACCACACCCAAGGAAGTACGCCATGTTCGCCAATGTCGTCGAATTCAAAGCTAAGCCCAGCCAGGTGAATCGCGCCGTCTGGAATGACCTATCCTCCATTGAACGGCGCTTTTCCCGCATAGCACAGGAACTCGCGACGCGCTGGAAAAGCGATGATAGCGACGCCTATCTGAACAGCTTGCTCCTGGACGACAGAGGCAATCGCCAGGGGTTTCCAACTGACGTACTGGAAGAACTCATGTTCCTGTCAAGCTTACTCTGGCAACTGCAACACCCGCGCTTCAAGTCTTTTCCAACATGGTATGAGTCTGAACGGTAGAGCGTATTTCCATCGAGGAATGAGTCTGA
>PFJX01000025.1 GCA_002784045.1 Hydrogenophilales bacterium CG_4_10_14_3_um_filter_63_21
GCCGCGCTCATTGGCCACTGAGCGCGCCTTGCCAGGCAGCCCGAAAACCGCACACTTGGGCGCGTCCAACTGAGCTTTCTAGGTTAAATCGACCAACTCCTACTCATTCAACATGCGCATAGCAGGGATCCTTGCATAGGGGTCGAATCCAGTCAGACACCGCCGCGCTCAGGCTGCCACGATTTCCACCGGCGTGTAGGCGGGAACCAGGTCGAACAATTCCACCAGGTCGGCGTTGCGCATCCGGATGCAGCCGTGCGAGCGCGGCGCTTGTTCGAAGACCTCGTCCGGGGTGCCGTGGATGTAGATGGTACGGCGCATGCTGTCGCGGGTGCCGAGGCGGTTGAAACCGGGTTCCTTGCCGGAGAGCCAGAGGATGCGGGTGAGGATCCAGTCGCGTTCCGCTTGCGTCTGGCCGAGCTCCGGGGTGTAAATCTCGCCGGTTGGGCGGCGCGCTTTGAATACCGTGTTAAGCGGTTGGTCGGCGCCGATTTTGGCGCGCACGATGTGCTGGCCACGCGGGGTGCAATAGCTGCCGGCCTGTTCGCCGGGGCCGTTGGCGGCGCTGGAGATGGGGTAGCGGCGCAGAACGGTGCCTGTGTCGTCGAGCAGTTCCAGTTCCTGAGCCGCCAGGTCAATGCGCAATTTCATGGTTCGTTGCGTGGCCGCGCGCGCCGTTCCGCGAAAAAAGCTGAGAGCAGGGCGCCACAGGCTTCCGCAAGCACACCGGAGGTGGCCGTGCAATGGTAGTTCAGGCGTGGCACCGGGCCGGGCAGATCGCCGAACAGGTCAAGTGCGCTGCCCTGGGCGCCGGTTTTGGGATCGCGCGCGCCATAGACCAGGCGGCTGACTCGTGCGTGCAGGATGGCGCCGGCACACATCACACAGGGTTCCAGGGTGACGTAGAGCGTACTGCCGGGCAGGCGGTAATTGGCGAGCCGCTGGCCGGCATCGCGCAGCGCCATGACTTCGGCGTGAGCGGTGGGGTCGCGCGCGGAAATCGGCTGGTTATAACCACGTCCAATGATCTTGCCCTCCACCACTAGAACCGCACCCACCGGCACTTCGCCGGCATCCCGGGCGAGGCGCGCCTGTTCCAGGGCGGCAAGCATGAAAGGGGTGTCGGCATCCAGGGCCATGGGTTCAGGGAGGCGAGTTCCGTGGGGTGCTTGGGTAATTGGCCCGGCGGATCAAAGCCAGCTTGGCATCGCGCGAGAGTTTCTTGATTGCCGCTTCACGTTTGCAGGCTTCCGCCCGGCTGCTGGCGGTTTCTTGATGCGCCAGCACCACCGGCCGGCGGGCGCGGGTGTAGCGCGCCCCCAGTTTGCCGCCCGCGTTGTGTTCTTGCAGGCGGCGTCCGGGGTCGGTGGTCACGCCGGTGTAGTGGGTGCCGTCGGCGCAGCGCAGGATGTAGACGAACCAGGCGGGCAAGCGGTTACTGCTCGTCTTGCGCTGGCTTGAAGGCGGCGGCCAGTAGCTGTTGCACGTTCGGCGGTACCTGTTCGTGGTGGCTGAATTCCAGCGTGTAGGAGCCTTGGCCGCCGGTGAGCGCTTTCAGGCGCGATTGCAGGTTATCCAGTTCCGCCAGTGGCGCCTGGCCGCTGATGATGAGCATGCCGCCGCGTCCGCTCTGGTGGCCGGTGATCTGGCCACGGCGCCCGGAAAAGTCGCCGCTGACGTCGCCGATGGCCGCTTCGGGCGCGGTCAGTTCCACATTGACTATGGGTTCCAGCACGATGGGGTGGGCCAGCGCGGCGGCTTCCTGAAAGGCTTTTTTGCCGGCGCTGACGAAGGCGATTTCCTTGCCGTCCACCGCGTGGCTCTTGCCGTCGTAAACGGTGACGCGCACATCCTGCATCGGGAAACCCGCGACCGTGCCCAGCTCCATGGCCTGGCGCACGCCTTTTTCGACAGCGGCGATGAACGGGCCGGGGATGACGCCGCCTTTCACGATATCGACGAATTCGAAGCCGGCACCGCGCGCCAGGGGTTCGACACGCAGATAGACCTCGCCAAACTGGCCGGCGCCGCCGGTCTGTTTCTTGTGCCGGTAATGGCCTTCCGCCTTCCGGGAAATGGTCTCACGGTAGGGAATGGTGGGCGGGTGGGTGTCCACTTCCAGGTGGAACTGCTCGCGCATCTTTTCCAGCACGCATTTCAGGTGCGCTTCGCCCTGGCCGCGAATCACGGCTTCGTGGGTGGTGGGGTCGTGTTCAAAGAACAGGCCGGGGTCTTCCGCGCGCAGCCGGTGCAGGATCTCGGAGAGCTTATCGACTTCGTTCTGCTTCTTCGGCCGCACCGCCAGGCCATAGACGGCATGGGGAAAGTCCAACGGCCGCAGGTGTATGTGGTCGTCATCCGGGGCGTCATGCAGCACGGTATCGAAGCCGAGGTCATCCACCTTGGCGACGGCGCAGAGGTCGCCGGGAATGCAGGCTTTCACCTCTTCCAGTTGTTTGCCCTGCAGGCGGTATAGATGGTTGACCTTGAACGGCTTGCGCGATTCGCCGTTGTAGAGTTGGGACTCTGGTGTGACCGTGCCTTGATAGACGCGGAACATGGCGGTCTTGCCCACGTAGGGGTCGATTTCCACCTTGAACACATGGGCGAGCACATGTTTATCCGGGTCAGGGCAGGCAACCAGGGATTGCGCTTCTTCCCCTTCGCCGCGCACGAACAGCGGCGGGTTGCCCTCGCCGGGGTTGGGCAGCAACTTGGCGATCACGTCGAGCAGCTCGGGAATGCCGGCGCCGGTGCTGGCGGAAACGAAGCACACCGGCACCAGATGGTTCTCGCGCAGTGCTTTCTCGAACGGGCCGTGCAGTTGTTCCGGCGCGACCTCACCTTGTTCCAGATAAAGGTTCATCAGGTCTTCGTCGACTTCCACGACCTGATCGACCAGGGCGCGATGGGCGTCCTCGACAGAGGAGAAATCGGCCGCGGCGCCTACTATGCCGCCGGGATTGAAAAAACAGTCGATGACCCGCGTGCCGCCATCGGCTGGCAGGTTGATGGGCAAACACTCGCGGCCGAAGGCGCTCTGGATTTCCGTGAGCAGGGAAGGGAGATCGGCATCAGCGAGGTCGATCTTGTTCACCACGATCATGCGGGCAAGCTTACGGGTTTGTGCCCAGTGCATCATGCGGTGGGTGGTGAGTTCGAGGCCTTTTTTCGGGTCGATCACCACCACCACGGTTTCTACCGCATCGAGCGCGCACATGGCCTGGCCCATGAAGTCGGGGTAGCCGGGAGTGTCGAGCAGGTTGATGCGGGTGCCTTGATGGTCGAGATGGGCGATGGCCACCTTGATCGAGTGCTGATGGGTTTTTTCCTGCGCGTCGTAGTCGCATACGGTGTTGCCGCGTGCCACGGAGCCAGCGGCGAGAATGGCGCCGCTGGCGGCGAGCAGGGCTTCGATCAGGCTGGTCTTGCCGGCGCCGCCGTGGCCGACCAGGGCCAGGGTGCGGATGTCTTGGGGGGTAGTCATGATAATCGGCGGTGGGAGAGGGTTGCGAGAAGGGGGAAAGGGGGAAATTAGGCGTCTGCGATGAAAAATTCGCCGCGGTTGGTGATGAGATCCCATATCTGGGGCGAGACCCGCCTGATGCTGGGCAAGGACTCGTCGGCGGTGGTGATGCAGGGCACGCGCAGCCCGTGATATTCGATATCCGGCCCGATACGCCGGAAGACCACGCCGAAGCGGCCGAGCAGCCGCACCAGTGCCGGTTCCATGACCGCATAGCAGCGGCTGATGCCATGCGCGTGCGCCATGCGCATGACGGCCGCGAACAGACCCAGCGAAATATGCGGCAAGATGCGGCGTTCGTCGTCTTTTAAATACACTTCGATGTCGGCCGCCACGCCGGCGAGGCTGCCGGCTTCGCCAAGGCGCCGCTTGAAGATTTTGGAAACAGCAAAACGTGAGATTTCGCCCAGATGCACCCGCAGCGATGGGTCACTTACCCGCTCATCCAGCGTGCAGTGCAATTCGATGGGATAGGGCGCATCCGGCGCCTCGCTCAGCGGCAAAATCAGGCGCGTGGTAGCGGCATAGACCCCGGTACGGCGGTGGCGCAACAAATAGTGGTCGGAGCGGGCATCGAACTCGTCTTCTTCCCAGCCGATGAGCTGGCCGCTGGCATCCAGGCCACGCTTGCAATCGGCCTCGGCCTCGAACCCGGTTTCCAGTACATAGACCTGATAGCGCAGTTTGAAAACTTGCTCACGCAAGGCCTCCGTGTCCGCATGAACCAGTTCAAAGTATTGGTTGAAGGTGCTGAGCAGATCGTGTTGCATGGAGGGGGGCATGCTGTCTGGCGGATTGTGCTGTGAGAGTAACGAAGCGAGTAGAGAAGGTAAACAAGGCATTGCGGATCGGCAATGAGATGGGCCTCTTTCAACCGTCGTTTCCAGGTTGAAATTCATCTTGCACCGCAACACGGCAGCCGTTAGCGTGCAGGCCGCATCAACTTCCCGGTGGCGACCCGCCATGCAGCGCGATTCTTTTCCTGTTACGGCCTTGTTTTCTGGCAGCGCGGATTACCTGGCGGCGCTCGAATCCGAACGGCCGGATCTGATTCCGGCGTCAGCGCCACCCGTCCCCTCCGCATCCACGCTCGCGCGCTTTCCCAAGAAAGAAGCCCTGGCGGTTTCCGATTTGCCGCTGCTGAAATGTGAGGCAAGCCAGGTCGGGGTGTTGCAGCTCATCAATGCTTACCGCTTTCGCGGTTTTCGTGTCGCCGATCTGGACCCCTTGCGGCACCTGCCGCCGCCGCACATTCCGGAACTGGACCCGGCCAATCACGGCCTCACCGACGCCGATCTGGATCAGGAATTCGATACCGGCTCTCTGGTCGGCCCGGCGCGAGATACCCTGCGCAACATTCTGGCGCGGGTGCGGCGCGCCTATTGCGGCACTTTGTCGCTGGAATACATGCACCTCACCGACACCCCTCAGAAGCGCTGGTTGCAGCAGCGGGTGGAAGGCGACCGTAGCCTGGAAATCACGCCGGAGTTGCAACGCTGGCTATTGACCCAACTCACCGCCGCCGAAACCCTGGAAAAAACCCTGCACACGCGCTTCGTCGGCCAGAAACGCTTCTCGCTGGAAGGTGGCGAGTCGTTGATTCCCCTGCTCAACACCCTGCTGGAACTGGCAGTCCGCGCCGGAGTGCGGGAAATCGGCCTGGGTATGGCGCACCGGGGCCGGCTCAACGTCCTGCACAACGTGTTGCGGCGCTCGGTGATCGAATTGTTCGAGCAGGCCGCGCACGCCAATGGCAGCGCCAGCCGCAGCGGCGACGTGAAATACCACCAGGGCTTCGCCAGCGATCTGGAAACGGCCGCCGGCCCGATTCGCGCGGTGCTGGCGTTCAACCCCTCACATCTCGAAATCGTCGACCCGGTGGTGGAAGGCTGGGTGCGCGCGCAGCAGCAACGCCGGGGTGACCTTGAAGGCAAACAGGTGATGCCGGTTCTGATCCATGGCGACGCCGCCATCGCCGGCCAGGGGGTGGTGACGGAAACCCTCAACATGGCCGCCACCCGCGGCTTTTGCACGGGCGGCACGCTGCATATCGTCATCAACAACCAGATCGGCTTCACCACCTCCGATCCGCGCGATACTCGTTCCAGCTTGTATTGCACCGATGTGATGAAGATCGTCGAAGCGCCAGTACTGCATGTGAACGGCGACGATCCGGAAGCGGTGCTGCGCGCGGTGGCCATCGCCCTCGATTACCGCATGGCATTCCAGCATGACATCGCCATCGACTTGATCTGCTACCGCCGCCTGGGCCACAACGAGCAGGATGAGCCGATGGCCACGCAGCCGCTCATGTACCGCCGTATCCAGGCTCTGCCCAGCACGCGCACGCTGTACGCCCAGCGTCTCGCTGATCTGGACGTTGTCGACGCCGGCGCGGCGGACGCCTTGGTGCAAGCGTTCCGCGCCAGCCTGGACGCCCCCAGCAGCCAGCCACCCGCTGTCAAGAGCCCTTATGCGGCGGATTGGAGCCGCTACAAGAACAGCCACTGGCGCGATGCCACGCCCACCGCCATCCCGCTGCCGCGCTTGCAAGCGCTGGCGCGTCGACTCACCGCCGTGCCGGCCGATTTTGTTCTGCATCCCCGGGTGCGGAAGATCATCGACGACCGCCACCAGATGGGCGAAGGCAAGCTGCCACTGGATTGGGGCATGGCGGAATGCCTGGCCTACGCCAGCTTGCTCTCGGATGGCACGCCGGTACGCCTGACCGGCCAGGATTCCGGGCGCGGCACTTTCTTTCACCGCCATGCCGTGCTGCACGACCAGAAGCGCGAACGCTGGGATGCTGGCACTTATATCCCGCTGCAAAACCTGGTTCCCGGCCAGGCCAACTTCCTGGTGGTGGATTCGGTGCTCTCGGAAGAAGCCGTGCTCGGCTTCGAATATGGCTACGCCAGCGCCGCGCCCGATCAATTGGTGATCTGGGAAGCGCAGTTCGGTGATTTCGCCAACGGCGCCCAAGTGGTGGTGGACCAATTCATCGCCGCCGCCGAAAGCAAATGGGGGCTGCTCTCCGGCCTCACCCTCTTCCTGCCGCATGGCTACGAGGGCCAAGGCCCGGAACATTCCTCCGGGCGCATCGAACGCTTCCTGCAACTGGCCGCGCACGACAATTTCCAGATCACGCAGCCCACCACCCCGGCACAGATGTTCCACTTGCTGCGCCGCCAGGTGGTGCGCCCCTATCGCAAGCCCTTGATTGTATTTACCCCCAAGAGCCTGCTACGCCACCCGGATGCCAGTTCCAGCCTGGAGGAACTCGCGCGCGGCGCCTTCCAGCCCCTGATCGATGAGCTAGATAACCTTGACCCGGCGCCAATCACCCGCCTGGTATTCTGCTCCGGGCGTCTCTATTACGACCTGCTGCGCGCGCGTCGGACACAGGAAAATAAAGACATTGCCATCATCCGCATCGAGCAGCTCTACCCCTGGCCGGACCTGGAGCTTGCCGAACTGCTGGCGCGCTACCCAAAGGTGAACGACATCGTCTGGGCGCAGGACGAGCCACAAAACCAGGGCGCCTGGCGCTATGCCGCCTACCCCATTCGCCTGGCCACTGGCATCACCCTGCGCTATGCCGGCCGCCCCGAGTCCTCCTCCCCCGCCACCGGCTATGCCAGCCTGCACAAGCAGCAACTGGAAGAGATACTGCGAACGGCGCTGGGGGCAAAGACATAGGGTTACCTGACAGATACCCCCTTCGGTAAAGTAGGCCGTGATAGTTTCACTTCATGGTGGCGCGTCGCCAGGGGTTTACTGGTCGTCCAGCTTTTCGCTGAAGTTCAGGGTCCAGGCCAATGCCTTGATGTGGTACTGGTTAACCATGACGGCATCCATGTCGCACTCAGTCGCCAGAGTCCGAATGGTGTCTTGGTCGCTTTCCTCGCAGGCGATAGCCAGCTTCAAGTAGGCTGCGTATTTGCCCTCGCGCCGCAGTAGGGCGTCAGACATGGTTTCAGGCAACGACAGTTGGGCCAGGGCATCCCGCATGGGAATCTCCAGCAACGCGTCGATCACGGACAGGATGCCGACCACGAAGGCCTCGTCGCACTCCTTCCGCGACATGCGCCCATCGGCCAGTTTTTCCACCAGCCTGGCGCGCACCAAGGCATTTTCCCGCAGGGCCTCGTCGAGGGGGTTTGGCTCCTTGCCGCTGAATAGCAACAGGGTAAGCCAGCGGTACAACTGATCCCGTCCCACATAGGCCATGGCATTCCTGAGATTGTCAATCTTCTCACGCAAACCGAAGGCGGCCGAGTTCACGAAACGTAATAGCCGGTAGGCCAGTACGGGATCGCGCCAAGCAATATCAGCCAGTTCTTCATACTCCGCCTGACGCATGATCGCGTTGAGCAGTTCCAGCACGAACATGCGGTAGGGGGGAGCCTTGTCGGACGGGTTGGGGTTTCCGAGCGTGAGGAAGCGCCCCTGAAATAACTGGATATTCATCTGCCGGCAGGCCTGGTATAGCTCGATAGAATCGATGTTGCGGGCCAGCAATCTGCGCTCCGGGTAGCGTGTACCAAGCTGGCGACAGTGAGCCAGAATATCCGGCGGGTCCTGATTCATTACATTGCCCAGGCTGATGAACTGGGCAAGTTCCAGGGCTTCCGGCAGGCCATGCTTTATAAGCCCATAGCCACAGGCGAGTTGGAAGCCGCTATCGCGCAGGGCGGTCAGCTTGGCGAGCACCGCCTCCTAGGGGAATTCCATCCCGAGTGGCGGGTCGAATTCGATCACCAGGTTCTTGCGGGGCAGTTGATCGAGCTTAGAGTGTTCCAGGCTGGCTGGCCCCAGGGGTAGGAAGACCAATCTCTTGCCCAGCAGCCGGTCCAGTTCGCCGGTTGAAAAGTGATCAATTAGAACGTTGCCGAAGAATTGTTGCGTCGTCGCATGCCAGGTGTGGGCACGCATGGCGGCAGGTGTTTCCACGGTAAACACATAAGCCGCCACTTGCTGGTTGCGGTCAAGCATGGCCTCGCGACGAAGAAAAGGAGGGGGCAACTGAATATCAGGTTCGGGTTCGGCCCGGGCCTTCGTGATAAGTTTTCTCTCGGTCACGGGAGATGACGATTTGAACAAGCCAAGCAGCCATTGCAGCATATTGGTGATGCCTTGTCGGGTAAGGTTATTCAGTTCAGGTTCTCGGTCGGCTATGCACATGCTGCGGCGTGGTTTCCGCTTCCACCGGGATCAGGTTGAGGGTGCCATGGCGAACGCCGCGTTCGGCGATGAGTTTTTCCGCGAAGGCGCGGACTTGGTCGGTATGGCCGCGCATGAACAACGTTTCCAGGCAATTGTCGTGGTCCAGGTGGACGTGCATGGAGGAAACGACCACGTCGTGGGCGTGGTGTTGCAGGTCGGTCAGGCGTTCCGCCAGGCGGCGTTCGTGGTGGTTGTAGATGTAAGAGAGGTTGGCGACGCAGTGGGGGGCTTCCGCTTTTTCGATGCGCTGGGTTTCCAGTTCACGCCGGATCATGTCGCGCATGGCTTCCGAGCGGTTGGCGTAGCCGCGGTCGCGGATCAGGCGATCGAAAGCCACGGCCAGGGATTCATCGAGGGAGATGGTGAAGCGTTCCATAGCGGCATTCAGGTTGGCTCGGAAACGCCGAGTTTAGCCGCCGGGCGGCGTCCGGGGCGAAACGCGGCGACCGCGTTTTTCAGATCGCGCAACGAGTCGTCCGCTGCCGCTGCTCCCCTTTGGTATCCCGCCGGGCCATAGCGGCTGGCGAGGTAGAGGCGGGTGATGCGTTTGATTTCGTTACCCAGGTCGGGTCGCCGGGCCAGGGCGCGGCGGGCATAGTCTTCCGCGGCTTCCGCCGCCCCGCGCGGCAGGCCGAGACGGGCCAGGGCGCGGCAAAAACGCTGGTATTCACGGCTGGCCGGGTCGCTTTGGATAACGGTCTGGCGCGGCCAGAGGGCAGCGGCGACGCCGACGACGAGGAGGGTGGCGCCCAGGCCCAGCGCCCACACCCTGCTCCGCCAGTCGGCCAGGAGCGGGTTGAGGCGCGCGAGGAATTGCTGCTGCCGCGCCGGGTCGTAACCGATTACCCATTGATTCCACTGGTTGTTGATCAAATCCCAGCCGAGGCCAAGTGGCCGCAGCCAGGCGCCCGTAGCCAGATTGCCGGGGCGCTCGGCGGTCGGGAGGGCGGCGCTGACGCCGTGCTCGACCCGCGCCGGAGCGACCGCCGCGGTCGGGTCGACCCGCAGCCAGCCGCGCCCGGCTAGCCAGACTTCGGCCCAGGCGTGGGCGTCGCGGCCGCGCACGATGAGATAGTTGCCGAGGGGGTTGCGCTCGCCACCCTGGTAGCCGGTGACCACACGCGCCGGCACGCCAGCCGCGCGCATCAGGAAAACGAAAGCGCTGGCATAGTGCTCGCAGAAGCCACGCCGGCTGGTAAACAGGAAATCATCCACCGCCGACTCGCCGAGACGGGGCGGATTGAGGGTGTAGAAAAAGGGTTGCGCACGGAACAGGGTGAGTGCCTGGTTGACGATGGCGGCGTCGCGGGCCGTGTCGTTGGTCGCGTGATCCAGCCAGCTTTGAGCCAGTTCTCGCGCCCGCGGGTTGCCGCCCACTGGCAGGGCCAGCGCCCGCGCGCGCAGTGTCGGGGACAATGCCGGCTCCAGTTGGTAATCCAGATACGCCTCGATGCCATAGCGCAGGCGCTGGTTGATGGGCTCCCTGGCCCGCCATTGCAGATCCGCGCCCAGGACGGTGGGGTTGCCGGGCAGTTCCGGCAGGCGGGTAGGCAAGCCGAGCAGGAGCAGCCAGCGTTGCCGATGCGGTTCCAGGGTCAGGCTGTAGCGTAGTGGTTGGCCGTTGCCCGTGGCTTCCGGCATGGCGGCGCGCAGCGGGGTAGCCGTGCGCCAGGTGTGGCCGTCGTAATCCCAGAGCACCGGCCCACGCCAGTAAAGCTGTTGTGGCGTCGGTTCGGCGCCGCTGAATTCGGCGCGGAAGGCGAGTTCGTCGGAGAGGATGAGCTGGCTGATGTCGCCCGGGCTCATCTGGTCGGACAAGCCGGTTTGCGCGGCGACCTGTTGCGGCAAGCCCCAGAGCGTCCCTTGCAGGCGCGGGAACAGCAGAAAAATCAGCAGCGCCAGCGGCAGCGCCTGCGCCATCAGGCGGGCGGCAAGGGCGAGGGGGGGGCGCCAAGCCGTGCTGGCGGGGCTTTGCGTGGCGATCATGCCGGCGACTAGAGCGAGCGCTGCGAACGCCATGTAGCCGGCGGTGGCCAGGTTTTGCCGATCGAGGAAATGCGCCACCAGAAGAAAACAGCCGACGAACAAGAGGCCGAGGCGGTCGCGTGGGGTAGGTGTCTCCAGCAGCTTCGCGCCGGAAAGAAAGGCCAATAGCGCCACGCCACCGGCCGGGCCGATCAGCGTACCGTACTGGAGCAGCACCCCCGCCACCCCGGCCAGCGTCAGCAGCATCTTGAGTACACGTCCGACCGGTTGCCGCCCGGTCTGCGCGCCATGCAGGCGGAGCAAGGCACAGCCCAGCCAGGCCAGGCTGATCCACAGCGGCAGATGCGGGGCATGCGGCGCCAGCACCAGAAGCAGGGGGATGATCAACCAGAGGAGGGGGGCGAGGGTGGGTGGCGTGGGAGTGGACCGCGTCCGCGATTTTTTGCGTGGAATTAGCTGTGCCCCCGGCTCTGGAAAATCGCCCGAGCCCCCCCGAGGGGGCCAAGTCTTTCTTGGGGCGGCCCGGCGAACGACTTGAGAACGCGGACACGGTCCGTTCCTACGACGTGTTGCTGACATGCCGTGCCAACGCTTCCAGGCATTGCCGCAGATGCGCCGCGCCGGTTCGCGGTGGCAACACGCGGCCGGGCAGTTTGAGGCCGTAGGCGAGGCCGGCGGCGTGGGCGTCGAGCACCCAACGGGTGAGGCGTGACAGGCGGCCTTCGACGTCGCGTTCAGGGGTTTGCCACCAGCTCAGCCAGAGGTGTTGCCCGGTGGCGCTGGCGAATTGCTTGGTGAGCAGCTTATCGCCGCCACGCGCCGACGCCTTCCAGGCGATGCGGCGCGTCGCATCGCCGGGCTGGTAGTCGCGCAGGCCATCGAATTCCAAGCCTTCGCGGCGCGCGGCGCTGGCTTCTTCGTCGCCGTCGTCCGAGGCCGGCGGCGGCATCCCTTCCGCCGCCGGCCGCGGGTAGACGAGAACGCCCCAGTCCAACTCCAACACACTCCAGCAACGGAACAGGCCGAGCGGGAATTCACTGTGGATGGCAAAACGGCCGGGGGTTTTCCAACCGCGTTCCGTTTGCGGCAGCGGCAGGTCAATCACCGCTTCGGCGGCGGCGGGAATGTCGCCGGGTTCGCCCTGGCCCTGGGCATGGCGCAGGCCAATGCGTTGCCGTGGCAGGCGACTGGGGTTCTCCACCCGGAGATGAAAAAGCGCGTTCTCGCCCGCGAACACGGGCGCGGTGGCGCCGCCATGCAGTATCAAGCCGGTGAGATTGCGTTGGGTATGCAGCATGCCCACCACGCCGAGGCTGACGAACCAGAAGGTGAACAGATAGACCAGACTGACGCCGTAGTTGATGGCGCCGACCAGCAACCCTAGCAGCAGCAAGCCGAACAGCAGCCCGGAGCGGGTGGGCAGGAGGTAGAGGCGGCGCGAGGTCAGGCGCAGCGGCCCGCTCTCCAAGATGGGTTTGCGCCAGGGCAAGTAGGGTAGGGCCGTCATGGGTCGCCGCGGCGAAAATCAGCCACCCGCGCGTGCGCGGATCGCCTGGCGATGGCGGCGGAACACGAACTGGTGCAGAGCGTCGTCAAGCGCTTCCGGAAGGTCGACCAGACTCACCCGTGCCTGGCCCGGCAACGGTTCCCGCGCCACCGCCGGCAAGCGCAGGGTGAGCGGCAGGTGGGCGGAAGGGCGCAGTTCCAGGATCACGAGGGTGCCGGCGGCTGGCGCCTGTTCGTCGTTCCATTCCACGCCCAAAGGCGATAGAACCACGCTGCGGGTGGTGGACGGGGGGCCGGGCTCAAGGGCGCGGGCGAGCAGGTGCAGGGCCAAATCCAGTTTGGCTTCAAGGCGTTCCAGGCGGCGATTTTCCGTGCCGCCGCTGTCCTGTTCGTGCGTGCTTTCCATCTGGTTAAGCGCGATCAGCAACAGCGTCGCCTCGCGCAGCAGGTTCTGGCGCGTGTTCTCGTCCAGGTGGACGGGGTGCCAGGCCAAGGGCATCGGGCTGGTGCAGGAAAGGCCGTCAGTCATCACTACCTCCAGGGAAAAGTTCGGTTCCAAAACAGGCTAGTCGCGCCGCCCCATAGCAGGCTTCCTGTTCGCCGGCATGGGTTGCCAACACCCGCGTGACCGGAACTTGCAGATGGCGCGCGCGGATGCGCGTCCAGGCGTCATTGCGGGCACCGCCACCGGCACTGGCGACCGCGGTCAAAGGGGTGGCGCCGAGTTCCATGAGCAAGCGATAACCGCGCGCTTCGATATTCGCCAGGCCTTCCAGCAGGCCGCGCAGGAATTCGCCACGGTTGGGCGGGCGCGGCTCCAGGCGAGGAAGCATTTCCGGGTCATTGATGGGGAAGCGCTCTCCCTTGCTCGGCAGCGGGTAGTAATCCAGGCCGCTGGCGCGCGCCGTGTCGATGCCCGCGGACAAAACGAGGAGTTCGTCGTCGCTGAAATATTGCCGGAGCACGCCCCCCCCGGCGTTGGAGGCGCCGCCAGCCAGCCAGTAGCGGCCGAACCAGTGCGAGTAGATGCCGTATTCGCAGGCGTCTACTCGGGTGGTCGAGAGCAGCTTCAATACCAGGCTGGTGCCTAGCGAGGTGACCGCTTCGCCCGGTTGGCTGACGCGAGTGGCTGGCAGCCTGTCGGACTTTGGAATCGTCGGCTGCGAAACGGCCGCAGCGGCCCATTTTTCACCGGCTTTTTGCACCTGCAAGGGGTACGCCGGATTCGTAATGTCGCTGAAGCGACAACGACTCCGCTGCCCCATAGTTCGACTATGCGCCGGCAAATCCGGAAAAAACTGGCCTCGCTGGGGCGGCTTCTCGCTATCGACGACCAAAGTCTGACAGGCTGCAAGGAAGGCGGCGATGCTGTCGGTGGTGCCGGCGCGCACCAGGCAGTCGGAATTGATGCCGAGTTCCCGCGCGCGCGGGCGCTCCACCAGGGCCAGGGCCGTGCCGGGTTTCACCGGGACCGGCAGCGTGTCGACGTCGGCCAGGAAGGCCACCCAGGCCGGCCATTGCCCGGTTTCCAGGTCCAGGCCCATTTTCAGGGCGTTGTGGTAGTCGCTCACCGGGCGGCCGGAAAGCAGGGCGGAAAGCCAGTCGGCCTGGTTGAGATAGAGGCGGGCGCGGCGCAATCCCAGATGTTTTTTCAGCCAGAGCACCTTGGCCAGGCCGGAGGTTGCCATCGCCGCCGGGTGCTCGCTGCCTGCCGCGCGGCGGATGGCTTCGGCTTCGGCCACCGCGCGGGCGTCGTTGTAGCGCAGCGGCGGATAAGTGGTGTTAAGGGCTTCGTCGCAGGCCAGCACGGTCGCGGAAGTGCCGTCGATAGCCAGGGCTTGCAGGCGGCGGCGCAGGCCGATTGGAATCTGTGCGATCAGGCTGAACAACGCCTCACACCAGGTGGCGGCGGCTTCGTCGGGCGCCAGGTTGCCGAACTCCAGCCGCGCTATCTCTTCGATTTCCCCACCGGGGGCCATCACGCAGGCGCGGGCGCCGGAGGTGCCGAAGTCGATGCCGAGATACATCAGAGATTCTCCAGGTTACAGCGGCGGGTTCCTTTCCAGGTGAAGGTGGCGAGCGAGCTCAAAGCGGCCGCCATGCCCACCGTCATACGCCGTTCTGCCTGAACCACCCCCGCATCCGCTTCCAGCCATCCTCCGCTTCTTCCTTGCGGTAACTCGGGCGGTAGTCGGCGTTGAAGGCGTGCGGGGCGTTGGGGTAAACGTGGAGGATGGACGCCTTGCTGGCGGGGAGTTGCACCGCGGCCAGCGCCTTGTTCATCTTTTCCACCGTTTCCAGTGGAATCCCCGGGTCCAGGCCACCATAGAGGCCGAGCACTGGGGCGTGCAGGGCACCCGCCAGGTCGAGCGGGTGCTTCGGCGTCATGGCGCTGGCGCCGCCGACCAGGCGGCCATACCAGGCGACGCCGGCTTTGACCTTGGGGTTGTGCGCGGCATACAGCCAGACGATGCGCCCACCCCAGCAGAAGCCGGTGATGCCCAGCCGCGCGCTGTCGCCGCCATTGGCCTCGACCCAGGCGACGCAGGCGTCGAGATCGCGCATCACCTGGGCATCCGGGACTTTGGCGACAATTTTGGCGAGGATGTCGGGAATCGCCGCATACTGGCGTGGATCGCCCTGGCGCGCATACAACTCCGGGGCGATGGCCAGGTAACCCAGATTGGCCAGGCGGCGGCAAATATCCTTGATGTGTTCATGCACGCCGAAAATTTCCTGCACCACCAGGATGACCGGGAAGTGGGAGCCTTGAGCCGGTTGCGCGCGATAGGCTGGTATGGCGCCATCTGGCGTCAGCACGCTGATTTCTCCGGCAGTGAGCTCGTCGGCGGAGGTGGTGATGGCGGTTTGCGCCATCACTGGCTGCACCGCCAGGGCAAAACCAGCGCCGAGGGCGGTCACCAGAAAGCCGCGCCGGTCATAGGGCAGGGGAGGGGGAGTCAAGCTGTCGTAGTCGTGAGTCATGGGTTTCTCCTCGGCGGTAGCCGCAAATTCATTTGTACCAAATGACCGGATTGTGCGAATGCCCCAAGGGATACCCCTGCGGCTAAATTCGCACCTACGGTATCGCCACGTCCAGCAGTATCCGCGCCGCCCAATCGTCGGCGGGATTGCTCAAGCCCAGCGCCGGGAACAAACGATGCGGCACCAGCGCTGGCAATACCGCCCGCACATCTTCCGGTTGTACGAACGTGCGGCCTTCAAGAAAAGCCCAGGCCTGCGCGGCATGCAGGAAACCGAGTCCGGCGCGCGGCGAGAGGCCGGTGGCGAAACGGCTGTCCGCGCGGCTGGCGGCGAGCAGGGCTTGCAGGTAATCGAGCAGGGCATCCGAGACATGCACCGCCTGCGCCTCTTGTTGCAGGCGCATGAAGTCCACCGGATTCAGTGTCGCCGGCAAATTCGCCAGCAGATCGCGCCGATCCTGGCCGCGGAGCAAAGCACGTTCCGCCGCGTGGTCGGGATATCCGAGACGGATGCGCATGAGAAAACGGTCGAGCTGTGATTCCGGCAACGGAAAGGCGCCCACCTGCTCGCTGGGATTCTGGGTGGCAATCACAAAGAAGGGGGCGGGCAGAGGGCGCGTCTCGCCTTCGATGCTGACCTGGCCTTCTTCCATCGCTTCCAGCAGCGCGCTCTGCGCCTTCGGGCTGGCGCGGTTGATCTCGTCGGCCAGGATCACCTGGGCGAAGATCGGGCCGGGGTGAAAGCTGAACTTGGCGCTTTCCCGATCATAGATCGCCGCCCCCAGAATATCCGCCGGCAACAGATCGCTGGTGAATTGGATGCGGTGAAAATCCAGCCCCAGGGTGCGCGCCAGCGCATGCGCCAGGGTGGTCTTGCCGACGCCGGGTGCGTCTTCGATCAACAGATGGCCGCGCGCCAGCAGGCAGGCCAGGCACAGGCGCACCTGAGTTTCCTTGCCGAGGACAAGGTGGTTGACCTGGGTGAGGGCTTGCTGGAGGGCGGGGGCCACTCACTCTTCCCGCCGCAACTGCGGGAACAGGATCACGTCGCGGATGCTGGGCGAGTCAGTGAGCAGCATGATCAGGCGGTCGATGCCGATGCCTTCACCGGCGGTGGGGGGCAGGCCGTGTTCCAGGGCACGGATGTAATCCTGGTCCTTGAACATGGCTTCCTCGTCGCCGGCTTCCTTGGCCGCTACCTGGGCGTCGAAGCGGGCCTCCTGGTCTTCCGGGTCGTTCAGTTCGGAGAAGCCGTTGGCGATCTCGCGGCCGACCATGAATAGCTCGAAGCGGTCGGTGCGGCTTGGATCGATGTCATTGCGGCGCGCCAGTGGCGAGGTTTCCGCCGGGTAGTCGATGATGAAGGTGGGCTGGATCAACAGGTGCTCGGTGGTTTCCTCGAACAACGTGAGTTGCAGGCCGCCGAGGCCGTCGTTCGGACGGTGGGCGATCTTGCGGCGCTTGAGTTCTTCAATCACGAATGCTCGATCGTCGAGTGGCGCTACGCGCAGTTCCGGGTGGTAGTGGCGCACCGCGTCGAGCGCGGTCATCCGCGCGAAGGGGGCGCCGAGGTCGATCTGGTTGCCCTGGTAGGCCACGATCGTGGTTCCCAGCACTTTCTGCGCGATGGCGCGAAACAGGGCTTCGGTGAAGTCCATCAGGTAGCGGTAATCCCGGTAGGCCTCGTAGAACTCGACCATGGTGAATTCCGGGTTATGCCGTGTGGAGATCCCTTCGTTGCGAAAGCTGCGATTGATCTCGAAGACCTTTTCCAGGCCGCCGACCACCAGGCGCTTGAGGTACAGCTCCGGCGCGATGCGCAGGAATAATTGCATGTCGAGCGCGTTGTGGTGGGTAACGAAGGGCTTGGCGGAGGCCCCGCCGGGGATGGGGTGCATCATCGGCGTTTCCACTTCCAGGTAGCCGTGCGAGGTGAAGAACTCTCGCATGGCCTGGATGACTTTGGAGCGGATGATGAAAGTGCGGCGGGAGTCCTCGTTGGTGATCAGGTCGAGGTAGCGCTGGCGGTATTTCTGCTCCTGGTCGGTGAGGCCATGGAATTTCTCCGGCAGTGGCCGCAGCGCCTTGGCCAGCAGGCGCACCGAGGTGCACTGGATGGTGAGTTCGTTGGTTTTGGTGCGGAACAGGGTGCCGGCCACGCCAAGGATGTCGCCCAGGTCCATGCGCTTGAAGGCGCCATAGGCCGCCTCCCCGAGCGCATCGCGCACGACGTAAATCTGTATGCGCCCGCTCATGTCCTGCAGGGTGGCGAAACTGGCCTTGCCCATGACTCGCTTCAGCATCATGCGGCCGGCAAGTTGCACGGCGACCGGGTGGGTTTCCAAGTCTTCCTTGGCGGTTTCGCCATGCGCCGCGTGCAGGTCGGCGGCGTAGTCCTTACGCTCAAAATCGTTGGGGAAGGCTTGCCCCAAAGCGCGGATGCCAGCGAGCTTCTCGCGGCGTTCAGCGATGATCTGGTTTTCGTCTTGGGCGGGGGCGGGGGATTCAGTCATGATTTGATTTGAATAAAAGTGAAAACAATCAGGCCAAGCGCAGTTGCGGCATCCGCCTGGTTACGATCGGCGGTGGCAAATTCGTCGGCGTTGATACGGCGCGCGACTGATAGATGCAAGGCATCCAGAGTCCGCAAGGGGAGGGGGGCGATTTGATCGATCAGATGCAGGGCATGGACGACCTGATCGTCGCTTATAGGGTGTACAGCCAGCACGCCGTCCTGAATGTCGGTGCGGACTTCATCCATCGCCTGCTCTTCCAAGGTCGTTGAGATATCGCCATTACGGCGGCGGCGTGCCAAAGCGCAGCGCATTTCAACCAAGGTCAAGCGACTGATGGCCAAAGGGGTGCGGGCCATGAAGAAGGCATCGAATTCGTCGCTGTTGGCTTCGGTGATATAGCGCTTGAGCAAGGCGCTGGTGTCTACGTAAACCATCAGCAGCGATCTTCGCGGTCTTCAGAGATGATGACTTCGCTGGGGACATCCTGGAATGGCTGCGTGGCGCGGAATGCCGCCAGTGACCGCACCTTGCGCTTCGGGTTGACGGGCAGAATCCGCGCTATCGGCTCGCCGCGGCACACGACCAGGATTTCCTCGGTATCGGCGAACATCGCCTCCGGATGCGACAAGCCTTCACGAGCTTCGCGGATCGTCAGTTGTTTCATGATCAAGTCGTCGGAATTGGATGTGCCACAAGTATAAGCCGTGTGACACGGGACAGTTTCGTTATGCCCGAATAAACCCTGAATGAATATTATGTTAAATATAATGGTTGCATGGCTTTCCATGCCGATCGAAACCCTGAGCCTGATAAAATCGCACCCAACCCACGCTGCTTGCAATTCGGTAGCTCGTCTACACCTCCCCACCGTCTTCCCATGGAGAACCTCATGTCTACCCAGCATTGCCGTCTGCTTATTCTCGGATCCGGCCCCGCCGGTTATACCGCCGCCGTTTACGCCGCCCGCGCCAATCTGCAACCGGTCTTGATCACGGGCTTGAGCCAGGGTGGCCAGCTCATGACCACCACCGAGGTGGATAACTGGCCGGCCGATGTGAACGGTGTGCAAGGGCCGGACCTGATGCAGCGTTTCCAGGCGCATGCCGAGCGCTTCAATACCGAGATTATTTTCGACCACATCCATACCGCTGATCTGAAAAACCGCCCCTTCACGCTGACCGGCGATGCCGGCAGCTATACCTGCGATGCGCTGATCATCGCCACCGGCGCTTCCGCCATGTATCTTGGGCTGGAGTCCGAGGAAAAGTTCATGGGGCGTGGTGTTTCCGGCTGCGCCACTTGTGATGGCTTCTTCTACAAGAACCAGGAAGTCGCGGTGATCGGGGGCGGCAACACCGCCGTGGAAGAAGCCATCTACCTCTCCAACATCTGTTCCAAGGTCACCCTGGTGCACCGCCGCGATGTCTTCAAGGCGGAAAAAATCATGGTCGATCACCTCATGGAACGCGTTAAGGAAGGCAAAATTGTCCTTGAAGTCAATCAGGTTCTTGATGAAGTTCTGGGCGACAAGAGTGGCGTCACCGGGATGCGCCTCAAATCCATGACCGATGGCGCGACCAAGGAAATCACGCTGACCGGTATTTTCATTGCCATCGGCCACAAGCCCAATACCGACCTCTTTACCGGGCAACTAGAGATGGATCACGGCTACCTGGCCACCCAGGGTGGCCGCCATGGCAATGCCACGCAAACCAGCGTCGCGGGCGTTTTCGCGGCCGGTGACGTGCAGGACATGATCTACAAGCAGGCTATCACCAGTGCCGGAAGCGGTTGCCAGGCGGCGCTGGATGCCGAGCGTTATCTTGACAAGCTACCTTAACTTATCGTTGTAATACCATGAATAAAGGCGGTAAGTTACACTCTCCCGCCTTGCCTTCCGAGGAATGCGAGCTGTTCCGGGCCGAGCTGGAGGATGTGGTTCCACTCACCCCACACGGCCGCGTGCTCACCTCCCCCGCCCGACTTCCCCCCGTTCCGCTCAGCCTGTTTCGCGACGAGCGTGAGGCCATCCACGAATCGATGCACGACCCGGTCCGCTGGGATGCGGATACGGAAACCGGGGAAGAAACATCCTATCTGCGTCCCGGCATCACTCGCCAGACACTGCGCCGCTTGCGCCGTGGCGACTGGGTCGCGCAGGCGGAACTCGATCTGCACGGTTTGACCCGAGTTGAAGCCAAGCGGGAGCTGGCGGATTTCCTGTTCGCGTGCAAACGCCGCGGCGCGCGGTGTGTACGCATCATTCACGGCAAGGGTCTGGGCTCGAAAAATCGCGAGCCGGTGCTGAAACTGCATGTGCGCCACTGGCTGATGCAGCGCGACGAGGTGTTGGCCTACGTTCAGGCGCGGCCGGTGGACGGTGGGGGTGGCGCGGTGATGGTGCTGCTCAAGTCGCTGAATGCGTAGGGGCGCCCTACGCGGGAAACACCCCAGTCGAGAGATAACGGTCTCCGCGGTCGCAGACGATGGAGACGATGACCGCGTTTTCCACTCCCGATGACAGCTGCAACGCCGCGTAGAGCGCGCCACCGGAGGAGATGCCGGCGAAGATGCCCTCCTCGCTGGCTAGCCGGCGGGTGGTTTCTTCCGCAGCCGCCTGGCCGACGTAGATCATCCGGTCCACTCGAGCGTAATCACAGATGGCGGGCACATATTCGGCCGGCCATTTGCGAATGCCGGGGATTTGCGCGCCCTCCTCCGGTTGCACGCCGACGATCTGGATGGCGGGGTTCTGTTCCTTGAGGTAGCGCGAGCAGCCCATGAGGGTGCCGGTGGTGCCCATGCTGGAGACGAAATGGGTGATCCGACCGCCTGTATCGCGCCAGATTTCCGGGCCGGTGCCCTCGTAGTGGGCGAGGGGGTTATCCGGGTTGGAAAACTGGTCGAGGATCTTCCCTTTGCCTTCGCGCTGCATCTGTTCCGCCCGGTCGCGCGCGCCTTCCATGCCGTCCGCCTTGCTTACCAGCACC
Source organism: Hydrogenophilales bacterium CG_4_10_14_3_um_filter_63_21 (assembly GCA_002784045.1). Classification (GTDB taxonomy): domain Bacteria; phylum Pseudomonadota; class Gammaproteobacteria; order Burkholderiales; family Thiobacillaceae; genus PFJX01. The sequence continues at coordinate 20,735 of PFJX01000025.1, forward strand.
AGTTCGGCACCGTAGGCACGCATGGCCTGGCGGCGTTCGATAGAGAGGTGCTCGGGCATGATCAGAACCATGTGGTAGCCCTTGATGGCGGCCACCATCGCCAGGGCGATGCCGGTGTTGCCGCTGGTGGCTTCGATCAGGGTGTCGCCCGGCTTGATCTCGCCACGCGCCTCGGCGCGGGCGATCATCGACAACGCTGGCCGATCCTTCACCGAGCCGGCCGGGTTGTTGCCTTCCAGCTTGACCAGCAGCATGTTGGAGGTCTCTCCGGGCAGTTTTTTCAACCGCACCAGAGGCGTGTTGCCGACGAAATCCTCGATCGTTTTGAACATGGCGCCTCAGTCCTTCCCGAACAGATCCCGGCTGTAGACCTTTTCCGCCACGTCGCGCAGGTCCTCGGTGGTGCGGTTGGCGACGATGATATCGGAGAGCCGTTTGAACTCAGCGAGGTCGTTGACCACCCTGGAGTGGAAAAACGCGGGCTCCGTCAGCACCGGCTCGTAGACGATGACCTCGATGCCCTTGGCCTTGATCCGTTTCATGATCCCCTGGATCGAGGAGGCGCGGAAATTATCCGAGCCACTTTTCATGATCAGACGATGGATGCCGACCACATTAGGTTTGCGTTTAAGGATGCTGTCGGCGATGAAGTCCTTGCGCGTGGTGTTGGAATCGACGATGGCGCGCATCAGGTTCTGCGGGACCTCCTGGTAGTTGGCGAGCAGTTGTTTGGTGTCCTTGGGCAGGCAGTAACCACCATAGCCAAATGAAGGGTTGTTGTAGTGCTCGCCGATGCGCGGGTCGAGGCAGACGCCCTGGATGATCTGTTTGGTATTCAACCCATGGGTGGCGGCGTAGGTATCCAGTTCGTTGAAATAGGCTACCCGCATGGCGAGGTAGGTATTGGCGAACAGCTTGATCGCCTCGGCCTCGGTGGAGTCGGTGAACAGCACCGCGATGTCTTGCTTGATGGCGCCTTGCCGGAGCAGGTTGGCGAAGGTTTCGGCGCGCCCGGAGCGCTCGCCGATGATGATGCGCGAGGGGTGGAGGTTATCGTAGAGCGCCTTGCCTTCACGCAAAAATTCGGGTGAGAAAAGGAGGTTTTCACAGTTGAACTGCGCCTTCAGCTTGGCGGTATAGCCGACCGGGACGGTGGACTTGAGGATCATCACCGCCTGTGGGTTGATGGCCTTGACGTCCTGGATAACCGATTCGACCGTGCGGGTGTTGAAGTAATTGGTCTCCGGGTCGTAGTCGGTAGGGGTAGCGATGATGACGAAATCAGCGCCCGCATAGGCATCCTGCTTGTCGAGCGTGGCGCGGAAGTCGAGCGGCCGGTTTTTCAGGTAGTCCTCGATCTCGACGTCGACGATGGGCGACTCCTTGCGGTTCAGCATCGCCACCTTCTCCGGAATAATGTCCAGCGCGACCACTTCGTTATGTTGTGCCAGCAGGATGGCATTGGAGAGGCCGACGTAGCCGGTACCGGCGATAGCGATTTTCATGGTTCACTTACTCGGTAGAAAAAGCGATTTCCCGCGTGATGGATTCCAACGCGGCCAATGGATCAACGGCCTGGGTGATGGGCCGACCGATGACTAAATAATCCGAACCGGCCTGAATGGCCTGGGCCGGGGTGAGGATACGGGTCTGGTCGCCTCCCTTGCTGCCGGCGGGACGGATACCCGGGGTCACCAGAAGAAATTCGGCACCGAGGCTGGAACGCAGCAACGGCGCTTCCTGGGCGGAGCACACCACGCCATCCATGCCGCTGCCATGCGCTAGAGAAGCCAGCCGCAACACCTGTTGGCGGGCGGCGGCCTCAACGCCGATGGCGCGCAATTCCTCTTCGCCCATGCTGGTCAGCACGGTCACGGCGATCAGGCGGGGCCGCCGCGAAAAACCCTCCAGCGCTTCACGCGCGGCCAGCATCATGCGCGGCCCACCGGAGGCATGGACGTTCATCATCCACACCCCGAGCCGCGCCGCCGCTTTGCAGGCCTGCGCCACGGTATTGGGAATGTCGTGGAATTTCAGGTCGAGGAAGACCGCGAAACCCCGTTCCACCAGGTCTTCCACGAAGGCGGGGCCAGCCGCGACGAACAGTTCCTTGCCCACCTTGAGGCGGCACATGTCGGGCCGTACCCGGTCGACGAAGGCGAGCGCCTGATCGGCCTGGGGATAGTCCAGCGCGACGATGACTTTGTTACTCCCGTCGCGTGAGCGACTCTCGAGGTTCCCCTCTCCCTGTGGGATAAGCAGCGACTTGGCTGCCGTAGTTGGGCAGCCTAGGAGGCTGTCGGACATTGGAATCGTCGGCTGCAAATCGACCGCAGCGGCCCATTTTTCACCGGCTTCTTGCCCCATGGAACAACCATGCGGCGGCAAATCCGGCAAAAAATGGTCTCGCTGGGGCCGATTTTCGTTATCGACGACCAAAGTCTGACAGGCTCCTCGTCGATTGCTTAGGGGTTCCATCAGAGGAACTAGGGGTGAGGGAAACGGGCCGCGCCCGATGGGATCACTCATGATCCAACCGTTGCGGGGAAATACTTTCCCAGCGCGCGCAGGCCGGGCATTGCCAGAAGAACTGGCGCGCCTTGAAGCCACAATCACCGCACTGGTAGTAAGCGGCCTGGCTGACTTGGGTATGGACCAGATCCTGGGCCAGGCGGCTTTCCACACGTCCGGCTTCGGTTTCCGGCTGAAGCGCGTTGCTGGCTTGCAGGTAATCGTCGAGGGCGCGCAAGCCGGGGTTGCGTTTCAGTTCTTCACCCGCCAGTTCGCGCGCGGCCTCCCAGCCCTGGCGCGCGGCCACAGTCTGGAACAGAAGATGCAGCAGATCCGGGCTGGGGTGCTGCTCCAGATAGTCCCGCAAAAGGCGGACGGCTTGTTCATCCTGGCCCAGTCGCCCATACGCCTGCACCAGGCGTTCGGCGGCAAGGGGTAGGAAAGCCGGGTTGATTTCCTCGATACGCCGCCAGGCTGCAATGGCGGCCTCGTCATGAGCCGCTTGTGCTTCGAGGTCGCCGAGCAAGAGGCAGGCGCGCGCGGAGCGGCGGTTCTCGCGCAACGCCTGCTCCAGTTGTGCCCGCGCGCCATCGCTATCACCGCGCCGCATGTCGGCCGCGGCAAGTTCACAGTGGTAATGCGCGGTATTGGCGTTCTGCGACACGCAACCCAGTTTTTCCAAACGCTCCGCGGTGACGATGGCCTGTTGCCAATCCTTGGTGAGCACCTGAATTTCCAGCAGGTTGCGCAGCGCATCGAGCGTGTGCACGCCGGTTTCCAGGCGCCGGAACACGTCTTCCGCGCGATCCAGCAGGCCCGCCTTGAGAAAGTCTTCGCCCAGGCCATAGAGCGCCTTCATGCGCTGGTCCTGCGGCAGATCGGCGCGATCCACCAGGCTCTGGTGGATGCGGATGGCACGGTCGAGTTCGCCGCGACGACGAAACAGGGCGCCCAGAGCGAAGTGCAGTTCCAGGGTATCCGGGTCCAGGCGGGTCACCTCCAAAAACGCCTCGATGGCCTGGTCCGGCTGCTCATTCAGCAGGTAATTGAGGCCTTTGAAATAAGAACGCGGCACCGCGCGAGATTCCTGCATGACATGCCGGATATCCACCCGCGCGGCCAGCCAGCCGAGGGCAAAGAACAGGGGAATAACCAGGAGATGCCAGGCTTCGAGTTCCAAAAATTACTCCGGCTTGGAATGGTCAGGAATCCCCCGGCGTAGCTGGCGCAATTCACGATGGTTGCGCAACAGTTGCCAGGAACAGGCCAGCAGCCCTATCAACAGGCCGATGGCGAACGACACCAGAATCACCAGCGCCAAGGGAGATTGCCATTCGTAGCCGAGAAAATAATGCAGCGTGACCACGTCGCTATTCTTGACCGCGAATCCGAGCAACAACACGAACAGGACAATTTTAAGAAATAGTGCCAGGGCGCGCATGGCGTTTTCCGGTGCGGGAAAGCCTGGGATTGTAGCGGCAGGCGGCCACGCCGGAACCAGAAAATAAGGCGCCGCATGAGCGGCGCCGGTTCAACAAAAACGAATGAAGTTATCCCTTGATGTCGACACGGTCGCGCAATTCCTTGCCCGCCTTGAAGTGCGGCACATACTTGCCCGCCACCTCGACCTTGTCGCCGGTCTTGGGGTTGCGCCCCAGCCGGGGTGGACGGAAGTTGAGGCTGAAGCTGCCAAAACCGCGGATTTCGATCCGTTCACCTTCCACCAGGCAGTTCACCATGGCGTCGATGATGGTTTTGACAGCCAGCTCGGCATCCGCCGCCACCAGATGGGGATGGCGCTCCGCCAGCCGGGCAATCAGATCCGACTTGGTCATTGCGCCTATTTCTGTCATTCGCCGACCTTGTTATCGAGCTTGGCCTTGAGCAGCGCCCCCAGGTTGGTGGTGCCGGTGGAATGCTCAGCAGCCAGCTTGCGCAGGGCTTCAGATTGCTCGGCGGCATCCTTGGCCTTGATCGACAGGTTAATCTGACGGTTCTTGCGATCGATATTGATGATCACGGTTTCCACCGTCTCGTTATCCTTGAGATGGGTGCGGATGTCTTCGACGCGGTCACGCGCCACTTCGGAAGCGCGCAGATAACCTTCCACTTCGCCATCCAGCAGGATCACGGCGCCCTTGGCGTCCATGCTCTTCACCGTACCGGTGACGATGCTGCCCTTGTCGTGGGTGGCCACGTAGGCGTTGAAGGGATCGTTCTCCATCTGCTTGATGCCCAAGGAGATGCGTTCCTTTTCCACGTCGATGGCCAGCACGGAGGCTTCCACTTCATCGCCCTTGCGATAGTTGCGCAGGGCTTCTTCGCCGGGGAGGTTCCAGGCCAGGTCGGACAGGTGGACCAGACCGTCGATGCCACCGGGCAGGCCGATGAATATGCCGAAGTCGGTGATCGACTTGATCTGGCCACTGACCTTGTCACCCTTCTTGAAGGTCGCGGCAAAGTCGTCCCAGGGGTTGGCTTTGCACTGCTTCATGCCCAGCGAGATGCGGCGACGGTCTTCGTCGATTTCCAGCACCATGACTTCCACTTCGTCACCCAGGGATACCACCTTGGAGGGGTTGACGTTCTTGTTGGTCCAGTCCATTTCGGACACATGCACCAGACCTTCGATGCCCGGTTCGATTTCCACGAAGCAGCCGTAGTCGGTGAGGTTGGCCACCTTGCCGAACATGCGGGTGCCGGTGGGGTAACGACGGGAGAGGCCGACCCATGGATCTTCACCCAACTGCTTCAGGCCCAGCGAGACCCGGTTCTTTTCCTGGTCGAACTTGAGCACCACCGCGCTGACTTCGTCACCGACATTGACCACTTCGGTCGGGTGTTTGACCCGGCGCCAGGCCAGGTCGGTGATGTGCAGCAGGCCGTCGATGCCACCCAAATCCACAAACGCGCCATATTCGGTGATGTTCTTGACGACGCCCTTGACGGTGGCGCCTTCTTTCAGGTTGGCCAGCAGGCTTTCGCGCTCGGCGCCCATGCTGGCTTCCAGCACCGCCTTGCGCGACACCACGACGTTGTTGCGCTTGCGGTCCAGTTTGATGACCTTGAACTCGGATTCCTTGTTCTCATAAGGGGTGGTGTCCTTGACCGGACGCACATCCACCAGGGAACCGGGCAGGAAAGCGCGGATGCCGTTACACATGACGGTAAGGCCACCCTTGACCTTGCCGTTGACCAACCCCTTGACGATGCGGCCTTCTTCCATCGCCGCTTCCAGGTCCAGCCAGGCGGCGAGACGGCGGGCGCGATCACGCGACAATTTGGTGGCACCGAAGCCATCTTCCAGCGATTCGATGGCGACCTGCACGAAATCGCCCACCTTCACTTCCAGGCCACCCCGGTCATCCTTGAATTCCTCGACGGGAATCAGGCTTTCTGACTTGAGGCCGGCGTTGACGGTGACAAAGTTGTCGTCGATGGCGACAACTTCGGCGGTAATGATTTCGCCATGGCGCATCTCCTGTTTGGAAATGCTTTCCTCGAACATGGCGGCAAAGGATTCCATGGAGTCCATGGCGGGTTGGGTGGAAGCAGTGGGCATTGAGAAACCTGAAGAAAACCGTGTCGCCACGGCGGGGGTAAATGAAAAACCGAAAGGACTCAGCCTTTCGGATGGAGTGCTACACAACAGCTTAAGCCTTTGCTTCCCGAAACCACTGGAGCACCCGCGCCACCGCCTGGGCGATGGTCAGATTCGTGGTATCGAGCAACGCAGCATCCGCCGACTGCCGCAAGGGCGCTGATGATCGGGCGGCATCGCGCGCGTCCCGTTCCCTCAGGTCCTGCAACAGGGCGGCGAGACTAGCATCGAAGTCTTTTTCAATCAACTGCTTATAGCGTCTTTGCGCACGCTCCTCGGCACTCGCGGTGAGGAAAATCTTGACCGTCGCATCGGGAAAAACCACCGAACCCATATCGCGGCCATCGGTCACCAAGCCGGGTGCCTGGCGAAAGGCGCGCTGGCGTTCCAGAAGTGCCGCGCGCAACGCCGGCAAAGCCGCGATCTGAGACGCGGCGCGGCCGGCTTCCTCGCTGCGGATCACATTGCCGATGGCAGCGCCGTTCAAATACACCTCGACCCCGTCGAAGCGTAGCGCGATCTTGTGCGCCAGTTCAACCAGCCCCGGCTCGTCCTCCAGTGCTACGCCACCCTGTTGCGCGGCATAAGCGGTGACACGGTAGATCGCGCCGCTGTCGAGATAGTGGAAACCCAGTTCACGGGCGACCAGGGCAGCGACGGTACCCTTGCCGGAAGCGGAGGGGCCGTCGATGGCGATGACAGGAATGGTTTGTTGGGTCATTGATGGAGTGTGTTGAAGGTTGTGGAACATGGCATGGCGGCCTTACCCCACACTGACTGGCAGCAAGGCCATGGTGTCGTTGCCGAAGATGTCGATCACCTTCACCGCGACGGTGTAGCGGCCTGCTTGGGTGTAGGTGTGAGGCGCGGAGAGGAATTCCAGGTCGCGGTTCTTGCGGGTGCGGAAGCTCTGCCATTCGTTCTCGAAGATATAGCTGCCGGTCCAGCGTTCTTCGAACTTAGGCAATTCCCCTTGCACCGGGTCGATGCCGGGTAATGAACCTTCCACCCCGCTACCCACCGGCACCTTGATGATTTCCTTGCGGCTCATGTAGTCAAAGTCCACCGCCCAGTAGTCCACCCAGTCTGTCCAGTTCTTGGTTAGCGTCTCGCGCGTGACAACGCTGTCCTTGTTTTT
>PFJX01000150.1 GCA_002784045.1 Hydrogenophilales bacterium CG_4_10_14_3_um_filter_63_21
GGCGAAAGTAGGTCATCGCCAGACTCCTCCTTTACACATAACCCCCGCTTGCGCGGGGGTTTTGCTATCCAAAATCCACTCACCAGGATGACGTTATTGAGCTAGTGATGGCCTGAACATATAATTGCGGCTGTTTTTCAATTAAGCGGGGTAGGCGCGAGTCCGCCCCGCTTATCACATCGGGACCAGGGGTTATCTTGTCAGCTTTCGTACCCGCAATACTTGCTTTGGCTGATGGAATGGTGTTCCGTGGCCAGTCGATAGGTGCCGAGGGAGCCAGTGTTGGTGAAGTGGTGTTTAACACTGCCATGACCGGGTACCAGGAAATTCTGACGGATCCTTCCTACTGCAACCAAATGGTCACGCTGACTTACCCGCATATCGGCAATGTCGGCACTAATATGGAGGATGCGGAATCCGCCGCTGTGCGTGCGGCCGGATTGATCATTCGCGATCTACCGTTGCGATCCAGCAACTTTCGCCAGCAACAGAGCCTACCAGGTTATCTGAAAGAGCGCGGCATCAAGGCGATCTCGGGCATTGACACACGTCGCCTAACTCGCCACTTGCGCGAACACGGTACCCAGAACGGTTGCATCATGACTAGGAATGTCAATGCGGACATCGCCATCGCCCAAGCGCGTGAATGTACTAGCATGGTGGGGAAGGACTTGGCCAAGGTGGTCACCTGTGGCGCACGTTATATCTGGGAAGAAGGCGAGTGGGAATTGGGTAAGGGTTTTAAGAGGCCGGCCGAGTATTGCTTGCAGGTTGTCGCCCTTGACTTCGGGGTGAAGCGAAACATCCTGCGCATGGTGGCCATGCGAGGTTGCCGCATCACCGTAGTGCCGGCACAAACTTCCGCTGCCGAAGTGCTGGCGATGCATCCGGATGGCGTTCTTCTTTCCAACGGGCCGGGCGATCCCGCGCCCTGCGACTACGCCATTAAGGCCATTCAGGAAATCACCGCCGCGCGCATTCCAACTTTTGGTATCTGCCTTGGACACCAATTGCTGGCGTTGGCATCCGGGGCGCGTACCGTCAAAATGAAATTTGGCCACCACGGCGCCAATCATCCGGTGCAGGATCTGGACAGCAAGCGGGTCATGATCACCAGCCAGAACCACGGTTTTGCGGTAGATGCCGCCACCCTACCAAGCAACCTGCGCGCGACCCACATTTCCCTGTTTGACGGCTCCCTGCAGGGGATTAGTCGCACTGATGTGCCCGCGTTCAGCTTCCAGGGGCACCCAGAGGCGAGTCCTGGGCCGCAGGACGTGGGCTACTTGTTCGACCGTTTCATCAGAATGATGCAAGACAGCAAGGTGGTTCATGCCTAGGCGCAGCGACCTTCATTCCATTCTCATCATCGGCGCCGGTCCTATTGTCATCGGCCAGGCGTGCGAGTTCGACTATTCCGGCGCACAGGCCTGCAAGGCGCTGCGGCAAGAAGATTATCGGGTCATCCTGGTCAACTCTAACCCGGCCACCATCATGACCGACCCGGAGATGGCTGATGCCACTTATATCGAGCCTATCAACTGGCAAACAGTGGAGCGCATCATTGAAAAAGAGCGCCCCGATGCGCTTCTCCCGACGATGGGCGGCCAGACCGCCCTTAACTGCGCCCTCGATCTTGCCAGGCATGGTGTGCTTGAAAAATACGGGGTCGAGCTGATCGGCGCCAGTCGCGAAGCCATTGACAAGGCAGAGGACCGTGAGAAGTTCAAGCAAGCGATGGCTCGAATCGGGTTGGCCAATCCGCGTTCTGCCCTCGCGCACAGCATCGAAGAAGCCATGCAAATCCAGGCTGGCATCGGTTTCCCAACCATCATTCGGCCCTCGTTCACGATGGGCGGAAGTGGCGGTGGCATTGCCTACAACATGGAGGAATTCCTCAGCATCTGCGAACGCGGCCTCGACGCATCCCCGACCAAGGAACTCCTGATTGAGGAATCCCTGATCGGCTGGAAAGAGTTCGAAATGGAAGTGGTGCGTGACCATGCGGACAACTGCATCATCGTCTGCTCTATCGAAAACCTTGATCCAATGGGCGTGCATACCGGCGACTCGATCACCGTCGCCCCCGCCCAGACTCTGACCGACCGCGAATACCAACTCCTGCGCAACGCCTCCATTGCCGTGTTACGCGAGATTGGTGTCGACACCGGCGGCTCGAATGTGCAGTTCGCCATCAATCCGTTGGATGGGCGCATCGTGGTCATCGAGATGAACCCGCGCGTGTCGCGTTCCTCGGCGCTGGCGTCCAAGGCCACCGGCTTCCCCATCGCCAAGGTCGCGGCCAAGTTGGCCGTAGGGTTCACGCTCGATGAACTCCAGAACGACATTACCGGTGGCGCCACCCCGGCCTCATTTGAGCCGTCGATTGACTACGTGGTCACCAAGGTGCCGCGTTTCGCCTTTGAAAAATTCCCGCAGGCCAATGATCGCCTGACCACCCAGATGAAGTCAGTGGGCGAGGTTATGGCCATCGGACGCACTTTCCAGGAATCGTTTCAAAAAGCCCTGCGTGGCTTGGAGACAGGCGTCTACGGATTGGATGAGAAGAGCAACGACCAGGACGAGATTGAAGCGGAACTAGGCAACCCCGGTCCCGAGCGCCTTTGGTACGTGGCCGATGCCCTCCGTATCGGAATGACCTTCGACGAGGTACAGGACGCCAGCCAGATCGACCCCTGGTTCCTCGCCCAGATTGAAGACCTGGTTCGCCAAGAACGCGATCTGAAAGGTCGTGTACTAGACGACCTCTCGCGCGATGAACTCTTCGCCCTCAAGCGCAACGGCTTCGCCGACCGGCGCCTGGCGAAATTATTGAATACCAACCAACACGCCGTGCGGGCGCGTCGTTGGGAACTTGCCGTCCATCCGGTGTACAAGCGCGTCGACACCTGCTCGGCGGAATTCGCCACGTCCACCGCCTACCTGTATTCCACCTACGAGGAAGAGTGTGAGGCGCGCCCAAGCGAGCGTAAGAAGATCATGGTGTTGGGTGGCGGACCCAACCGCATCGGCCAGGGTATCGAGTTCGACTATTGCTGTGTGCATGCGGTACTTGCGATGCGTGAGGATGGTTATGAAACCATCATGGTCAACTGCAACCCGGAGACGGTTTCCACCGATTACGACACCTCCGACCGCCTTTATTTTGAGCCGCTCACACTGGAAGACGTGCTGGAAGTGGTGCGCATCGAAAAACCGGTGGGCGTGATTGTCCAGTACGGCGGCCAGACACCGTTGAAGCTGGCGCGCGATCTGGAAAAAAACGGCGTGCCCATCATCGGCACCACGCCGGACATGATTGACGCCGCCGAGGACCGCGAGCGCTTTCAGAAGATGATCAATGAACTCGGGCTGCTGCAACCGCCCAACCGCACCGCACGCACAGAAACCGATGCGATCCGCCTGGCGGCCGAGATCGGCTACCCGCTGGTGGTGCGTCCCTCTTATGTGCTGGGTGGCCGGGCGATGGAAATCGTGCGCGAAGAAGCCGACTTGCAACGTTACATGCGCGAAGCCGTGAAAGTTTCCAACGACTCCCCGGTGTTGCTCGACCGCTTCCTCAATGACGCCATCGAGGTTGACGTCGATGCGATTTCTGACGGCGAGCAGGTTCTTATCGGTGGCATCATGGAACACATCGAACAGGCCGGCGTGCATTCCGGTGACTCTGCCTGTTCCCTGCCTCCCTACAGCCTTACCCCTGCGGTCCTGGAAGAGCTGCGCCGGCAGACTGTAGCGATGGCCAGGGCGCTCAACGTGGTTGGTTTGATGAACGTGCAGTTCGCCATCAAGGGGCGTAGTGACAACGTCCAAGTCTATGTACTGGAAGTCAACCCGCGCGCCTCGCGAACCGTGCCTTTTGTGTCCAAGGCCAGTGGCCGCCAGTTAGCAAAAATTGCCGCCCGCTGCATGGTCGGCAAGACCCTGAAAGAACAGAGCGCTGAATACGAGATCATTCCGCCGTATTACTCGGTCAAGGAGGCGGTTTTCCCTTTCCGAAAATTCCCTGGTGTGGACCCCATCCTTACTCCGGAAATGAAATCCACCGGTGAGGTGATGGGCGTGGGTGAGAGCTTTGGCGAGGCCTTCCTTAAGGCCCAGTACGGCGCCAGCGTGAAACTGCCGCGTGCCGGCAACGTATTCATTTCTGTGCGCAACCCGGAACATCCCCAGGTCGCTGAGATCGCTGCGCACCTGCATGAACTCGGCTTCAAGTTGTTCGCTACCCGCGGCACCGCCAACGTCATCGACACTTCCGCCATCCCGGTCGCTCGCGTCAACAAGGTTGCCGAGGGGCGCCCGCACATCGTCGACATGATCAAGAACCGGGAAATTCAGTTGATCATCAACGTGGTCGAGGACAAGCGGGCCATGAAAGATTCCTTCGCCATCCGTGCCGCGGCGCTGGCCCAGAACATCCCCTACTTCACGACCCTTGCCGGCGCCAAAGCGGCCTGTCTGGGCATGAAGGAACGGCGCGACATTACTGTCTATTCCCTGCAAGACCTGCACAAGCGTCTGCATCGAGAGGTACTCCCATGAGCAAAGTTCCCCTGACGCTGATCGGCGCCGAGTTATTGCGCAACGAACTGCAACGTCTGAAAAGTGTCGAGCGCCCCAGTGTCATCGCCGCCATCGCCGAGGCGCGTTCGCATGGCGACCTATCGGAAAACGCCGAATACGATGCCGCCAAAGAAAAGCAGGGCTTCATCGAAGGTCGCATCAAGGATCTGGAAGGCAAGCTCGCCAACGCTCAGATCATCGACCCGCGCCACCTGGATGCCGAAGGCCGTGTGGTATTTGGCGCCACGGTGGAATTGGTCGATGCGGAAACCGGCGGCGAAGTGAAATACCAGATCGTCGGCGACGACGAGGCCGACATCAAAGCCGGCAAGATTTCTGTGGGTTCCCCCATCGCCCGTGCCCTGATCGGAAAATACGCCGGCGACGTGGCCGACGTGAACGCGCCAGGTGGACTGCGGCATTACGAAATTGTCGACGTTCACTACCTGTGAGCGTGACCAAATGAAGCGCTTCCCTGACCTACTTGCCGCCTGGGCTATCACGCTCTGGGTGGGCGGACTATGGGCGGTAGGCTATCTGGTTGCGCCGGCGCTGTTCTACAACCTGGACGACCACATGCTTGCGGGGATACTGGCCGGCAAGATGTTCTCCCGCATTGCCTGGGTTGGACTGGTGTGCGGCAGCTGGCTGCTGTTGTTTCGCCTGAACCGTTTCGGCGGTGCCGTGTTGAAGCAGGGTTTTTTCTGGATTGTCCTGACCATGCTGTTACTGACCGTCGCGCAGCAGTTCGGCATTCAGCCAATCATGCAACAGATCAAGGACCAGGCCATGCCTAAAGATGTGATGGAAAGCCTGTTTCGCGACCGCTTCGCCACCTGGCACGGTATATCCAGCGTGGTGTATCTGATCGAAAGCCTGTTGGGCCTGGCCTTGGTCGCCAAGCAGAACTCAAGGTAGCCGGAGTTTCGGCTTCTCCGCCGGCTTGTAGAGTAACAGCAGCTTGCCGATGTGCTGTACCGGCGCGGCGTCGAGGGCGGTACAGAGTTCCTGGAACCAAGCCTCGCGTGCCGCACGGCCCTCCCTCAATACCCGCACCTTGATCAACTCATGCGCGGCAAGCGCCGCGCTCGCTTCCTTGATTACCGCCTCGGTCAGGCCATGAGCGCCGATCATCACCACCGGCTTCTGCGAGTGGGCCGCAGCCTTGAGGAATTTGCGCTGTTCGGTGCTGAGTTCTTTCATGTTCAGGTTACAGGCTCATGTCGGGGTGGGCAGTCTAGGCCAGGTTGCGGCTTTATCGCTACCCGGCCTACACACTGCCGCAGTGCTGTAATTGATTGAGCAGCGACACTGTTCAGGCACAACGAGGAATGACTATGCGTTACTGGCTGATGAAATCCGAACCCGCCGAATTCAGCATCGACGACCTGGCGCGGGAGGGGCAGGTGGCGTGGTTTGGCGTGCGCAACTATCAGGCGCGCAATTTCATGCGCGATCAGATGCGGGTCGGCGATGGCGTGCTGTTCTACCACTCGTCCTGCCCCGAACCTGGCATTGCCGGCCTGGCACAGGTGAGCACCCTGGCTTACCCGGATGAGACCCAGTTCGAAGCTGACGGAAAATATTTCGATCCCAAGGCGACGCGAGAGAACCCGCGCTGGTTCAACGTTGAAGTGAAGTACGTGAGGCACACCCAACTGCTCTCCCTCGGCGAACTGCGCGGCCACCCGGAACTGGCCACCCTACGCATCCTGGCCCGCGGCAACCGCTTGTCGATCACGCCGGTGGACCCGGATGAGTGGAATTTCATTCTGAAGCTGTTGGGCTGATTGCATGGAGTGGATTGCGCTGTACTTGGCGCTCGGATTGTTGGTTGGCTTCGTCGCCGGGCTTCTGGGCGTGGGCGGTGGACTGCTCATGGTACCGGTGCTGACCTGGGCCTTCATGCAACAGGGTTTCACTGCGGAGTACAACATCCATATGGCGCTCGGCACTTCGCTGGCGACCATTGTGCTGACCGCGCTCTCCAGCCTGAAAGCCCATCACGGCCACGGTGCGGTGGAGTGGGGCGTGGTGCAAAAGATCGTGCCCGGCATCGTCCTTGGCACCCTGGTCGGCGCCCTGGTCGCCACGCAGTTGTCGGATCGTGGCCTCAAGTTGTTTTTCACCCTGTTCCTGTTCTACGCCGCCACCCAGATGTTGCTCGGCTTCAAGCCCCGGCCGACACGAGGGCTGCCGGGTTGGTCGGGTATGACGGTTGCAGGTGGGGTGATCGGGTTGGTGTCGAGCTGGGTGGGCATCGGCGGCGGCACCCTGACCATTCCTTTTCTGACCTGGTGCAATGTGCGCATGCCGGCGGCCATCGGCACTTCTTCGGCAGTGGGCCTGCCGATTGCGTTGGCCGGGGCGCTGGGCTATGTGCTATCCGGCGAGGTGGCCAATGACGTGGCGACGGGATTGCCGGCGGGAAGCGCGGGCTTCGTCTATCTGCCGGCGTTCGCCGCCATCATCGCGACCAGTTGGTTGACCGCGCCGCTGGGCGCGCGCCGTACCCATAGTTGGCCAGTTGTCCGGCTGAAGCGCATCTTCGCGGGCCTGCTTTATCTACTCGGTGTACGAATGGCCTATGGCCTGCTGAGCGGCTGAAGGCTAGAACCGCGCTTCATTTGCCACTGGAGGTTTGCCATGCGCTTATTCACCCTATTGTTCACCTTGTTGTTCGCCCTGCCTTCCATCGCCGCGGACTATGCACGCGAGCAGAAATGGGCCGAGGAAGTGTTGCCCGCCGTACTGACCGGCGACCCGGTGTGGCTGGAACTCGACGCGACTGGCCACAAGTTCCTCACGCTTTATACCGAAGCTCGCCAGGCCAAGGCCGGGCTGATCGTGGTGCATGGAATGGGCGTGCATCCGGACTGGGGCTTGATCGGGCCGCTGCGGCAACGCCTGCCGGACCTCGGTTACGCCACCTTGTCGGTACAGATGCCGGTGCTGCGGGCGGATGCCAAGGGTGAGGATTACCCCGCTACTTTCGATGAGGCGGCGGCGCGCATCGGCCAGGCGGTGGCGTTTATGGAAGCCAAGGGCTACAGGAAGATCGCGTTGGTGAGCCACAGCATGGGCTGCCGTATGACTGCGCACTATCTGGAGCGTACGCCGAATGCCCCGATCGCCGCCTGGGTTGCCATCGGTGCGCCCGGAGCGCTGGATTACGGCAAGCTGAAATTCCCGGTGCTGGACCTGTATGGCGAAAACGATCTGCCACAGGTGCTGCAAGCGGCTGGACAGCGCGCCAAGGGGTTGCAGGAAAAATCAGAACAGGGGGTGGTGCCCAAAGCTGACCATTTTTTCGAAGGCCACGATGAGGCCTTGCTTGAGAGCGTGCGCGGGTTTCTTGA
>PFJX01000113.1 GCA_002784045.1 Hydrogenophilales bacterium CG_4_10_14_3_um_filter_63_21
TACAGCACCATGCCAGGGTTATTCCCCATGCCGATGACACGGGGCTGGTTGAGCTTGACTTGTTTGACCACTTTCACGTCGCGCAGGTATTCGGCCACCACCTCCCAGATTGGCACGCCGGTGACGCCTTCACCTACCGGCGCCCAGCCGGCGACCTTGTACTTCTTGGCGGGGTCGACCGCTTTGCCGTTGAGCATCATGTCGCCGATGCGGTGGCCGATCGTCGCATTGGGAGTGACGCTGTACTGGACGCCGCCGACGCGCACCATGTCGCCGCCCTGTTGGTAATAAGGGTCGTCGTTGAACAGGTTGTCGCAGACGTCTTCCATGATGGTTTTGATGGTTTCACCGCTCAGGGTGTTGAGTGTGGTGGCGGGGTAGGTGATGGCCACCTGGTCCATCAATTGTTCCATGGTGATGACGTCGCCCGGCAGCAGGCTGGTACCCCAGCGGAAGCCCGGCGAGAAGGCGGCGTCGGCGCCTTTCACCCGCATCAGCGCGTCGCAGATCAATTGGTCGTAAGTGCCGTTGAAATTGCCACGACGGTAGAGCAGGTCTTCGGTGACGGCCAGTTTCTCGGAGAGTTTGGATTCGAACGGGGCGCGGATTCGGGTGATTAGTGCCTCCATTTTCGGGTCGGCGGCGAGCAGATTCGAGAACACCGGCATCAGGCGGTACTTCCAGCCCTGGACCTTGCCGTTCTTGACGTCGAAGTCCATGACCCCGAGGAACTTGCCGTTGGAGCCGGCGTTGGTGACCAGGGTAGTTCCGGCGGCGTTCTTCACCGGGATCGGCTGCGGCACGCCGTCGTGAGTGTGGCCGCCGAAGATGGCGTCGATGCCGGTGACGCGGCTGGCCATCTTGAGGTCCACGTCCATGCCGTTGTGCGACAGCACCACGACCACTTGCGCGCCCTTGGCCCTGGCTTCGTCGACAAACTTCTGCATGGAGTCGTCACGGATGCCGAACGACCAGTCCGGCACCATCCAGCGCGGGTTGGCAATGGGGGTGTAGGGGAAGGCCTGGCCGATGATGGCGACCTGTATCCCGTTGATGTTGCGGATGACATAGGGCTTGAACACCTGGTCGCCGAAGTCGTTGGTGACCACGTTCTGGGCGACGAATTCGATGCCGGCCTGCTTGAAGTCGCCATTGATGATCTCCTGCACACGCTGGGCACCCAGCGTCATTTCCCAGTGCGAGGTCATGACGTCGACACCGAGGGCGATACAGGCATCCACCATGTCCTGCGCATTGGTCCACAACGCGGTGGCGGAGCCTTGCCAGGTATCGCCGCCATCCATCAGAAGGGAGCCGGGGCGGGAGGCGCGGACTTGGTCGACCAGGGTCTTGAGGTGGGCGAAGCCGCCGACCTTGCCGTAGGTGCGGGCGGCGGCGGTGAAGTCGAGGTAGGTAAAGGCGTGGGCATCGATGCCGCCGGATTGGATGCCGAAAGCCTTCAGCAGATGCTCGCCGACCAGGTGCGGCGCCCGGCCGAAGGAGGCACCGACGCCGAGATTGACGTTGGGCTCACGGAAATAGATGGGCTTCAACTGGGCGTGGCAGTCGGTCATGTGCATCAGCGAGACATTGCCGAAGGCGGGCAGGTCGTAATAGTGGGCGGACGCGTTGCCGGCCAGGGCCTGGTGGCTATCCAGAGCGAAACCGCCGGCGGCGGCGGCGGCGAGGATTTGCAGGAATTCGCGGCGATTCATGGACATGGAGTTCTCCTGGTTGGGTAAGGCTGCGGATTCGTTGGCGCTTTAGCGCTTACGAATCCGGCGTCCCCCTTGCGGGGGCAAGCGCGTAGTGTTGTGGCGCCCTGGCAGGGGGTAAATGGGCGTGATGAACCAGTTCGGCTAGTTCAATCCGTGGTTCAACCTAACTTTCATGGCGGCGAGGCCGCCCAGGATGATGAAACAGTTCGCACTTGTAGCGCCGGCTTTATGGCCTGAATGGCCGGTATCCTTTAGGGCCAGCCGGCTTTGTAGTCATGATCAGAGGAACGAAGCCGGCTGGAAGCCGGCGCTACAGTGAAGACGCGCGGTTGTTTCACACGAAAATCCGTGCAACTAGCCCTGATTTTCAAAGACGTTCACGACTGCTTCACTTGCGGAACACGGAGGACTTCATTTCCAGGCCGTTGCTCATGTAGGAATGGAAATACTCCAGGTTGTTGTAGCGGGTGCTGCCAGCTTTGTCCGGGCTGTGGCGCACGTTCTTCTGGCAACCTTCATAACGCTTTTGCAGGGTGACCAACTTGTCGCCACCACGGAATGCCGGCCAATGGGTCGTCTGGCCGATGACCGGCGACAGCAGTTCGGAACGAATGCGCAGACCTGCATTGTCCACATGGCAGCTACCACAGGAGAAGTTGAGCTGGCCGGCGCGGCGGTAGAAGGTCTTCTTGCCGTCTTCATAGGCCTTCAGCGCGCCTTCACCCACCACTTTGATGTTGACCTTCATGCCATCCGACAACGTGCGCATGTAGGCGCTTAGCAGACCCATGGTCTTGGGGTCGGCGTTCTTGTAAGCCTCTTCGCCGTTGGCCTTGCGGCAATCGTTGAGGGCGTCTTCCAGGGTGATGACCTTGCCGCGGGCATCGTCGAAGAGGGGGTAATTGCCCGCGATCATCTTGCCCCCATTGGGCAGGCAGTCGGCGTAGGTCTTGCCACTCTTCAAGGGCGTGTTCCACAGCTTTTCGCCCTTCTCAAGTTCGCTCAGGTAGGGGGGAAATTCCATGATGCTGTTGTACTGGGATTTCGCATCCGGATCGAACGCCAGCGCGCTGTAGATGTAGTCGTCAAACTTGAGGTCGGGATACTTGTTTTTGAAATAGCTGACGAGCTTTTGCCGATCTTCTTCCGGGCCCGCATAAGCGGAAAACGCGCCCACCAAGATGCCCAGGCCGGCCAGTGCAATAACGATTTTCTTCATGCCATTCTCCAAAATTCGTGATGGTGGGGTTACAGGCCGTAGAGAAATTCGACCACCTTGTCGATTTCTTGTTCAGTCAGTATTTGATGCTTGCCCATCGGTGGCATGAAGGATTCCGGGTTGCTCGCGGTGGCATCCCAGATCTTGGCGCGCAACACTTTCTTATCAGGGAAACGGGCTTGCATGGCGATCAGCGGCGGGCCGCTTTCGCCGGGTTGCTCGGCATCGGGTAGCGTGGGCATGCCATGGCAGGCCAGGCAGTTGCCCTTGGAACGGTTGAAGGCAATATCCTTGCCGGTTTCGGCGGCATAAGCCGAGCTGGCGAGCAGGGTGGCCAGCACCGCGGTGATGATGGAAGTGCGTTTCCGCATGTCGTCTCCTTCCTTGTGGTCGATTACAAAAAGTCTCCGTCCGGCTTCCCCCGAACGAAGGTCACGCTTCAGCGGGGACCGAGAATAGGGGGGATGTGGCTCACCACGCAATGCGAGTTGCTCGCATTGGTACGATATAAGCGACACAAAAGTATGTTGCTACCAAGGTGCGAGAGGGGCGCGTAGGTCAGGTTGCGGCTTTATCGCTACCTGACACTTGCGAACGTCAGGTAGACGCTATGTAACTCGACATGGCTCGGTCGGAGCCACCCCATGCCATGAAACAACGACGTAGGTTGGGCGGAGGGACGAAGCCCAACAACGGTGCGGCTGGTGTGGGGATGTTGGGCTTCGTTCCTCCGCCCAACCTACGCGTCAACCTGACCTCGGGTCTCCAGTTTGCGTATCATTTTTCCGCTTTCGCCGCCTGCTGCCGCTGTTTCATCTCGCGCAGGCGGGCGTCGATGATCGAGAGCGTGTAGAAGTCCGCGCCACCGGACTTCTGCGCCAGTTGTAACTGCTCGATGGCCGCATTCTGGCGATCCTGCAAGGCATAGGACTCGGCTTGCGCCAGATGCGATTGCGTCAGTTCACCCAGCGCCTGGTGGGCTTCGGCCAGGAGGGCATACAGCCTCGCGTCGGCAAACCAGGTACGTTGCTGTTCGCCGACGAAGATCAACGCCTCGCGTGGCTTGCCGGCGGCGAGCAGGGCGTGGGCATAGAGATAGGCCAGCGGGCGGTAGCTGGCGTGCGCGGGCATGGCGCGCGCCAGCAACTCGATTGCCTGCGAGGGTTGCCGCTCATTCAGCGCCAGTTCCGCCTTGAGGGCCAACACCACGGGGGAGGTGGCTTTGCTGGAATCCAACCTGGCTAGCGCCGTGTGCGCGCGTTCCGGTTTGCCGGCGCGCAGGGCCGCGCGGGCCAGGCCATACCAGGCGGCAGGGTCCGGATTGGCCTGAACCTGGGCTTCGAAGCGGCGTAGCGCATCGGCCGCTTCGCCTTCATTGGCTTGAATGCGCGCCCGTACCAGCAAAAATTCAAGGCTGTTGGCATGTTGTTTGTAGGGCAACTGCGCCACCCGATTCTGCATGTCGGCGATGCGCTGGTAAGTCAGCGGGTGGGTGCGCAGGTAGGCCGGCGCGTTGTTCTCATAAAGGCGCCCCTGCGACTGTAGGCGTTCGAAGAAAGTCACCATGCCCAGCGGCGCGAAACCGGCATCATTCAGGATCTGAAGCCCGACGCGATCCGCCTCGCGCTCGTGTTCACGGGTGAAATCGAGTTGGTTCTGGATGTTCATCGCCTGCGCCGTTGCGATCACCGCCTCCGACGCCTGGCTGTTGGAACGCGCGGCCAGAATCGCCACCGCCAGGGCAGCCAGGGTGGCGATGCCGCTGAGTTGCTGGGAACCCACCATGCGGGCGATGTGATGTTGGGTGACGTGGGCGAGTTCGTGGGAGAGCACGCCGGCCAGTTCGGATTCGTTGCGTGTGGCGGAAACCAGCCCGGTATGCACGCCGATAAAACCGCCGGGCAGGGCGAAGGCGTTGATGCTGGAGTCGCGCACCGGAAAGAACTCGTAATGCCGCCCTGGTTCGGGTGAGGCGGAGGCCAGCTTGTCGCCCAGGTTCGCCAGGTAATCTTCCAGAACCGGGTCGTCCAGATAGTCGGCGTCGTCGCGGACCTGGCGCATGATTTCCCGGCCGATCTGGTCCTCCTGGGATTCGGACAGGGTGGCACGGCTGGAATCGCCCAGATCGGGCAGGCCGGCGGCAACCACAGAATGAACGCTGAAGACAAGCAGGAGGGCGGCGGCGGTGGCTTTCATGGCGGGTATGATAGCGGCCCTTTTGCACTGGTTCCCCACGCGCCATGAACAAATCCTTGGGCGACTTGACTCACTTTGATGAACAGGGCCGCGCCGTGATGGTCGGTGTCGGCGAGAAGGCGGAAACCCGGCGCGTGGCTGTCGCCGCCGGCCGCATTCGCATGCAGCCCGCGACCTTCGCCATGATCCGCGACGGCGCCGCCAAGAAAGGCGATGTGATCGGTGTCGCGCGCCTGGCCGGCATCATGGCCAGCAAACGCACGCCTGACCTGATCCCGCTCTGCCACCCCATCGCATTGACCCGGGTGACGCTGGAGTTCACGCTGATCGATGCCGCCTCGGCCATCGACTGCGCCGCCACGGCGGAAACCGTTGGCCGCACCGGTGTCGAGATGGAGGCCCTCACCGCCGCCAGCGTCGCCCTGCTCACCATCTATGACATGTGCAAAGCGGTGGATCGCGGCATGGTCATCGAATCGGTGCGCCTGCTAGAAAAGCTGGGCGGCAAGTCCGGGCATTGGCGCGCGCCTGTCGACAATCCTCTATGAAGACAATAAAGTCTTTATAAACATTGGGTTATTGCATTCTATCGGGGCTCTGCTAAACAATAATCAGGCTGTATGACAGCCCATTTACCCACTTGAGGAGAATGGAAATGCTCGATATCAACAAACTGGTTGCTGCTGAAAGCATGGCGCCCTGCGATGCGGACGCTTTTCTTAACGACCTGGAGCCCTGGAGCGAAGATAGGGCTCGCAAAGCCGCTCACGAAGAAGGAATCGGTCTGACGGACGCACATATGGATGTGATCTGTTATCTGCGTGACCACTTTGCCGAGTGTGGCCCGGAAACCAACGCCCGTAGCCTGCTGCGCAGTCTGGAAGAGGCTTATATCGAGCAGGGTGGACGCAAATATCTGTATCAACTGTTCCCACGCGGCCCGGTTACCCAGGGCTGCCGTTTGGCCGGCCTGCCCACGCCAGCCGGTAACGCCGATCTTTCCTTCGGCACGAGCCACTGAGTCACGTCAGTGGAAAGGAAAACGGCCCCGGAAGGGGCCGTTTTTCATCAACGAGGCGGCTATTTGATCCGCCCCATCGTTTTCATCACCACGCAGGGATCGCCGGAAATGGGGGGCAGCGCCACCCCTCGTACCTTGGCGCGCTGGTCCAGTTCCAGGTTGTGCGCATTCATGAAGGCACGGCACTCGTCCATCGACTTCATATTGGGCAGTTTGCTCGCGTAGTCCTTGCGTTCCGTGGGCGTCATCAAATCGGCGCCACGGATATGGTCGCCCGAGGAATACCACGGGAAAGCCAGTGCCTGGCCGGCGCAAAAAAGGATGGGGAAAATCAGAAGTTTTTTCATGGTCTGCAAAAAAATAGCCCTGGTTTGAACCAGGGCAAGTGTAGCCGAGTGGACGATTGAGTGTGGCGTCAAACGCACCCAGTCGGTTTCGGTGTGCCGGCGTAACGGCCAGCCTGCTTGGCGGGGCCGTAGGGAAACAGGTCGAAAAGAAATTTCTTGTCGCCCCATTCGGCGCCGAACTCGTCCTTCAGGCCCTTCTGCAAAATGCGCAGATTGGGCGCGGTGCCGTGTTCGTTGAAGTAGTCGCGCATGTAGTGAATGATCTTCCAGTGGTTTTCTGCCAGGGTCAGCTTGTCCTGCGATGCCAGAAATTCCGCCACATCCTCGGCCCAGTCACCCAGGTTGGCCAGATAGCCCTCGGGATCAGTCTCGATCATCCTTCCATTGATTTCCAGTTCCATGTTGCTTCCTCTCTCTTTGTTGCCGCAAGCGCGGTACGCCTCCAATATACTTAAACTTGACTTATTAAGTCAAGTATATTTTTAGACTCTGTTCGTGATCAAAGGCAGGCTGTTGGTGCGCTCAACCTACCTGGTAGCGCCCGCCTGTGGCAGACTCCGGCCCCCATGCTGCCCTACGAACTCGCCATCGGCCTGCGCTATACCCGCGCCAAGCGCCGCAACCACTTTATTTCCTTTATCTCCATGACCTCGATGGCGGGCATTGCCCTCGGGGTGATGGCGCTGATTGTGGTGCTCTCCGTGATGAACGGTTTCCAGGAGGAATTGCGCGACCGCATTCTGGGGGTGGCCGCGCACATGGAAATCAGCGGGCCAGGTGGGCAACTGGCGGACTGGCCGAAGCTGGCGCGGCAGGTGGCAAAGCATCCGGAAGTGCGTGGCATGGCGCCTTATGTCTCCGGCCAGGCGCTGCTGGCGCTGGGCAGCGAGACCAAGGGGACGCTGATCCGCGGCCTGCTGCCGGAGGAAGAAAACAAGGTGGCGGAGTTCGCCAGGAAAATGACCAGCGGGCGCTTGGCCGACCTGAAGCCCGGTGAATTCGGCATCGTCCTGGGTGCTGATCTGGCGCGTTCCCTGGGCGCGTTCAAGGGCGACAAGCTGGCGCTGATTGCGCCGCAAGGCGTGGTGACGCCGGCCGGTATGCTGCCGCGGATCAAGCAATTCACCGTGGTGGGCATCTTCCGCATGGGCATGTTCGAGTATGACGCGGGGCTGGCCCTGATCCATCTCCAGGATGCGCAGAAGTTGTATCGGCTGGGCGGCAACGTCTCCGGCTTGCGCGTGAAACTGGCCGACATGGAGCGCGCGCCCTGGGTACTGCGGGAGCTCGCGAAAACCCTGCATGGCGATTACCTCCTGTCCGACTGGAGCATGAGCCACACCAACTTCTTCCAGGCGGTGCAGATCGAAAAACGCATGATGTTCATCATCCTCATCCTGATCGTCGCGGTGGCCGCTTTCAACATCGTCTCCACGCTGGTCATGGCGGTCACCGACAAGCAGGCCGATATCGCCATCCTGCGCACACTGGGTGCCAGGCCCGCGAGCATCATGGCCATTTTCATGGTCCAGGGTAGCTTGATCGGCGTGGTCGGCACGCTGCTGGGGGTGGCTTCCGGCGTGCTACTCGCGCTCAACGTGGAGACCGTGGTGCCCTTGATCGAGCGGGCGGTGGGCATGGACCTGTTTCCGGCCGACGTTTATTACATCTCGAAACTGCCCTCGAAACTGATCTGGGGCGATGTGGCGACGATCGGCCTGGTCGCCCTGGTGCTCGCCTTCCTGGCGACGCTTTATCCGAGTTGGCGCGCGGCCCGAGTGCAACCGGCGGAGGCGCTCAGGTATGAGTGAGGGGCAAGCGGCCGTGTTGGCCTGTAGCGGGCTGCGCAAGAGCTACTGGCAGGGGCCGCTGGAAGTGCCGGTGCTGGACGGCGTCGATCTGATCGTTGCGCGTGGCGAGCACATCGCGGTGATGGGGGCTTCAGGCGCGGGGAAAAGTACCTTGCTGCATGTGCTGGGCGGCCTGGACCGGCCCGATGCCGGCACCGTCACGGTGGCGGGTGAGGCAATCTGGTCGCTCTCGGAACTGGCGCGCGGCCGCTTGCGCAATCGGGCGTTGGGCTTCGTCTACCAGTTTCACCACCTGCTGGCCGAGTTCACCGCCCTGGAAAATGTCGCCATGCCGTTGTTGATCCGCCGCCAGGAGCGCGCAAGCGCCTTGGCCGAAGCGGGCCGGCGGCTGCAAGAAGTGGGCCTTGGCCATCGTATGGCGCACCGTCCCGGCGAACTCTCCGGCGGCGAGCGCCAGCGCGCCGCCATCGCTCGCGCCCTGGTCACGCAACCGGCCTGTGTGCTGATGGACGAACCCACCGGCAACCTGGACCGGCAAAGCGCCGGCCGCATCCAGGATCTGCTCATGGACCTCTCGCTGCGTCACGGCACCGCCTTCCTGGTCGTCACCCACGACCCCGACCTGGCCGCGCGCCTGGGGCGAGTGCTGCATTTGACCGATGGCATTTTGGCGCCGGCCTGAGGGCTGGTATCCTGAGCGCTGGCTGGTATGAAAACCGGAATCGCGTGGTGCGCTATCGTTTACCCCATCCCACGGACCGGTTGACACGAACCTACGGCCGTTCTCTTTTTGGAGATTGCCATGCGCTTCACCCTTGTCGGATTGATTTTGTTGCTCGCAACCCCCGCCTGGGGCGTTGATTTACCCCCCGACGCCAGCGTGAGTGGCGGCAAGACGATGGCGGCGAAAGTCATCGTCAACAGCGGCCGCTTGGCATGGACACCCTATAAACGCGATCTTGGCCGCTGGCTGACGCTGAGTTATCAGGACCGGCGCGCTACCCCGGAGCCGACCCCCTTCGAAATGAAGGCGCCGACGAATGGCGACGCCGCGCGCGGCAAGGCGCTGGCCTGGCAGTGGTGCATTACCTGCCACACCCTGCCGGGCGACGACTGGCCGGGTACCGTGGGCGGCCCGATGGCCAAGTACAAGCAGTTCAAGCATCCCGATGCCCTGGTGTTCCAGCAAATCTTTGATGCCCGCATCTTCAACCCCAACACCGTGATGCCGGCCTACGGCACTTTCGGGCTGCTGGCCGAACAGGACATCCGCGATCTCGTGGCCTACCTGCAAAACCTCGAGTGAGGTGGACTTTATGAAAACCCTGTTCTCCATTCTTGCCGCGGTCACCTCGTTTGCCGCCCTCGCGCAGCCGGAAATTCCCTACCGCGAATACGAGCCGCTCGACCAGTACGAACCGCATGTCTCTGGTGATCTCAAGCTGTCCGGTTCTTACCAGTACTGGAAAGATCCGGCCAAGCTGGATTACCGCATGGCGGGCAATCCGGACGAGAACTGGAAACTCAACTGGAAGTTCATGGACCCGCCGTTCAACCAGGCGGTGCATGGCGGCCATTTCGCGCTGGATCGCGGCGAAAAGTTGTTCAAGCAACTCGATGCGCATCACCGCTTCGCCGTCTGTCTGGGCGCCAAAAAGGGCAAGCTCAAGCACCTGCGCGCCGGCTATCCGCGCTGGCGCGATGATCTGAAGCATGTCGCCGGCCTGGAGGAAGCCATCGAATATTGCGGCGCCAGACAGGGCCGCGTGTTGCAGAACGGTAGCTACGACAACAGCGCGATTTCCCTTTACCTCGCCAGCCTCGGCAACGGCCAGCCGATCGCTATCGACGTCGCCAAGGGGCCGCTGAAAGAGGCCTTCGAGCGCGGCCGCCACTTGTTCCATACCCGGGTGGGCGCCTTCAACTTTTCCTGCTCTTCCTGCCACACCCATAACATCGGCAAGCGTCTGCGCGGCAACGTCATCACCACCCCTTATGGAGACGCCGCCCACTACCCGGTCTATCGCACGCAATTCGTGCTGCAATCGCTGCACCTGCGTTTTGCCGAATGCAACCTGGATACCCGCACCCAGCCTCTGTTGCCGGGCAGCCAGCCGTATACCGATCTGGAAGTATTCATGACCGCGCTGACCAACGGCTACCCGATCAGCGTGCCGGCCGAGCGCGACTGGTAATCAGCGCGGGCGCTGCCGGCGGCGGCGCAGATAGGCCAGGATGTATAGCCGCCAGGCGACTTGCACACCGGCATAGCCGAGCACCGCGAGCAAGCAGGCCAGGATCAAATCGCCGATCAGGAAGGTTTCACCCAAGCCCAGCAGCCACTGTCCGAAAGCCGGCGGGAAGTCGCTCCAGGGCTGGCTATGCCAGTCGAATGCGAATTCCTGGTAGCCAGCGCCCTGGCCACCGGTCACCCAACTGCCGATGCCATATGCGGCCAGGATCAATGGCGGCCAGGTAAACGGGTTGGTATAGAGCGTGGTGATGACCGCCACCGGCAGGTTGACCCGGAACACGATCGCCAGAATCGCCGCGATGCCCATCTGCACCGGGCCCGGTGCCAGGCCGCCGAACAGCCCCGCCGCCAGCCCCCCGGCCACCGAATGGCGGTTCAGATGCCACAGGTTGGGATGTTTGAGCAGCGCCTGGAACGGACGCAGCAGGCGGTGATCGCGCACTGTGGCGTGATCCGGGAGATATTTGCGGAAGAATTTGCGCGGCATGGCGGGATTCTATGAGGAAGCTCAAGGGAAGCAATCGGCTCGCGACCGCAGATCGTTTGCAAGTGGCACGGAAGCGCGCCTAACGGCCATGGCTTTGATGCCGCCCCGGAGGATGAAACCGGGGGCGAGCTTGTTTCACGCTAACCTGAAAACGCCCCACCCATGATCCGCCTCCTCATCCTCGCCTTCACCCTCGGCGCCGCTTTCCTGCAAACCCGGCCCGAGTTGCCGCCGCTGGCCTGGGCCGGGGCTCTCCCGCTGGCTTTCCCGCTGTTCCTCCGGCTACCCCGGCGCACGCGCCAGGCTGGCCTGCTGCTGGCCGCATTCGCCGCCGGTTTTTTCTATGCCGCCTGGCGCGCCGATCTGCGCTTGTCCGAACCATTGCCGCCGCTCTGGCAAGGGCGCGATGTCAGCCTGAGTGGGCGCGTGCTTGATCTGCCGGAAACCACGCCAAACGGCGTGCGCTTCCTGCTCGCGGTGTCGGCGGTCCGCACCCCCGGCGCCACCCTGCCGGCGCGTGTGCAACTTGGTTGGCACGGGCGGCCGGGCGAGCCGGTGCCCCAGGTGCGCGGCGGCGACTGCATCCAGGTGCTGGCGCGTCTTTATCGCCCGCATGGCAACGTCAATCCCGGTGGCTTTGACTACGAAGCCTGGCTGCTGGAACGCAACATTCGCGCTACTGGCAGCCTGGTCGGCCTGCCCGTCAGCGATAGGGCTTGCTCTGGCGGCTGGCGCGCGCGCCTTGATCGCACCCGTGAAGCCATCCGCGGCCACCTGCGCGACAGTCTCGGTGAGCGTCCCTATGCCGGCGTGGTGCGGGCGCTGGCGGTGGGCGATCAGGACGCTATTCCGCCCGCGCAATGGACCCTGTTCCGGCAGACCGGGGTGACGCACCTGATGAGCATTTCCGGCCTCCACATCACCCTCTTTTCCGCCTTGATCTACGCGCTGGCGCGGGCCCTATGGCGGCGTGTTCCGGGCCTGGCCCTGCGCTTGCCGGCGCGTAAGGCGGGCGCGTTGCTCGGCTTTCTGGCCGCCGCCATTTACACCGCGCTGGCCGGTTTCGGCATTCCCGCGCAGCGCACCCTGTACATGCTGGCCGGCGCCGCCGGGGTGGCGCTGCTGGACCGCAACGGTAGCCCCTCGCGCCTACTGGCGGCGGCCCTGGCCGTGGTGGTGTTGCTCGATCCCTGGGCGGCGTTCGCGCCCGGCTTCTGGTTGTCCTTCGGCGCGGTGGCGGCGCTGCTCTGGGCCGGCAGCGGCCGCTTGCGCCCCCTGCCTGCCTGGCGCATGTGGGGGACGGCGCAATGGGCGGTGACCCTGGTGCTCACCCCGATTCTGCTGGCTTTGTTCCATGAAGTGTCGCTGGTTTCGCCGCTGGCCAATGCGTTGGCTATTCCCTTGATCAGCCTGATTGCGGTGCCGCTCTGCCTGGCTGCGGCGGTGCTGCCGTGGGGGCCACTCGCGGTGCTGGCGCATGCGGTCGTCAGCGTGGCCATGGTCGGGCTGGAGTGGCTGGCGCGCCTGCCGCAGCCGGTGTTCCACGCCGCCACGCCCAGCCTGCCAGCCTTGCTCCTGGCCCTGCTGGGCGCGGCCGTGCTGCTGTTGCCGCGCGGCGTGCCGACACGCTGGATGGGTTTGTTCCTGTTTCTGCCGCTGTTCTTCCCCCGGCTTCCCGCCCCGGCGCCGGGCGCGGCCTGGTTGACGGTGCTGGATGTCGGCCAGGGCGAGGCGCTGCTGCTGCGCACGGCGCGGCACAGCCTGCTGGTCGATGCCGGCCCGCGCTACCTCACCGGCGAGGATGCCGGCAGCCGCATCGTTGCGCCGACGTTGTGGCATCTGGGGATCAATCGCCTCGATGGCCTGATCCTGACCCATGACGACCTCGACCATAGTGGTGGCGTCGCCTATCTGCTGGCTAACCTCAAGCCCGGCTGGTTTCTCACCTCGCTGGCCGGTGTGCCACGCGCCAGCTTGGGCGCGGTCGGCCAGGGTATCCTGGCGGCGCGGCCCGATGCGCGGCCCTGTGTCGCCGGGCAAACCTGGATCTGGGACGGCGTGGTTTTCCATGTGCTCCATCCGCCCGCGCATCACTACGCGCAGCCCGGCTATTCCGATAACGAGCGCGGCTGTGTGCTGCGGGTGGACGCGGTGGGCGGCAGCGCATTACTGACGGCGGACATCGAGCGGTTGTCGGAAATGAACCTGCGGGAACGCCGGCAACCGGTGGCGGCCGATGTGCTGATCGCGCCGCACCACGGCAGTCGAACTTCCTCCACCCCCGATTTTCTGCAATCGGTGGCGGCGAAAATCATTGTCATCCCGGTTGGCCACCGCAACCGTTACGGGCATCCGCATCCGCAAGTGTTGGCGCGCTACCGGGCGCTGGGCGTTCAGCTCTGGCGCACCGATCGGGATGGCGCGGTGACGCTCAAGCTGGAGCGCCAGGGGATCGGAGTGGAACTGGCCCGGCAGGCGCGGCCGCGTTACTGGTGGGACTGAGGGCGCGCCGGCATCGCCGCTGGTTGACGTCCATCAAGGCCGCCGTCCTTGTTCGCGCCGACACTCCCGCTTCCTTTTCCCCGCCGTAACCCCATGTCCCGTCTCTGGTCGATCTACAGCGCCGCCCCGCATCGCGTCATGTTCCTTCCTGGCGCCCTGCAAACCGTGCTGGCCATGCTCTGGTGGCTCTTCGACCTGGAAAACCGGCGCGCGGGCGGCGCCGGATTGAGCAGCCTGCCGGGGCCGGCGCTGCACCTCTGGTTGATGGTGTATGGCTGCTTCCCGTTTTTTATCTTCGGCTTCCTGTTCACGGCGGTGCCCAACTGGCTGAACGGGCCGGCCATTCCCCGGCGCGCCTACCTGGCGAGTGGGTTGCTCATGGCGCTGGGCCTGCCCCTGGTTTATGCCGGCCTGATCGCGGCCGGGCTGGCACTGCATCTGGCTGGCTGGAGCGTGGCGGTATGGGCGCTGTTGCGCAGCCTCATCGGAGCGCCGTCGCAAGACAAACACCATGCCGGCATCGTCACGGCGGCGGTGGCGCTGGGTGGGGTGGGAGACGCGTTGTTCCTGGCCTGGGCCGGGGCGGCTTACCCCGCTGCTTTGCAGGGCGCCGAAGCCATCGGCCTGTGGGGGTTTCTGGTGCCCACCTTCCTGGCCGTGTGCCATCGCATGATTCCCTGGTTCACCAGCCGCATCGTGCCCAACTACGTGATGATCCGGCCCTATGGCCCGCTTTGGGGGCTGTTGGCGGGCGGTCTCGCGCATGCCGTGCTGGAGGTGATGGAGCGGCGTGAATGGCTCTGGCTGGTGGATCTGCCGATGGCGATGGCCGTGTTCTGGTTCGCGATTCGTTGGGGGGTGGCGCGCGGGGCGCGGCAGGTTCGCCTGCTGGCCATGTTGCACCTGGCGTTTCTCTGGGCCGGGCTGGCGTTCGCGCTCTATGCCGGCGATAGTCTGGCGCGTTTCACCGGGCTGGCCTGGAGTGCCGGCCATGCGCCACTGCATGCCCTGGGCATCGGCTTCTTCTCCAGCATGTTGATCGGCATGGCCTCCCGCGTCAGCCTCGGCCATTCCGGCCGCAGGCTGGAAGCCGATGGCCTCACCTGGGGGCTGTTCTGGCTGGTGCAGGGGGTGGCGGTGCTGCGCATGTTGCCCGATCTGCTGCCAGGGTTGCCGCAAGGTTTGATTACGCTGGCCGGCGCGATGTGGTTGCTCGCCTTCGGCCTGTGGGCCGGGAAATACGCGCCGCTGTATTGGCGCCCAAGGCTGGATGGCAAACCGGGGTAGGGGCCAGCTTGTTGCACGTTAACCCGACCTACTTCCTCGCCTTCCGGTCCAGTTCGCGCAGGTAAGCCAGGCGCTCACCCATCTTGCCTTCCAGGCCGCGCGGGGTGGGGGCGTAGAAGCGCGGCGGCGCGGCCAGTTCGTCCGGGAAGTAATGCTCGCCGGCGGCGTAGGCTTCGGGTTCATCGTGGGCGTAGCGGTAAGCGCGGCCGTAGCCCAATGCCTTCATCAGTTTGGTGGGGGCGTTGCGCAGATGCACCGGCACCGCGCGTGAGCCATCTTCCTTGACGAAGCCGTGTGCCGCGCCCCAGGCCAGATAACCGGCATTGGATTTGGGCGCGCAGGCCAGGTAGATCAGCGCCTGTGCCAGCGCCAGTTCGCCTTCCGGGCTGCCCAGGCGTTCGTAGGTTTCGGCGGCGTCCAGCGCCAGGCGGGCGGCGCGCGGGTCGGCCAGGCCGATGTCTTCCCAGGCCATGCGCACGATGCGGCGCGCCAGATAACGCGGGTCGGCGCCACCGTCGAGCATGCGCGCGAACCAGTACAGCGAGGCATCGGGGTCGGAGCCGCGCACGCTCTTGTGCAGGGCGGAAATCTGGTCATAAAAGGCTTCACCACCCTTGTCGAAGCGGCGCAGCGAGGGCGACAGCGCTTGGGCGGCGAAGACCGCATCCACTTGCTCGACCCCGGCGATGCGCGCCGCCACCGCCAGTTGTTCGGCCAGATTGATCAGGCGGCGGCCGTCGCCATCGGCATAGGCCACCAGCAGCTTTTCCGCGTCGCCGCTCAGGTTCAGGCTCAGATGGCCCGGTTCCACGACGCGCGCGAGCAGGGCGGCGAGTTCGTTCTCATCCAGCGCGGATAGCACATAGACCTGGGCGCGTGAGAGCAGGGCGCCGACCACTTCGAACGAGGGGTTCTCGGTGGTTGCGCCGATGAAGGTGACCAGGCCGGATTCAACATGGGGCAGAAAGGCGTCCTGCTGCGCCTTGTTGAAGCGATGCACCTCGTCCACGAACAGGATGGTCTGGCGGCCATGAGCCTGGTTCATGCGTGCCCGCTCCACCGCCTCGCGGATCTCCTTCACTCCGGCCAGGACGGCGGAAATCTGGATGAAATCGGCGTCGAAATGGCGTGCGGCCAGCCTTGCCAGGGTGGTCTTGCCCACCCCCGGCGGCCCCCACAGGATCATCGAATGCAGCCGCCGCGCGTCGAACGCCAATTTGAGCGGCATGCCCGGCCCGAGCAGATGCGCCTGGCCGATCACTTGATCCAGGCTTTGCGGGCGCATCGTCTCCGCCAGCGGCGCCTCGGCGTTGGCGGCCGGGGTGGCAAGGGAGTTGAAAAGATCGTCGCTCATGGGGGGGCGCCTAATCCTGGCGCGCTTCGCCGTTCGGCAACTGGTCCTGGCACTCGC
The DNA here is from genome assembly GCA_002784045.1 of Hydrogenophilales bacterium CG_4_10_14_3_um_filter_63_21. Taxonomy (GTDB): domain Bacteria; phylum Pseudomonadota; class Gammaproteobacteria; order Burkholderiales; family Thiobacillaceae; genus PFJX01. The sequence goes on from PFJX01000113.1 coordinate 16,254, forward strand.
GGAAGATGCGCGATTGGCAGGTGCGGCAGATTTCCGGATCGAGCCTCGGGTAGATACCGGCGATGGCGTCGGGTTTGTGCTCGAAAATGTGGTCGCGGCCGATGTCTTCCTGATATCCGCCCAGGCGAAGAATCCGGCAGAAGCCCTCGCGCATTCCGCACAGGTAGAGTCCGCCGCCCAGGCGCCGCCTGCGCAGGGCTTCACGGCTGAGCATTTCGGCGCCGGCCAGATCGATGACGTTGATGCCCTTGGAGAACAACAGGATGTGCCGGCGGGTGGGCGTGTTCTCGCCCACCGCAACCAGCGCATGCTGGATGTGGTCGACCGCGCCGAAATAGATGCCGCCTTCGATGCGCAGCATCTTGAGTTGCGGGCAATCCGGTTCGGCGCCGGTCTCGATGATGAACTTGCGCCGCGGGTTTTCCCGGTCGGCTGGGTCCGGGACGATGGAGCGGATGGCCGGGCGCGAGGTGCGCGAGAGGTAGAAGATCAGGGCGGTGACGATGCCGAAGAAGATGCCTTTTTCCAGGTCGATCACCGTGCCGATGAAGGTGACGCCGAGCACCACAGTTTCCTCGCGGTGCACCTTGAGGATGGCGTGGATGTGGTGGAAATCGACCAGGCTCCAGGCGACCAGGAACAGCACCGCAGCCATCGCCGGAATGGGTAGATGCGCCGCCAAGGGGGCGACCAGCAGCAACACGGCGAACAGGAAAACCGAGGAGAACACCGCCGCCAGCGGCGTGCGGGCGCCCGCCTCGTAGTTGACGCCGCTGCGGTTGAAGGAACCGGACGAGGCATAGGCCGAGAAGAAACTGCCGACCAGGTTGGATAGGCCCTGGCCGATGAATTCCTGGTTGCCATTGATGTGTTGTTCGGACTTCGCGGCGATCGACCGCGAGATCGACACCGCTTCGGTGAGCGCCAGCACGGTGACGGCCAGCGCCGAGAAGAAGGTGTTTTTCAGCGCGTGCAGCGAGAAATCCGGCAACGAGAGCGGCGGCAGGCTGGCCGCGAGGGCGCCGACAGTGCGGATTTTGGTGGTGGCGACGCCAAACTCGGCGTTCAGCGCGGCGGCCGCGAGGCCGCCCACCACCATCGCCACGATCATGTAGGGCACCTTCGGGATGAAGCGCCGCGACAGCAGGCCGGCGAGCAGCGAGATCACCGCCACCGCCAGGATGTAGGGATTGATCTTGTCGATCTGCAGGAACAATTCCTCCACCACCTTGTAGGCCGGCGCGCCACGCGGGATGTCGAGGCCGAAGAAGTTCTTCATCTGGCTGGCGGCGATCAGCAGCGCCGCGCCGGCGGTGAAGCCGATCACCACGGTATGCGAGATAAAGTTGACCAGGGCGCCCAGTTTGGCCAGGCCCATGGCCAACTGGAACAGGCCGGTGAGGAAGGTGAGGGTGAGCACCATGCCGATGAACGCCGGCGAACCCGGCTCGGCGTAGGGCGAGACCGAGGCGAACACGACAATGGAAATCGCCGTGGTGGGCCCGGAGACCAGATGCCACGAGGAGCCGAACAGGGCGGCGACGAGGGTCGGGACCATCGCCGCGTAAATGCCATATTCCGGCGGCAGGCCAGCGATGGTGGCGAAGGCTACCGCCTGCGGCAGCACGATCAGCGCGCCGGTGAAGCCGGCGATGGCGTCGTGCCTGAGGTTGCCAGGGGTGACCCGGTCCTGCCATTTCAGGAACGGAAAGACTTTGTAGAGCCAGAGATTGCAGGCAAGGAATTTTCCGAAGCGGTCGCGTTTCAGCCAGGACATTTCTGCTCCAGACAGATGAGGTATGCGGCGCCATCCGGCGGCTGGTTGTAACGTTGCGCGGTCCAGATCATCTCGGCCAGGCACTCCATGACCTGATGCTGGGCATCGTGTTCATCGCCCAGCATGGCGCGCAATTTTTCATAGCGCGCCTTCAACCCGGCAGGCTGGTCGATGGAAAGCTGCTCGCTGATCGCCAGATGCATGGACAGATGCAGGAAGGGATTGGTCTCGCCCAGTTCCGGGCGCCATTCGCGCTCCTGGTAGCGCGCCGGCGCTTCCAGGATGGCGTGGTATTCCGGATGCCGGCCGATGTGTTCCACCGTGATGGCTTCCAGATCGGTCAGGGGTGTCCCCACGCGGAATTTCTTCCAGGCTTCGAAGAAGAACAGGCGGGCTTGATCACGGGTGGGATTGAACATGTCATGGAGCGCCGGCATTCTGCCGGCTTAGATTGAAAACACGCAAAGCGCTCCCTGGCGCGGCTTCCGCCTGGGTAATAAATGGGGTGAGCGGCGCGATCGGCGCGAGGTTCATACCGTCTTCGCCTTGAAATCGCACAAGTCGCGAATCAGGCAGTTGCCGCACTCCGGCTTGCGCGCCTTGCACACATAGCGGCCGTGCAGGATCAGCCAGTGGTGGGCGTTGTGGCGGAATTCGGCGGGGACATAACGTAACAGCTTCTGCTCGACTTCCAGCACGGTCTTGCCCGGCGCCAGGCCGGTGCGGTTGGCGACCCGGAAGATGTGCGTATCCACCGCGATGGTGGGCTCGCCAAAGGCGGTGTTGAGCACCACGTTCGCGGTCTTGCGGCCCACCCCTGGTAGGGCTTCCAGGGCTTCACGGTGGTTCGGCACCACGCCGCCGTGCTGGTCGAGCAGGATATGGCAGGTGGCGATCAGGTTTTTCGCCTTGGTCTTGAACAGGCCGATGCGGCGGATCTGCTGGATCAGGCCGTCCTCGCCCAGAGAGCACATTTTCTCGGGGGTGTTCGCGAGCGGAAACAAGGTCGCGGTCGCCCGGTTCACACTCACATCGGTCGCCTGGGCCGACAGCATCACCGCCACCAGCAGCTCGAATGGCGTGCGGTAATGGAGTTCGGTGGTGGGGTGTGGATTGGCGGCGCGCAGACGTTCGAAGATGGCGCGGCGTTGGCTGGCGTTCATGGGGCGCGATGATAAGAGAAACTTGACCCAAGCGTCTCGCCGGCTCGCAGGCGTCTCACCTGCGTCTTTTAACCCAGCCGGCTGCTAGCATCCGCCCCCATGCGAATCGAAAACCTCCGCCAGCGCCTGCGCGGCCTCGGCGCCAAACCTTGCCATGAACAGCGCGTGCTTCAGGCGTGGGCACGGGTGCGCTCCGTGGATACCCGCCACCGCCGCGCCGAGGATTTTCTGCCGCTGCGGTTGCGTGAGGCGCTCCCCGCGCTGGCCGAGGAACTCCGCGGGCTCGCCCATCTGCGTTCGGAACATCCCGGCGAGGACGGTTCGGCGCGCCTCCTGGTCGAACTGGGCGACGGCCAGACGGTGGAAAGCGTGCTGCTGCCGCGTGGCGGCCTCTGCATCTCCACCCAGGTCGGCTGCGCGGTGGGCTGCGTGTTCTGCATGACCGGCCGCGCTGGCCTGCTGCGCCAACTTGGGAGCGCCGAGATCGTTGCCCAGGTGGTGCTGGCCCGCACCCGGCGAGCCGTCAGACGGGTGGTGTTCATGGGCATGGGCGAGCCGGCCCACAACCTCGACAACGTCCTCGAAGCCATCGACCTGCTCGGTACGGTGGGCGCCATCGGCCACAAGAATCTGGTGTTCTCGACCGTCGGCGACCGCCGCGTGTTCGAGCGCTTGCCGCAAGGCGTGGTGAAGCCGGCCCTGGCCCTCTCCTTGCACACCACGCGCGCCGACCTGCGCGCCAAACTCTTGCCGAAAGCGCCGCGCATCGACCCGGAGGAACTGGTGGCGCTCGGCGAGCGCTACGCCCGCGCCACCGGCTACCCGATCCAGTACCAGTGGACCCTGCTCGAAGGCATCAACGACAGCGACGAAGAACTCGACGCCATCGTCCGCTTGCTGGCTGGCAAATACGCGATGATGAATTTCATTCCCTACAACGCCAACGAAGGCCTCGGTTTCCAGCGCCCCACCTGGGAACACGCTTGGGCACTGGCGGGAAAGCTGCATCAACGCGGCATCCTCACTCGATTGCGCAACTCGGCCGGCCAGGACATCGACGGCGGCTGCGGCCAGTTGCGAGCGCGAGCGCTGACGATGGAATCTTGATTTCCAAAGTCCGACAGATTGCTAGCGGGCCCGCCGCTCCTGCATCCAGTTGCGCCACGCGATGAGTAGCCCCAGGCCGATGAAAGCGCCGGGCGGGAGGATGGCGATGAGGAGACCGTGGTAGTCGGGAATGACCGGGATCACCCAGTCTTTCGCCATCGGCCCCAACGCGAGGTCGATGCCGGAGAGCAGGGTGCCCTTGCCGACGATTTCGCGCAGGGCGCCCAGGGTAACCAGGACCCCGGTGAGGCCGAGGCCCATCATGGTGGCGTCGAGCACGGAGTGGCCGGTGGCACGTTTCGAGGCGAACGCCTCGACCCGCGCCAGGACGATGCAGTTGGTGGTGATGAGCGGGATGAATACGCCTAGCACGATGTAGAGGGCATGGACCCAGGCGTGCATGGCCAGTTCCACCACGGTGACCAGGGCGGCGATGATGAGCACGAATACCGGGATGCGGATTTCATGCGGGATGATGTTGCGGATCACCGCCACCGAACCGCTGGCGATCGCCATCACCAGGGTGGTGGCCAGCCCCAGCGAGAGGGCGTTGACCACGTTGCTGCTGATCGCCAGCAGCGGGCACATGCCGAGGATCTGGACCAGGCCGGGGTTCTGCTTCCATAGGCCGTTGGTGATGATGTCGCGGGTTTCCTGGCTGAACATCATTGATCTCCAGAAGTAGGATGTGGTGAGCGTAGCGAACCGCATCGACTGTGGTCGCCTGTGGAAGGTGCGGTTCGTTCCTCTGATGAAGCCCCTACCGTTCGGTAACCACATCCTACGTTCAGCAATGCTTCCTGGTGCGCGGCGAAGTACTGAAGCGCCTTGTGTGTGGCCTTGACTACGGCGCGTGGGGTGATGGTGGCGCCGGCCATGGAGTCGAAGCGGCCGCCGTCTTTGCGGACTTGCCACTGATCGGCTGGGGTGTCGGCCAGGCTGCGAGCGTCGAACTGGGTAATCCACTTGTTCTTGGCGATTTCGATGTAATCGCCCAGGCCGGGGGTTTCGTGGTGCGCTGTCACGCGTACGCCGGCGATGCGGCCATCGGCGTGAATCCCCACCAGCAGGCGGATTTCACCGGCATAGCCGTCGGGCGCGGCGGCTTCCAGCACGACCGCCGTTGATTTGCCTTCTTTTTGTGCGACATAGGACAGCCCCGGCCGTTTCAGGCCGAGTAAAGCGTTGACCGGCAGGGGGCGGGCGTCGCCCACCAGATCGTTGTCGAAGCTGCCGGGCGGCAGGGTCTGCGAAATCAGCGCCAGTTTTTCCGCTTGTTCCGTGATTTCGATGGCCGGGTGGGTGAGGGTGTACGCCCCGGACAGGAGGCCGGCGCCGACCACGCAAAACAGCAGCAGAGTCAGCGCCGTGGAGAGCGTTTCGCGGATCGAAGGGATCATGCCTTGCCCCGCTTGCCACCGTGTTTGTGGCCAAACACGCGCGGCTGTGTGTAGGCGTCGATGAAGGGGACCGCCACGTTCATCAGCAAGACGGCGAAGGCGACGCCATCGGGATAGCCGCCGAAGGTGCGGATGATGACCGTGAGAAAGCCGGCCAGGCCCGCGTAGATCAACTTGCCGCGCGGCGTGCTGGCGGCGGTGACCGGGTCGGTGGCGATGAAGAAGGCGCCCAGCATGGCGCCGCCGGAGAACAGGTGGAACAGCGGGCTGGCATGAAGCGCCGGGTCGAGCAGATGCAGCAGGCCGGCGGTGGCGGCGATACCGGCCAGGAACGCGAACGGGATATGCCAGGTGATGAGGCGGTTGGACACGAGTAGCAGGCCGCCGACCAGATACATCGACGCGACGATTTCCTGGCCGCGCCCGCCAGCCCAGCCGAAGATCGGCTGGCCGAGGATGTCGGCCGCGTCCTTGCCGAGGCGCACCTGGGTTTTCCAGGTATCCAGCGCAGTGGCCGAGGTATAGGCATCCGGGCTGATCGAACCGGCACCAGCAAACACCAGATCGAAGGCTTCCCACAGATTCGGCGTGGCTTGGGCCACCCCCAGGGGCGCGGCCCATTGCGTCATGGCCAGCGGGAAACTGATGATCAGGGCCGCATAACCCACCATCGCCGGGTTGAACGGGTTCTGCCCGAGGCCGCCGTAGAGGTGTTTGGCCACCGCCACCGCGAAGAACACGCCGAGCAGATATAGCCACCACGGCGCCAGCGTGGGCAGAGCCAGGGCCAGCAGGCAGGCGGTGACCAGCACCGAGCCATCGCTGAGGAAGGGCTTCAGGGGGATGCCACGCATCAACAGGATGAACGCCTCGAAACCGATGGCGAAGGCGCCGCACAGCAATAGGCTGACCAGGATGCCGGGGCCGAAAAACCAGACCTGGGCGATGACGCCGGGAATCAGCGCGGCGAGCACCTTCAGCATCACCAAGGTGACGGAGTTGTTCTCGCTCAGGATGTAGGGGGAGCCGTTCATGATGGCGAGTTGCCGGTTTCGGGTTGCGTGATTTCGGCGCCGGCGCGGCGCGCCTCGATCTCGGCGATCTGCTTCTCCACCGCCGGAGGCAGGTTTTCGGTGTTCTGCGGGGTAACGCTTTCCTTGGCCTTCTTCGCGCGCTCCAGTGCGGCTTGCAGGATGGCTTTTTTGTGTTCGGCTTCCGGGTCGCTGGCGGTTTCCGCGCCACCCAAGGCCGCCGCGGCATCCCTGGCCTTGTTCTCGGCGACCTTGGCGGCGAGTTTTCCCGCTTTTTCCCGCTTCTCCCGCTCCAGGCGGAAGGCCTTGAATTCGTGGCGCGCGCGGGCCTGGTCGGCGTCCTGCTTGTGGCGCTCGCGTTCCCAGATTTCGCTCTTGGCGAAGCGGAAGAAATCCACCAGCGGGATGTGGCTGGGGCAGACATAGGTGCAGCAGCCGCATTCGATGCAATCGAACAGGTCGTAACTCTGCGACTTGCCGAAATCCTTGGCGCGCGCGAACCAGTACATCTCGAACGGTTGCAGATCGGCCGGGCAGGCGCGCGCGCAGGCGCCGCAGCGGATGCAGGGCAGGATCAGGGGACTGGCCGGGAAGTGGGCGCGATCCTTGACGATGAGGCAGTTCACCGCCTTGGTGATGGGCGACGCGCGGTCTTCCAGGTCGAAGCCCATCATCGGGCCGCCGACCAGTTCGCCGGTGGCGCCCGGCAGCGCGCCGCCCGCCGCCGCCAGCAGGTCCGTCACCGGCGTGCCCAGGCGCACTTCGTAATTGCCGGGCGTGGCGACGTGGCCGGTCACCGTCACCACCCGGGAAAGCATCGGTTCGCCCAGAACCACGGCGCGATACAGCGCATAGGCGGTGCCGACGTTGAACACCTGCACCCCGACATCGGTGGAGCGGCCGCCGGTGGGCGTCTCGCGGCCGGTGAGAATATAGGTGAGCTGCTTGCCGCCGCCGGTGGGATAAAGGGTCGGCACGGCCACCACTTCGGCCTCGTTTGCCACCGCCGCGCGCAGGGCGGCGATGGCTTCCGGCTTGTTGTCCTCGATGCCGATCAGCACCTCGCGGGCTCCCAGCATGTGGCGCATCACCGCCACCCCTTGCAGGATTTCTGCCGCGCGCTCGCGCATCAGGCGGTCGTCGCAGGTAATCCAGGGCTCGCACTCGGCGCCGTTGAGGATCAGGGTGTCGATGCCGGCGCCTTCCGGATTCAGCTTGATGAAACTGGGGAATACCGCGCCGCCGAGGCCGGCCAGGCCCAGGTCGCGAATGCGGTTGCGTAGCGCGGAAGGATTGAGTGCTTGCCAGTCGAGCGGCTGGAATTCGATGGCTTGATCGAGCCCGTCCGACTCGATCACCACGCACAGGTCGGCCAGGCCGGAGGGATGCGGTACCTCATGCGGCGCCACCGCCAGCACGCGGCCGGAGGTGGGGGCGTGCACGGCGGTGGAGACATACCCTTCCGCCGCCCCGATCATCTGCCCGCGTAGCACCGTGTCGCCCGCTTGCACCAGCGCCCGCGCCGGGCCGCCGATGTGCTGCCGCAGCGCCACCAGGTAGCGCGGCAGCAAGGGCATGAGGCGAATCGGCGTGGCGTTGGAGACATCCTTGTGGCCTTCGGGATGGACGCCGCCGTTGAAGGTGAGAAGCTTTCTGCTCATGCCACCCTCCGGATCGCATGGACCGGATAGCGCCATTTCCAGGTAGCCACGCCTTCCTTGACCACTTCCATGTGGATGCAGTCCACCGGGCACGGCGGTAGGCAGAGTTCGCAGCCGGTGCATTGGTCGGCGACGATGACGTGCAACTGTTTGGCGGCGCCGACGATGGCATCCACCGGGCAGGCCTGGATGCACAGGGTGCAGCCGATGCAGGTGTTGTCGTCGATCACCGCGACCGATTTCGGCTTCGGCTCCAGACCCTCGCCGAGCGGCTTCGGATCGACGCCGAGTAATTCCGCCAGGCGCTTCACCCCGTCCTCGCCGCCGGGCGGGCACTTGTTGATGTCCGCCTCGCCACGGGCGATGGCTTCGGCATACGGCTTGCAGCCGGGGAAACCGCACTGGCCGCACTGGGTCTGCGGCAGGATGGCGTCGATTTTCTCGACTAGCGGGTCGTCTTCGACGCGGTATTTGATCGACGCCCAGCCGAGCACGGCGCCCAGCACCAGGCCGATGCCGGCCATCACCAGGATCGCCGACAGCATTACTTGATCAACCCCGCGAACCCCATGAACGCCAGGCTCATCAGGCCGGCGGTGACCATGGCGATGGAGACGCCCTTGAACGGTTTCGGCACTTCCGCCGCTTCCAGGCGTTCGCGCATGGCGGCGAACAAGATCAGCACCAGGGTGAACCCGAGCGCGCCACCCATGCCGAAGAACAGCGATTCCATGAAGTTGTGCTGCTCCATCACGTTGAGCAGCGGAATGCCGAGTACCGCGCAGTTGGTGGTGATCAAGGGCAGATAGATGCCCAGCACGCGGAACAGCACCGGCGAGGTTTTCTTGATGAACATCTCGGTGAAACCGACGATGCCGGCAATGACCACGATGAACGACAGGGTGCGCAGATAGCCGAGATCCGCGCCAAGTAAATAGGTATCGATCAGATTACTGACACCAGAGGCCAGGGTCAGCACGAAGGTGGTGGCCGCGCCCATGCCGATTGCCGTTTCCAGCTTGCGCGATACGCCCATGAATGGGCACAGGCCCAATATCTTGGACATCACGATGTTGTTCACGAACACCGTGGCGATGAGGATGAGCAGGTAGTTTTCCATTTGGGCGGGGGCGTGCGGCGGGCGCGATTATCGCCCCCCGCCTGGCCCGGCAACAACCCTGCCAGCCATGCAGCCATGCGCCGCTCGGGCGCGCCTCAGGCCGCGCTCAGCCACCGATGCTTTCCAGCGTTTCCTGCCGCTCCAGCCATTCGGCTTCAAGTTGTTCGAGTCCCTTGGCCAGGCTGGCTTGCTCGAACAGGTGGGCTTTGAGCGCGTCTTTCTGTGTCTCGGTGTAGAGCGCGGGGTCGGTGAGCAGGGTTTCCAGTTCCGCGCGGCGCGTGTTGTGCCGCGCCATCTGTTCTTCCAGGCGCTTGATACGGGTTTCAATGGGTTTTCTTTGCGCGGACAGACGCTGCCGGGCTTCGGCTTCCTGGCGCTTCTGTTCCTTGCGGTCGACCGGCGCTGAGGCGGCGGTGGATTCTCGCGCGGCCGGTTTGCCCAGTTTGGTTTTGAACAACCAGTCACGGTAATCGTCGAGATCGCCGTCAAAGGATTTCAGGCCACCTTCGGCGACGATCAGAAATTCTTCAGTGGTGGCGCGTAGCAGGTGGCGGTCGTGTGAGACCAGCACCAGCGTGCCTTCGAACTGGGCCAGCGCCACGGTCAGCGCCTCGCGGGTTTCCAGGTCGAGGTGGTTGGTGGGTTCGTCGAGCAACAGCAGGTTGGGGCGTTGCCAGACGATCAGGGCCAGGGCCAGGCGCGCCTTTTCGCCGCCGGAGAAAGGGGCGATCGGGGTGGTGGCCATCTCGCCGGCGAAGTTGAAGCCGCCGAGGAAGTTGCGCAGTTCCTGTTCCCGCACCGTCGGCGCGAGTTTGGCCAGGTGCCAGAGCGGGGTCTGGTCGTGGCGCAGCATTTCCACCTGGTGCTGGGCGAAGTAGCCGATCGAAAGGCCCTTGCCCTGGCTGACTTTGCCCGAGAGTGGCGGTAGTTCGCCGACCAGGGTCTTGATCAGGGTGGACTTGCCGGCGCCGTTCACACCCAGGAGGCCGATGCGGCTCCCGGCCTGGAGGGTGAGGTTAAGGCCCGCGAGGATCACTTTGTCCGCTGCCCCCTCCGTCCGGTAACCCGCTACCCCCTCTTCCAGCACCAGCAGCGGGTTTGGCGCCCGCTCCGGTTCGCGGAATTCAAAACTGAAGCCGGCGGTGGCGTGGAGGGGGGCAAGTTCTTCCATCTTGGCCAGCATCTTCATCCGCGATTGTGCTTGTTTGGCTTTGCTGGCCTTGGCTTTGAAGCGGTCGATGAAGGATTGCAGGTGGGCGCGTTCCCGCGATTGTTTTTCGAATGTAGCCTGGCCGAGCGCGAGGTCGATGGCACGCTGTTTCTCGAAGGCGGAGTAGTTGCCGCCGTAGCGCTTGAGCTTCTTGTCCCAGAGGTGGGCGATGACGTTGGTCACGCCATCGAGAAAATCGCGGTCGTGGGAAATGATGATCAGCGTGCCGGGGTAGCGTTTCAGCCAGTCTTCCAGCCAGAGGATGGCGTCGAGGTCGAGGTGGTTGGTGGGCTCGTCGAGCAACAAGAGGTCGGACGGGCAGATCAGCGCCTGTGCCAGGTTAAGACGCATGCGCCAGCCGCCGGAGAAGCTGGCGACCGCTTGCCGCATCTGGGCGTGGCTGAAACCCAGGCCGGTGAGCAGCGTCTCGGCGCGTGCGCGCACGGTGTAGGCGTCGGCATCGGCCAGGGCGGTATGGAGTTCGCCGATGAGGTTGCCAACCTCGTGGCCGTCGTGGGCGGCTTCGGCGTCGGCGAGTTGGCTTTCCAGGCGGCGCAGTGTGGTGTCACCGTCGATGGCGTAATCCAGTGCCGGGCGGTCGAGCGCCGGGGTTTCCTGGGCGACATGGGCAATGCGCCAGGCGGCCGGGAAATCGACCTCGCCGGCATCGGGATGCAAGTCGCCGCGCAGTAGCGCGAACAGGCTGGATTTTCCGGAACCATTGGCGCCGATGAGGCCAACTTTTTCGCCGGGATTGAGGGTGAGATCAGCACTTTCCAGTAAAGGTTTGGTGCCACGGATGAGGGTGAGTTTCTGCAGGCGGATCATGGCGTGCAATTATCCCCGAAATGCCGTTTTTTCCTGTCTTTGCATCTCGCAGACCACCTCTTGGCCTAGGATTAATGCAACGCGTCCACGGAGGCCGATATGCGCCGCCCCATCAGCCTGAAAATCTTCAGCATCACCACGGCCCTGTTGGCGTTGATGGTGATCGTCACCTGGCTATCGGTTTTCAATTTCCGCCTGTTGAACAACCAGGTTCAGGCGCTTGCCGATTACTACCTGCCCTTGCAGGAGCAGGTGGCCAGCGTCGAAATCCTGGTGCGCCAGCAGATCGTGCACATGGAGCGGGTCGTGGCCGGCATGCAGTCGGCCAAGCCGGATGCCGAGTTTCTCGCGAAGGAATCGGGCAATTTCGACAATCGCGGCGTCAATGCCGACCAGATCGTCGATTCGTCCCTAAGACTGCTGGCAGAGGCGGATGCGGCCAGGGATATCGAACTGGATCGCGTCACCCTGGCCGTGCTGGGCCGGCAGTTGCCGGCGATCCAGACCGCGCGTCAGCGTTTCCACGCCGCCTTCCGCATGTACCAGATCGAGGCGGAGGAGGGTAACCGCCGCTCGGAGAAAGTCGTCAGGGAAGCCTTATCGCACGAGAAGGACAACCTGGACGTGGAAATCCAGAAGGTCATCGACCTGCTCAACAAACTCACGCAAGACACCGCCCAGCAAGCCAAGGCGGAGGAAGCGCGCGCCACCCGGCTGAACTGGATAGTCACCGGCATTGCCACCGTACTCGGCCTGATCTTTGCCTTTCTGGTGACACGCTCCCTGGTCGAACCGATCAAGCGTTTGCTCGGCGGCACCCAGGCGGTGGAGAAGGGCGACCTGGGCGTGGAAATCCTGGTGCATACCCGCGACGAGATCGCCGTGCTGGCGGATTCCTTCAACCACATGGTGGTGGGGCTGCGCGAGAAAGAGCACATCAGGGAGACCTTCGGCCAATACGTCGATCCGCGCATCGTCCGCGGCCTGCTGGAAAACCGCTTGCCGGCGGAAGGTGGCCAGCGTCGGGTGATGTCGGTCTTCTTCTCCGACCTGGCCGATTTCGCTCGCATGTGCGAATGCCTGACGCCGGACGCGTCGGTGCGCTTCCTCAACCGCTATTTTTCCCTGATGGCCGAGGTCATCCGCTCGCGCCAAGGCATCATCGACAAATTCATCGGCGATTCCGTGATGGCGTTCTGGGGCGCGCCCTTCACCGAGGAAACCGGCCACGCCGAACTGTGCTGCGCCGCCGCGCTCGATCAGATGGCCCAGTTTGAGGCATTCCGCGCCGATCTGCCGAATCTGCTCGGCGTGCGTTTCGGCCTGCCCAAGGTGGACATCCGCATGGGCATCGCCAGCGGCGAGGTCACGGTGGGCAACATCGGTTCGGAAACGGCGCGCGGCTACACGGTGATCGGCGATACCGTGAACCTGGCCTCGCGCCTGGAACAGGCCAACAAGTTTTACGGTACGCGCATCCTGGTCAGCGCGGAAACCCGCCATCTGGCCGGGGAAAGTCTGGCCTTCCGGGAAATCGACACGCTGCGCGTCATCGGCAAGATCGAGCCGATCCGGGTGTACGAACTATTGGGTTATCACGTTGATTCGACGGCCGCCGAACTGATTACGCTGTTCGAAACCGGCCTGGCGCACTACCGCAAACAGGATTGGGACGCGGCCGAGACCGCCTTCAACGCCTGTCTGAAACTCTTTCCGGAAGATCGGCCGAGCGCTGTGTTTCTCGACCGGATACGGACATTTCGCCAGTCGCCACTGAGTCCGGACTGGGACGGCGTCTGGATCGCGCTGAGCAAGTAACGCGGCGAGAAAGGCCCGGACAAGGCTCGCCGCGACGGCCGGCGCTCATCTAGTCCTCAGTTGGCCCTCAGTTGGCCCTCAGTTGGCAATATCCCAGTCGGAATGGCAGGTGCAGGTCGGACTGATCGTGTTGTCACAGCAGACGATCTTGCCCGCGCGGCAGCCGCAAATACCTTTGTGCCCCTTGCAGCAATCGGCCTGGCTGACCTGGGCGGTGGCGAGGCGTTGGCCGACCGGCGCGGGGCAGGCTTGTGGCAGGGACAATGCAGCGGGCGCCGGTGACTGGGTGCTCGCCGCGGCGCCATCGGTATCGGCCAGCAAGGCTCCGGAATAGATCAACGTGGCCAGCAGCAACAGCTTGATCGGCATTTTCATGATGGGTACTCCAGGAAAGAGGCCATCCCAATATATGCCATCCAGACGCCAAGTCGGCGCTTCCGTGTCACTGATCAGGGACTGGCTCGGGTTGCTGGAAGCAAAAGAAAAACGGCTGCCGAAGCAGCCGTTTTTCCTGATGCGATCCCGTGTTACTTGGCGGGAGCGGCCGGAGCGGCGGCGGGAGCGGCCGGGACCGGGAACGGGAAGGCGTAGGGCTGGCCGGCGGCGGGAACCTGCAGCATCTGGGTCCAGGCGTTCGGATCGAAGAAGTTGAAGGCGGGGGCGGCGCCGGCGGCCGGAGCGGCGTAGGTGGGGAAGGTCGGCAGAGCCGGCAGGGTCGGCAGTGTCGGCAGAGCGCCCGTGGCGCCGGGGGTCATGAAGCCTTTCCACATGTCACCGTAAGAAGCCGGGTTCATGGAAGCGCCCGCCCAGCCCATATACAGGTTGGGGTTGATCGGAGCCGTCATGAGTTGCATGGAGCGGGGGTCCAGAGGCGACATCATCCACTTCATGTACAGGTTCGGGTTGATGGAATTCATCAGCATGGACATGACCTTGGGGTCCAGCGGCGACATGGCCCAGCGCATCATCTTGCCCGGATCAGACAGTTGGGTGAGCACGGCGGTGTAGAAGTTGGGGTCCATACTGGCGGCCAGCCACTTCATGTAGACGTTGGGGTCGGCGAACTGGGCCATGTTGCTGTAGGCGCCAGGCTGGGTCATGGAATTCATGAAGTTCAGCCAGTTGCCCGGGTCCATCATGTTGTTGCCCATGGTGGTGTAGAAGCCGGGTTCGGTGACCGCGTTCAACCAGGGCACGAATACCTTCGGATCTTTGTAGGCGGACATGTTCTGGGTCATGTCGGTCATACGGGCCAGCCAGGCTTCCGGAGTCTGGGGAATCGGCTTGGCGGGGGCGTCAGCGAAGGCGGCGGGGGCGGCGCAGACCAGCAGGGCGGCGGCGAGGGATTTCAGTTTCATGGCAATCTCCTAGAGGTAATGGGACAACTTGGACAATCGGCTTGGGTAGAACGATCTGTGCCTATCCGGTTGTCGCAGACAAAACGCTACAGCTAGGGGCTTTGCTACGCATGTCGCCACTATGGGCAGTGTCCTTCTGTGCTAACCGGATAGGCATGGAACGATCGGGTAGCAGGAGAGTATCAACATATGCTGATGTACTCCATGCGCTCATGACTCTGCCTTATCAGTGGCGCTCGATTGTTGTATTTTCGACACATCTGACGGATCCCTATAATCGGTTCCATGATGAAGCAATCCGCCGCCCTCGGGGCCGCCGGCTGGGATAGGCCGGAATGGGCCGACGCCTTCTATCCCTCGGACATGCCGCAAGAATGGCGTCTGACTTTTTACAACACCCAATTTGATTGCGTTTTTCTGGCCGCATCGTCTTGGCGGCAGGCCGGCGCGGCAGCCTATGAGGCATGGGCCGCGGATACCCATGAACAGTTTGTGTTTCTTCTGGAAGGTGCCCACTCGGAAGCGTTGCCCGAGGTGTTGGCGGGGCGGGCGCTGGGGGTTGGTCGGGAGGATTCGCGGCTATTCTGGTTCGACCGGGATACCTCACTCAAAACCCTCGCCGAGCGGCTCGCACAGCCCGCAAGCGGGGCGCCACTTTACCTGCTCAGCCGCGACGGCGACCTGGGGCAGATCGAGCGGGTACGCACCTTGCTGGAGTTGATGGGGCTTTGAGCCCTGGGCTCCAGGCCATAGAATGCCGCGCGTTTGTTCCTGATTCGTTGCCAATAAGAAAGAAAAGCGTTTTCCTTGTGTCAGACAATCTCATCGAGATTCGCGATCTATCCTTCGCCTACCGCGAAAGGCTGGTGCTCAAAGGCATCAACCTCACCGCCAGGCGTGGCCAGGTCATCGCCATCATGGGCATTTCCGGGGGGGGCAAGACCACTCTGCTGCGCCTGATTGGCGGCGCGCTCAAGGCTACTCGTGGCGTGCTTGAGGTGGATGGGGTCGACATGGCGACTCTGGATCAGGAGGGGTTGTATCAACTGCGTCGGCGCATGGGCATGCTGTTCCAGTTCGGTGCCCTGTTCACCGACTTGTCGGTATTCGACAACGTGGCGTTCCCGTTGCGTGAACATACCGATCTGCCGGAAGAAATGATCCGCGATCTGGTGTTGATGAAGCTGAATGCGGTAGGTCTGCGCGGAGCGGCCGACTTGATGCCATCGGAGCTTTCCGGCGGCATGGCGCGCCGGGTGGCACTGGCGCGCGCAATTGCCCTGGAGCCGCGCCTGATCCTTTATGACGAGCCGTTCGCCGGACTCGACCCGATTTCCCTGGGGGTCAGCGGCAACCTGATCCGCCGCCTCACCGATACCCTGGGAGTGACTTCCATCGTCGTGACCCATGACATCCAGGAGTCCCTGCGCATGGTGGATTACGTCTATTTCGTTTCCGCGGGCGTGATCGCGGCGCAAGGGACACCCGATGAACTGCGTGCCTCGACCGAACCCTTCGTGCACCAGTTCGTGCATGGCGAGGAAAATGGGCCGGTTCCCTTCCACTACCCGGCGCCCCCTTATGCTGATGAACTGGAACTCGCCACATGAATAGTCTGCTCGACAGCCTGCGTGGCATCGGCGCCCGCGTGATCGACGGCATCTGGCGTATGGGGGTGGCGACGCGTTTCTTCCTGAGGACGCTGCTGCAATCCGGGCAGAGTTTCCGCCGTTTTCATCTGATCATTCGTGAGATCTTCAGCGCGGGTGTTCTTTCTCTGATCATCATCCTGGTGTCCGGCCTGTTCGTCGGCATGGTGCTGGGCCTGCAAGGCTATGAAACATTGCAGACCTACGGCTCCGAGGAAGCCCTGGGTACCCTGGTCGCACTCTCCCTGGTGCGCGAACTGGGGCCGGTGCTTGCCGCATTGCTGTTCGCCAGCCGCGCCGGTTCGTCAATTACCGCCGAGATCGGCCTGATGAAGGCGACCGAGCAACTGGCGGCGATGGAGATGATGGCGGTGGACCCGATCGCTCGCGTGGTGGCGCCACGTTTCTGGGGCGCGGTGATTTCCATGCCGATCCTGGCCGCCCTGTTCTCGGCGATGGGCATCCTGGGTGGCTATCTGGTTGGTGTGGTGCTGATCGGTGTCGACGAAGGTTCGTTCTGGTCGCAGATGCAGGCCGCCGTCGATTTCCGCGAAGATATTCTCAATGGCGTCATCAAGAGCCTGGTGTTTGGCGTCGCGGTGACCGCCATTGCCCTGTTCGAGGGCTATGACGCGCCGCCGACGGCGGAGGGCGTCTCCCGCGCCACCACCCGTACCGTGGTGACTTCTTCCCTGGCCATCCTGGGCCTGGATTTCATCCTGACCGCATTCATGTTCCGTGGAGTCTGATCCATGCAGCGCGCAACCCTCGACCTCTGGGTCGGCATCTTCGTGGTGGCCGGCATCGCCGCCATCCTGTTTCTTGCCCTCAAGGTGGGCAACATGGGCAGTTTCGATAGCGCCTCGACTTATACGGTGAAAGCCTCGTTCGAGAACATCGGTGGACTCAAGGTACGGGCGCCGATCAAGAGTGCCGGCGTGGTGGTCGGCCGCGTCTCCAACATCGGTTTCGATTCCAAGACCTATGAAGCCACGGTTTCGCTGAAACTGGATACTCGCTACAAATTCCCCAAAGACACCAGCGCTTCCATCATGACTTCCGGCCTGCTGGGCGAGCAGTACATCGCCCTGGAAGCGGGTGGAGAAGAGAAGATGCTGAGCGATGGCAATACCCTGAAAATTACCCAGGGCGCCGTGGTGCTGGAGAATCTGATCGGCCAGTTCCTCTACAACAAATCTGAAGGTGAGGCGAAACCCGCGGCGCCGCGGTGAGGCGCAAATCCGCCGAGTTTGTGGCTATTTCATCCGAGCAGGCGGCCGCAAACCTTCCAGTAACAACATACGCTTGACCATGCCGGGCTTGCCCCCGCACAGTGAAACCCAATTGCATCTATCAGGAAAGATCATGTATCGCTTGTTGAAACACTTCATTTTCATGCTGGCCGCGGGCGCGCTCTCGGCTTCGGCGCAAGCGGCCGAGCTGAGCCCAGACGTCCTGGCCCGGAATGTCACCAATGACGTCTTGCGCATCGTTCGCCATGACAAAGAGATCGCTAACGGCAACGCCGCCAAGGTCAATATTTTGGTGGAGCAGAAAATCCTGCCCCTGTTTGATTTCAGGCACATGGCCCAGTTGGCCGTCGCCAAGCATTGGCCCAAGGCAACGCCGGAACAGCAGGAAAGCCTGACCAACCAGTTTCGCGCCATGTTGGTCCGCACCTACGCGTCGTCCTTGACCAGCGTGGCGGACTACAAGATCGAGTTCAAGCCGTTCCGCGCCTCTCCCGGGGATAGCGACGTCACCGTCAGTACCGAAGTGAGCAAGCCCGGCGCGCCGCCCATTCCCATTGATTACCGCCTGGAAAAGGCCAGCGACAATGGCTGGAAAGTGTTCGATGTGATCGTCGATAACGTCAGCCTGGTGACGGTCTACCGTAACTCGTTCAATTCCGAAGTGCGCAAGGGGGGCATCGACGGTCTGATCGCCGCCCTCGAACGTCGTAACAAGAAGCCATGAGGTTGGCATGATCCATGTGGAAGCCGGCGTCGCGCTGTTCGATGGCGATCTGACCCTGGCCAACGCCAGCCAGTGGCTGGCCCAGGGAGAAGCGGCTCTGAAACAGGGGACGGCGACTTTCGATCTGGCCAGGCTTGGCCATCTCGACTCTTCCGCCCTCAGTCTGCTGTTGTCCTTGCGCCGCCGTGCCGAAGCGTCGGGAAGCGCCATCGAATTCCGCAATATTCCGGAAAGCCTTGCCAGCCTCGCCAAGTTGTACGGCGTCGCGGAGCAGATTTAACTCCCCTGTTTTCATGACAACCGCTGTCCGCCTGCGCGGCGTGGAAAAGCACTTTCCGCATGTGCATGCCCTGCGCGGCATCGACCTCGACATCGAGCAAGGCGAGTTCTTCGCCCTGCTGGGCCCCAACGGCGCCGGCAAGACCACCCTCATCAGCATCCTCGCCGGGCTTACCCGCGCAACCAAAGGGGTGGTGGAAATCATGGGTTTCGACGTGACCCGCCAGTACCGTGAGGCGCGTCGCGCGCTTGGCGTGGTGCCGCAGGAACTGGTGTACGACCCCTTTTTCACCGTGCGCGAAACATTGCGCCTTCAGTCCGGCTATTTCGGGCTACGCCGCAACGATGCCTGGATCGACGAGTTGCTGGATAACCTGGGGCTCGCCGACAAGGCGGATACCTATACCCGCCGCCTCTCCGGTGGCATGAAACGGCGGGTGCTGGTGGCGCAGGCGCTGGTGCACAAGCCGCCGGTGATCGTTCTCGATGAGCCTACCGCCGGTGTCGATGTGGAGCTGCGGCAATCGCTGTGGGCTTTCATCCGCCGTTTCAATCGCGAGGGCCATACCATCGTCCTCACCACGCACTACCTGGAAGAAGCCGAGGCCCTGTGCCAGCGGGTGGCCATGCTCAAGGAAGGCCGCATTGTCGCGCTGGATCGCACCGAGAACCTGTTGCGCGCGGGGGCCGAGCGGCATTTGCTGCTGGAACTCGATCCCCCCGAACTGCCGGCTTTCCTGCAATCTCGCCTGAAGGGCCGGGAAGGGCAACACTTCGTGCTTGACCTGCCTGACTATGGCGATCTTGAAGCCATCCTCGCCAACCTGCGCGCGGCAGGCATCGCTATCCGTGGCATGAGCCTGGCGCAGGCCGATCTGGAAGAGGTGTTTCTGAAGATCATGCATGGGGGAGCGTCGTGAACCACCGCCGTCATTCCCGCGCAGGCGAGAATCCAGGTCGTAGGTCTGATTGCAGTTTGATGAACGAACTGGATTCCCGCGTTCGCGGGAATGACGGCCGAGGTGACACGAAATGAGCGGCGGCTTTCGCACCCTGTTGTACAAGGAAATCCTGCGCTTCTGGAAGGTGCTGGTGCAGACCGTGGGGGCGCCGGTGCTCACCGCCTTGCTGTATCTGCTGGTTTTTTCGCATGTGTTGTCCGAGCACGTGCAGGTCTATCCCGGCGTGCGCTACACCGCGTTTCTGATGCCCGGCCTGATCATGATGTCAATCCTGCAGAACGCTTTCGCCAACAGTTCTTCATCGCTGATCCAGTCCAAGATCACCGGCAACATCGTTTTTGTCCTGCTGCCGCCACTGTCCTATCTGGAGTTTTTCCTCGCCTACCTGATCGCGGCGCTGGTGCGCGGTTTCGCCGTGGGGGTGGGGGTGCTGCTGGTTGGTCTGTTTTTTGCCGACATCGAAATGCGCTACCCGCTCTGGATATTGGCTTTCGCGCTGGCATCCGGCGCCGTTTTCGCCTGCATCGGCATCCTGGCGGGCATTTGGGCGAACCAGTTCGATAATCTCGCCGCCGTGCAGAACTTCATCATCATGCCGCTCACCTTTCTCTCCGGCGTGTTCTTTTCCATCCATTCCCTGTCGCCATTCTGGCAAAGCGTCACCCACCTCAATCCGGTTTTCTACATGATCGACGGCTTCCGCTATGGCTTCTTCGGCCAGGGCGATGTCGACCCTTGGCTGGGGCTGGCGGTGGTCACGCCCTTCGTCCTGCTGCTTTCCGGCCTGACTTTGGTGATGCTGAAGTCCGGCTATAAACTTCGCCATTGATTTTTATCAGGATATTCAAATGCTTACCCCACAACAGATTGAACAATGGATCGCCGCTGGCTTGCCCTGCGAATACCTCCAGGTGGCTGGCGATGGCCAACATTTCGAAGCGGTCATCGTCAGTGCCGAATTTGCCGGCAAGCTGCCGGTGGCGCGGCATCAACGGGTGTTTCAAGTGCTAGGGGACCGCATGCACTCGGAAATTCACGCGCTGTCGATGCAGACCTTCACCCCGGAAGAATGGAAAACACGAGGCACGCAAGGTCAGAATCGTCATGGATAAGCTCATCATCACCGGCGGCGCCCGCCTCTCCGGAGAGATTGCTATCTCCGGCGCCAAGAACGCCGCCCTGCCCATTCTTTGCGCCAGCCTGCTTTCCGCGGAGCCGCTGACCCTGGCCAATGTGCCGGGGCTGAACGACATCGGCACCATGCTGAAGTTGCTTGCCCAGATGGGCGTCAAGATCGAACGAGAGGGAAATCGCGTCACCCTGGACGCTTCCGGGCTGAACAACCCGCTGGCCCCCTACGAACTGGTGAAGACCATGCGCGCCTCGATTCTGGTGCTGGGGCCGCTGCTGGCGCGCTGTAGCGAGGCCAAGGTGTCGTTGCCCGGCGGCTGCGCCATCGGCGCCCGGCCGGTGGACCAGCACATCAAGGGCTTGCTGGCGATGGGTGCGGAAATCGGCGTCGAGCATGGCTATATCAGCGCCAAGGCCAGCAGGCTCAAGGGCGCGCACCTGTTCACCGACATGGTTACCGTCACCGGCACGGAAAATCTGATGATGGCCGCCTGCCTGGCCGAGGGCGAAACCGTCATCGAAAATGCCGCGCGCGAGCCGGAAGTGGTCGATCTGGCGCAATGCCTGGCCAGCATGGGCGCCCAGATCAGTGGCGCCGG
The DNA here is from genome assembly GCA_002784045.1 of Hydrogenophilales bacterium CG_4_10_14_3_um_filter_63_21. GTDB lineage: Bacteria > Pseudomonadota > Gammaproteobacteria > Burkholderiales > Thiobacillaceae > PFJX01. Next base: position 37,324 of record PFJX01000113.1, read on the forward strand.
CAGCGACGTCATCCGCATTCGCGGGGTCGAGCGCCTGCATGGCGCCACCCACCGGATCATGCCGGACCGTATCGAGACCGGCACTTTCCTGTGCGCGGCGGCGGCCACCGGCGGCGAAGTGCACCTCACCGGCACCTCCACCGGCTACCTGGACGCCGTGGTCGACAAGCTCATGGACGCTGGTTGCGAAATCGTCGGCGAGAAGACCCCCAGCCATGAATTCATCCACCTCATCGCCCCGCCCCGTTTGAAAGCCGTATCGATCCGCACCGCGCCGTATCCGGCTTTTCCCACCGACATGCAGGCGCAGTTCATGGCCATCAATGCCGTGGCCGATGGCACCGCGATCATCCGCGAGACCATCTTCGAGAACCGCTTCATGCACGCGGTCGAACTCCAGCGCCTGGGCGCGGACATCCAGATCGACGGCAACACGGCAGTGATGAAAGGGGTGGAAAAGTTGCAGGGCGCCACCGTCATGGCCACCGACTTGCGCGCCTCCGCCAGCCTGGTCATCGCCGGCCTGGTCGCGGAAGGGGAGACCCACATCGAGCGCATCTACCACCTGGATCGCGGCTACGACCACATCGAAGCCAAACTCACTGCCCTGGGGGCGGCGATTCGGCGTGAGAAAGCCTGATTTGCCATTTCCGTAATCATGTATTACCGTTAATACAAATTCGTTGCCAAGGAGCCGATCATGGCCACCAGCGTCCGTCTACCCAACCGCGTCGAACAGGCGCTGGCCGCTTATTGCGTGGAAACCCAACGCAGCAAGTCGGAAGTCATCATCGAACTGCTAGAGCAGCGTTTCAGCCTCGCCGAATCGGAAGCCACGCCTTATGAACGCGCCGAGGCGGCGGGGTTTATCGGTTGTGTCGAAGGTGCTGAGCCGGTTTCGGGTGGCTACAAGAAACGTGCTCAATCCGCGATTGCCGCCAAACACGGCCGCGCATGACCACCATCCTGGTGGATACCGGCCCCTTGGTGGCCTTGTCCGACAAGCGCGACAAGTTTCACGAAGCCAGCAAGACTTTCCTGAAGAACTATCGCGGCCGCCTGCTCACCACCTGGGCGGTGCTGACCGAGTTCTCCCATCTGGCGCCCTCGGTCGCGGCCACGCTGCCGCTGTATCGCTGGATCGACAACGGGGGATTGGAAGTTTTTCCCCTCGGGCGCGATGAACTCGTGCGCGCGGTGGACTGGATCGAGCGCTATGCCGATCAACCAATGGACCTGGCCGACGCCTCGCTGGTGGTTGCCGCGCTTGCCACCGGCCACACCCAGATCTGGACGCTGGACCGCCTCGACTTCGAGACCTATCGGTTGCCCAGCCGCAAGCGCTTCAAGCTGGTTGGCCAGTAGCACCGGCATCTCTGCCGGCGTTTTTTGGCCTATACAGACGAGCCGGCAGGATGCCGGCGCTACGCTTACCCCACCAATTTTTGATACAGCGCTTCATATTCCCTCGCGCTTTTCTCCCAACTGAAATCGCGCTTCATCCCGGCGCGCATCATGCGTTGCCACGCCTTCGCGTCGGTGTAAGTGTGCAAGGCACGCTCGATGGCCAGCCAGAGGGCGTGCGGCGTGGGTTCGTGGAAGACGAAACCGGTGACGCCGTCTTCCACCGTGTCTTGCAGGCCGCCGGTGGCGTGGACGATGGGCACCGTACCGTAGCGCAGGCTGTAGAGCTGATTGAGGCCGCAAGGCTCGAAGCGGGAGGGCATCAGGAAGAGGTCGGAGCCGGCCTCGATGCGGTGCGACAGCCCTTCGTCATAGCCGATCACCGCCGCGACCCGGCCTGGATGCTGTGCGCAGAGATCGCGGAAAGCCACTTCCAGTGCCTTCTCGCCGGTACCCAGCAAGGCGATCTGGCCGCCCCGGTGCAGGATGCCGTCGGCCACCGCAAGGATCAGGTCGAGGCCTTTCTGCTGCGCCAGGCGGGCGATGATCCCGAACAGCGGGGTGTCGTGGCTGGGCTCCAGGTTGAGATCCTGTTGCAGTTTGAGCTTGCAGTGCTTCTTGCCTATGAGCGCGCGCGAGGAAAACTTGCACGGCAGGTGGTGATCGGATGAGGGATTCCATTCGCCGCTGTCGATGCCGTTGAGGATGCCGACGAGGTCATCGCCGCGCGCGGCCAGCAGCCCCTGCATACCCATGCCCAGCGCGGGCTGGCGGATTTCCTCGGCATAGGTCGGCGAGACCGTGGTGAGGCGATCGGCGTAGTAAAGACCGGCCTTGAGGAAGGATAGGTTGCCGTAATACTCGACGCCTTCGACCGCGAAACTTTCCGGCGGCAGCCCCACCGTGATCAGGTCGGCGGGTGGGAAGATGCCCTGATAAGCCAGGTTGTGCACGGTCATGACGGTTGCCGTCGTTTCCCCGGCAAGGCGCAAATAAGCCGGGGCCAGGCCGGTTTGCCAGTCGTTGCAATGCAGAATGTCCGGGCGCCAGGCTAACGGCGCATTTTTGGAAAACTCGCTTGATGCGAGGAGGGCGGCGGCTTTGGAGAACACCGCGAAACGCAGGGCATTGTCGGGGTGGTCATGGCCGGCCACGTCTTGGTACGGTCCGCCCTCCCGCTGGAACAATTCGGGGGCATCGAGGATATAGAGCGGCACGCCGTTGTCGGGCATGGCGGCTTCCAGCAGGGTGGCCACCCTGCCGCCCGGCAGTTCATTCAGGGTGCACACGGGTTTCACGGCGTCGACCCCGGCCAGTACGGCCGGGTAACCGGGGAGCAATAGACGGCAGTCAAGGCCGATCGCGCGCAAGGCGACGGGGAGCGCGCCGGAAACATCGGCCAGCCCACCGGTCTTGATCAACGGTCTGGCTTCGGAAGTGGCGTACAGAATACGCATGGAAAGTCCTTGAGTAGGAGGCCCGCTTGCGCGCCGAACTGCCACGCCCGCGCACGTTATGAAAGAAGTAATCGGGTATCCCGGTAACCCTACCGGAAACCCGTGTCCGCTTGAAGCGACCACAGCGATTGGCCGCAAACAAAAAGGATGGTTACGCGCGGCAACACCCGTCATGCCGAAATAGCGAGAGGACAGGTTGACGAAACCAGAGCGAAAGTGTTCATCCGGGATTATTTCGCGGGGGACGTGCCGAGCTCGCCACCATCGGCCCAGCCGAGGCCACCGCCACAAGTTGTGTTTTTATGTCCTCTCTGCGCGATAGGTATCGCGGCTATTGGCGGGGAGGGGGCGAAAAAAAGCCCCGCCGCGGAAGCCGGCGGGGCAAGTCACCCTGATAGGTCTGATTGGGCGGATGGTCAGTAAATCATCGTCAATTGCACCCCCACCTTGTCACCCACCCCTTGCAGGTTGGCATTGGCGTTTGTGCAGGGAGCTCCCGCGGCAGTGCACTCGAAGTCACGCATCTCGTAGTTGACGGTAACGCGTGTCTTGGGATTGAAGTGGTACTGCATCCCCAGGGTCCACTTGTCGAAGCGGTGCTCGTTCAGGCGCTCCTCAAGGCGGTTCAGGGTGTCGAAGCGCACATCGAGTTCGAACTTGGTGTTGGGGATGTACCAGCCGCCTTCGACATACCAGCCACTGGCCTTGGCATCGGCGCCATTGCCTTGGGCGGGAGCCGTAAAGTAGAAGTTGGGTTTGTCCGGGCCGCTCCAGATCATGCCATCCGCCGTGATGTACTCGGCCGTAACGCGGAACGGTTTCTTCATGTACTTCACCCCCAGGCCGGCACGATCGCGGTTGTAGGATTTGGCGTTGGCCGTACTGTCAGCGGTGAGATCAAGAAGGCGCTTGCCCCACTGGCTCCAGGCGAAGAACTTCAGGCCTGCCACATTGATGCCTTGGCCGCCGTACTTCTTCTCCGCTGACACATATAGGTACTTGTCGTATTCACCATCGCTGTTGTTGAACTGGACGCCGTTGCCGTTGCCGATCATCGCCGCGTAGGACAGTTCCCAGTCTTTTCCCACATTGAAGGCATCGAACACCTGCACACCCACATCGCGGAAGGCGCCGACCGAACTGTCGAATGTGTTCAGGCTGGCGCCGCCCTGAAGCTGGGCCTCGGTATACGGGCCAACATTGCTGGTGGCCGCGTTGCATGGAGCGGTGACCCCGGTGCAATCGGTGAACCCCTTGTTCGGGAACCGCTCCAGCAACAGGCCGTTGGTTGCTTCGGTGAAGTTGATGTAGTCGAAGACATGAATTGCCTGCAGCCCTTCTTCGGCGCCGGGCGTCTTGAACAGGCCGGCACGAATCCGTGCGCCCGGAATGTAATTCAGGGTAACGCTGGCATCGATCAGCTTGGCAAAGGCGCCGCTGGGGTGGGTGACTCCGTTGTTGCCCATCTCGAGCAACGCGAAATAGTTGATATTGCTGTCGAGCGGGAAGCCGGTGCCGCGGATGCCGATCGTGGCCCGCGGGATGTTGAAGCCGTCTTGTGTGTCGAGCTCAGGACCAAGCATTTTGGGCGCCACGAATCCCCCCGCGGCATTGGGGTCGCTGAAGTCCTTCTCATACTTGGCCTGGACATACCCCCACACATTGGCGCGCGCCGAGGCGCCTGCCGGCTCGGTCCCCTGCAGCATGAGCCAGTTGGCGGCCAGCGCCGAGCCGGTGGCGCCGGCCAGGGCAAAAGCGTGGACGGCGCCAATCACGGTACGCTTGAACAGTTTCTTGCCTTGCATTTCCATTCCTCCTTGAGCAGATCCAACAGGATCAAAACAGGGCCGGTTGCCCTGAAAATGGGTAAAGCTATGTATTGATCAGGGTTTGACGTAGATGTAGCCCTGCTTGACCAGCTCGCCGATGCGCACGATGCCGCCGGGCACAACCTTGGCGACCGGGTTCAGCTTGGGTTCTTCACCGAGCTGCTTGGTGAAGCCCTTCAGCGTGTTGCCGCAAGCGGCGAAACGCACGCCACTCTGAGCAAGAGAATCAAGACGCTGGGCGTTGACGTTGTTGGCGAACATCAGACGCAGGCCGGGGCCATAGGCCACGATCTCGATGTCCACTTGCCCGGGCGGGTAGGCCTCCAGGAGGTTCGCGGCGTTGTTCAGGATGAGATCCTGCTTGGAAGGATCCAGGTCACTGATGTGCAGGACGTAGTGGTAGTCCGCCATGCTTTGCTCGGCCGCCAGAACCGATGTGGGGTTGGTGATGGAAAGCAGGGAGATGAAGGCCAGGGCCAGGGTGCGTAGCGAGCAATACATCGAGAGTCTCCATTGGGTTGTAAATCATGAAATTGCGTCGTTGCTAGAGGCGCCGTAAGCAAGCCGATGGCCTGACGGTTATCGTCAAAGCACAGCATTTCGGGGGGGCGAGACGAAAGGAAGAAATTCCCCATCGTCTTGATCAATCTCCGGCCGGGACCGGAGGTTTGTCGGTGGTGAAACTGCCTGAGGCTTGAGTGCCAGCTCAGGGTTTCAGGTAGACAAAACCCTCTCTGGCCTGGAGCTTGCCGATTTCGGCGACACCGGAGGGCACCACCTGGGCTTCCAGGATCACGGCGCTGTCATCCAGCTTGCGGCCCTTGAGGGTGTTGCGGCACACATCGAAAGTGACGCCGCGGTTCTTCAGGCCTGCCACTTGGGGTTCGTACAGGCCCTTGTCGTCCTTGGCCTCGTTGAGCAAGAAGTCGATGCCTTTGCCGTGGGTAACCACCACGATCTGGACGCCCGGGCTGGCATCCAGGTGGTTTTCTATATTGCGCAAAGCCATGCGTGCGACGCTGGCATCGTTGATGTGGTAGACCACTTTTTCCTGGACCGGCGCTTCTTCCACGACCGGCACGGCCGGCTTCATGTGTGTGGCGGCGGTGGCGGGGACACTGAAGCCCGCGCTTGCGGCGCCCAGTGCGAGGCTGAATAACGTGGCGCGAATCAATGAATGCTGCATGGTCTACTCCAAAGAGGGTTATGAGCGGGTGTTGTCAAACACCTTGCGAATAAGACGGGCCGGCCTCTCTGTTTATTCCCGGATTTATTTTTCTCTTTGCAGGGAATAAACCGGGTGCCAGCTCCGTCTTGTTAAAACAAGGCCCACCAGGAGAAGCCTTTGTTGCCCTTCGTGTTCGATTTCGCCACTCGCCGCCGTCTCGAGGCCATGCGGCCCCGCTTGTACCGGCTGGCCTACGCTTGGTGCCATGACCCGCATCTGGCCGATGATCTGGCGCAGGATGCGCTGGCCAAGTCGCTCACCCGCATGGCGCAGTTGCGTGAGGCTCAGGCTCTGGAGGGCTGGCTGTTTTCGATCCTCAACAACTGTTGGCGCGATCATTTGCGTGGAGGCCGCGAGTTCGAGGACATCGCCGAGATGGATGAGCTGATTTACTCCGGCGAGCCCGGCCCCGAGCAGCAGGTTTCCCGGCGCCAGACGCGTGACCGGGTGCGCCGCGCCATCGCCTGCCTGCCACTGGGGCAGCGCCAGGTGCTGACCCTGGTGGACATCGAGGAATGCGCCTATGCGCAAGTGGCCGGAATTCTGGAAATCCCGGTAGGCACGGTGATGAGCCGTCTCTCACGCGCGCGCCAGGCGTTGCGCGGGCTTCTGGAGAACGAGGATAAACGCGTCACGCAGACGCACCTCAGGAGGGTGAAATGAACGAGTCAAAAAACGAACCGGTTTCGCGCGAGCACATCAACGCTTATCTGGATGGCGAACTGGCCCTCGAGGAGCGCGAACACCTGCTAATTCGGATGGCGAGCGATCCCAACCTGCGCGCCGAAATTTGCGCCCAACGCACCCTCAAGGAACAGGTTCGCGCCGCTTATGACGACCTGCCGCGCCCCAATGCCAGCGCCACGCACCGCTACCTCAACGCGGCCTGGCGCCAATCGCTGGCGGCGGGGGTGTTGTTGGTCCTGGGCTTGAGCGGTGGCTGGTTGGCCCATGATCGTCTGGATCAATCGCCGGTAGTCGAGCGCCTAGCGGGCCTGCCCGCTGGTTTACAGCCGGTTACCCTGAGTGAACGGGTGGATACGCAACGCGTGGTTCTGCATCTCGATAGCAGCGCCCCAGAGCGCCTTTCCGCTTCACTGGATGTAGCGGAGCGTCTGGCGCGGTCACGCGGCCAGGGCCAGGTGGAGCTGGTGGTCAACAGCTTCGGACTGGACCTGCTGCGCCAGGATCGCAGCCCCGAGCGGGCGCGCATCGAGCGCCTGGCGGAACGTTATCCCAACCTGGTCTTCGTAGCCTGCGGCCAGACCGTGGCGCGCCTGCTGCGGGAAGGGCAACCAGTGGTGTTGCTGCCGGAGGCGCGCGTGGCCTCGTCCGCCATCAATGAAATCATGGCGCGACTGCGCCAGGGCTGGGTGTACGTGAAAGTTTGAACCTGGATTTCTCGGTTGCACACGCGCACTCGGGCGCGTTTAGCCGCCGTTTCTCAGATCATCGGATGTTTCACGGTAACTGTTTGAATTGGATGGTCGGGGTGAGAGGATTCGAACCTCCGGCCTCCACGTCCCGAACGTGGCGCTCTACCAGGCTAAGCTACACCCCGACTTGAACTGGCCTCGGAACCGAGAACAGCGAAACGGACAACAACAAACAACGGGTTGGTTACCCTCTACCACGCACTGCTCAACGCACTGCTCAAAATTCGCGGCTGACCGCGAAGGCCGACAATTCTAGCAAAGCCGCCTTGTATTGGCTATCCGGAATCGCCGCCAAAGCGTTGCGTGCCAAGGCGGCTTCAGCCTCGGCCTGGCGGCGAGCGTGGTCGAGGGCGCCGGTGTTCCGCACGATGGTGAGGATTTCATCGAAGTGGCTGGCATCGCCCTGCTTGATGGCGTTGCGGATGCTTTCAGCCTGCTCCGGAGCGGCGTGCTTCATGGCGAACAGCAAGGGGAGGGTGGGCTTGCCTTCGGCCAGGTCGTCGCCGACGTTCTTGCCGATCACCTCGCTGGTTCCGGAATAGTCCAGGACATCGTCGATAATCTGGAACGCGGTGCCCAGGTGCATGCCGTAAGCTCCCAGGGCATCTTCCTGCTCTCGCGCGGCGCCCACGATGATGGCGCCCAGGCGTCCGGCGGCTTCGAACAATTTCGCGGTCTTGTAGCGGATGACGCGCAGATAGGCTGCCTCGTCGACGTCCGGGTCATTGCAATTCATGAGCTGCAAGACCTCGCCCTCGGCAATGACGTTGGTGGCATCCGAGAGCACTTCCATGACGCGCATGTTGTGCAGTGAAACCATCATCTGAAATGCGCGGGAATAAAGAAAGTCGCCCACCAGTACGCTGGCCGCGTTGCCAAACAGGGCATTGGCGGTATCCCTGCCGCGGCGCAGGGCGGAGGTGTCCACCACATCATCGTGGAGCAAGGTTGCGGTATGGATGAACTCCACCACGGCGGCGAGTTCGTGATGTTGCCCGCCGTCATGGCCCATCGCCTTCGCCGAAAGCACCACCAGGGCGGGCCGCAGGCGTTTGCCGCCACTGTGGATGATGTATTCGGAAACCTGCCGCACCAGCGCGACATCGGAGTGCAAGCGTAAACGGATGACCTGATCGACCTGGGCCATGTCGGCGCTCAGGAGCGCTTGCAGCGGGGTGGATGACACGATGTGGACGAAGGTCAGGTGAGGGTGGAAGACAAGGGTGCCATGGTTGGTGCTGCAGAGAGGAGTCGAACCCCCGACCTACTGATTACGAATCAGTTGCTCTACCAACTGAGCTACTGCAGCACACTGGGCGGCGGATTATACATTTCTGGCGGCAATGCCCAAACCGGCTTCATCCGTTCCGAATTTTCTCGGTTGAACGGGTAATCTCTCCTGACGGGAAACAACCGGCCACACCGTAGGAGCGGACCGTGTCCGCGACCTTTTGCGTGGACTCCCCACCATTCGCCTGTTCGGGGCGATCGCGGACTCGGTCCACTCCTATGTGCGCCTACGGGACTGCCATGTTGTTTCACGTTGAAATGGAAGGATCTCCGCTGCGCGCTCTTCTGTACAGAATAGGTGCTTGAAATAAAAGAGGAAAACTGATATATAAGCAAACTCTAATATTTCTTCATAAGAGGAGCGGCTATGTTTGGCATGGTCAACATCAAGGAACTGGACGTCGATGCCCTCGACGCCAACAAGGCACAAATCCACCTGATCGACGTGCGCACGGAAGGTGAGGTGTCGCGTGGCGTCATCGACGGGGCCATCCACATTCCGTTGCACCTGCTGCCGTTGCGCGCGACGGAAATTCCGCAGGACAAGCCGGTGGTGATCTACTGCAATTCGGGTGCCCGTTCCGCGCAAGCCTGTGCCTTCATGGCCGCCAAGGGCTTCCAAAATATGCACAATCTGTCGGGTGGCATCATGGCCTGGGCGCGTTCCGGCAAGCCGCTCGCGGCCTTGTCCTGAGCGCCTTGGGAGGGCTTGATCCAGGCCCTGGCCTCGCGTTGCAATCTCCCCACAAGCGGTATAAATTACCCCGGCTTTTTTAGCACTTGTTAATTTTCTGAAGGAACACCCATGAACTTCGACAAAGAACTCGACGCCAAAGGGCTGAACTGCCCTCTGCCCATCCTTCGCTGCAAGAAGGCCCTGAACGATATGACCTCCGGCCAGATCCTGCGCGTGATCGCCACTGACCCGGGTTCCGTCAAGGACTTCGCCGCCTTTGCCAAACAGACCGGCAACGAACTCCTTACCTCCGCCGAAGCGGGTGGCGAGTACACCTTCTTCATCAAGAGGAAGTAAGCACTTCTTTCCAACAATCGCGTTTCGAGAGGTGGTGTGATGGACGATACAAAGAAGCTGGCGATCATTGCGACCAAGGGCACGCTGGACTGGGCTTACCCCCCGTTCATTCTGGCGTCCACGGCCGCCGCCCTGGGTTATGAAACCCAGATTTTCTTCACCTTCTACGGCCTGCAGATGCTGCGCAAAGATCTGAGCTGCCTGAAGGTCAGCCCCCTGGGCAACCCGGGTATGCCCATGAAGATGCCGTTCGGACCGAAGTGGTTCAAGGACATCAACTGGAACATCCCCAACGCCGTGCAATCGCTGATTCCGGGCTACGAATCCCTGGCCACCACCCTGATGAAGCAAACCATCAAGAACAACGGCGTGGCAACCATCCCTGAACTGCGTGAGCTGTGCCAGGAAGCCGAAGTCAAGTTCATCGCCTGCCAGATGACGGTCGAATTGTTTGGCTTCGAACACAGCGACTTTATCGACGGCATCGAATACGGCGGCGCCGCCACCTTCTTCGAATTCGCCGGCGAGACGGACATCTGTCTGTTCATTTAAGGCTGGTTAACAAGTATCAAAAAAGCCGCCCTAGGGCGGCTTTTTTATTTATATCAATCGGTTACCGTGAAAATCGCCAACGACCCGTGCGGGGCGCTCCTGTAACTGGCCCTTCCAGTCGATGTTCTGGTTGGGAGGTATGTCGAATATTGCGCCAACTCGGCCAAGGCCTTATCGCCCTTGAGCGCTGCCATCGCCACTTGCGCCTTGGCTGCTGGCGAGTGGTTGCGTCGTTTCCCTTCTGCTCTTGCTCCTTTCTGGGCCTCATACATGGCGCAGTGCGGCAAGGCTATCACTTAGCGGGCTGTCCGAATTTCCGTGGCCCTCTGTATGGCGTTTAGATGGGGAGTCTGGACGCTTACGGTTGAGCGGTAGGTGGTATTCAACAATTCAACATTGTTCTTGACAACGAAAACTATAGGTATAAAAAGAGATTCATGTCTTTCTACCAAGCGTTTGTTTGAATACTTGATTGTGAGGCACTTTTTTTGTCCTTAACACGAGGAGAAACAAATGAATCTGCTCGACAACAGCCTGACCCGGCGGGATTTCCTCAAGGTCACCGGGAGCGTCGCGGTCATGACGCAAATCCAGCCGGCGAGCGCCCAGGAATGGCTGTCGCAAGTTGGCAAAACAGGGTCGAAGGCCGATGTGGTCGGCACCGACGCCAAGCTCGTGCGTAGCGTCTGTCTGATGTGCCATAGCGGTTGCGGCATCCAGGGCACGATCGTCAACGGCGAGCTGGTCAAGCTCGACGGCAACCCCTATCACCCGAACACCTACGACTATGTGTCCAAGGGTGACCTCGTCGAGGAGAGCGATCTCGACGGCGGCATCGGCGGCAAGGATGTGGGCACGTTGTGCGCGAAGGGTCAGGCGGGCGTCTATGCCCTCTACAACGCCAACCGCCTCAAGCACCCGCTGAAGCGGGTCGGCCCGCGCGGCTCCGGCAAGTGGAAAACCATCTCCTGGGAACAGGCGATGACGGAAATCGCCGAGGGCGGGATGCTGTTCAAGGACGTGCCGGGTGAAGAGACCCGGGTGGTCGAGGGGCTCAAGTCCATCCTCAGCAACGACAAGCCCATCGGGCCCGAAGATTCCGACTTCATGGACGAGGCGCCGCCCGAAGGCTATGGCCCGAAACGCAACCAGTTTGTCTGGGCGCACGGACGCAATGAGCAGTCGCCGCTGACCCCGCGTTTCGTCAAGGAAGCGGCCGGCGTGCCGCACATGCTCAACCACTGCGACCGCTGCTCCGGCACCCTCTACAACGTGATCGAGCATTGCCTGAACGTGCCGCCTTACGAGATCGGCGCCTATGCCGATTACGAATACTGTAGTTACCTGATCAGCGTGGGTTCCAACGTCACCCACGCCGACTACCCCGGCCAGACCCGTGCACGCTACCTGCAGAAGTTCGCCAAGCGCACGGGGCCTTACGCCAAGGAGTTCAAGCATGTGGTCGTCGATCCCTGGCTCTCGCCGGCGGCGGCCAAGGCCCTGCAGTCGGGCAAGGGCGAGTGGATCCCCCTCAAACCCGCCAGCGACGCCTTCTTCCTGATCGGCATGAACCGCTGGATGATCGACAACAAGGCCTACAAGGCGGACTACCTGGCCCTACCCAACGAGCAGGCGGCGAAGAAGACCGGTCGCCGCAACTGGACCGACATGACCTACCTGGTCAGGACTGTGGAGCCGAAGCTCTACCTCACCGGCAAGGATGCCGGGCTGGGCCAGTCCGACTACGTGGTGCTGGTGGGCGGCAAGCCGACCCTGTTCCACGATGTGGAAGGTGCGGCGGACCTGGATGCCGAGGTCGAAATCAAGGGCGTGGTGTACAAGACGGTGTTCCGCCTGCTGCGCGAGCGCAGCCACGAGAAGACCCTCGAGGAATGCGAGCAGGAATGCGACATTCCGCCCGGGACGATTGCCCATCTGGCTCGGGAGTTCGCCAATGCCAAGCACCCGGTCATCGAGTTTGCCCGCGGCCCCATCCAGCAGAGCAACGGTTGGTGGAACGGCCAGGCGCTCATCACCTTGAACATGATGGTCGACAACATCGACCGCAAGGGCGGCTATATCCCTGGCCACAAGGCTTACGGCGGGGACGTGAAAAATCCCGTCAAGCGCTCGGCGACAGGCGTGACGATCGATCGCCACAAGTCGAAGTATCAGGGCAAGAAGACGCTCTCCACCCGGCCCTGGTATCCGTTGGCCTCGCGCACGGTGACCAGCGAGTTTTTCTCCTCCCTGCGCCAGGGCTACCCCTATCGCATCAAGGCCTACCTCAACTACTACAACGACCCGGCCTACACGCAGCCGTTCAACACGCCGGTGATCGAGGCGTTGCTGAACCTGAAGGCCATGCCGCTCACCTTCAGCATCGACGCCAACATGGGTGAGACCAGCCAGTTGTGCGATTACGTGTTGCCGGACTCGACTTACCTGGAGCGCATCGGCGGCTTCAAGACCTATCCACCGGTCAAGACGCGCGTCGCCGGCGTGCGGATGCCGATGGTGGGCACGCTGGACCCGGTAACGAAGAACTATCGCGGCCTCTATCCGGATGTGCAGACCGGTGACGACACCCTGATCCAGCTCGCACTGCGCTGCGGTCTGCCCGGTTTCGGCAAGGACGCCGGTGGGCCGGGGGTGGATCTCTTCAACTCCTGGCAGTTCTGGAACGAGTATTTCAAGAACGGCGACTACAAGGGCGAGCCGGGGCTGGATCCGGACAGCCGCCTGATCAAGTTGGGCGGCAAGTTCGAGAATCCGGGCAAGCAATATGATGCCGAAGGCGTATACACGCGTTTCCCGGGCAGCCGGCAGGTACGCGGCCTGATGGCCTACGCGTCGAACGTGGCGGCCAACAAGAACAGCATGACCGGCAAGTATTTCGACGGTCTGCCGACCTACCGCGCCATCATCGACTGCAAGGAACAGCCGCTCGATCCCGCCCTGTGGCAGGAATATCCGTTCCAATTGCATACCCACAAGGACGCCTGGCACACCCAGTCGCGCACCATGGACAACCTCTGGCTGGCCTCGATCAAGCCGCAGAATTTCGCGGAAATGAATCCGGCCGATGCACAGAGGCTGGACGTCATCACCGGCGACTGGGTCAAGGTGAAGTCGCCGTCTTCCAAGCACATCCCCTTCGTGGAACTTTCGTTGGGCGATGGCTGGTTCAAGATGCAGGTGCGCGTCACCAGCCGCATCCGCCCGGGGGTTTTCTCGGTGAACCAGGGCTATGGGCGCTGGGGGGCCGGAGGCAGGAAGTGGGATGCGGACGGCAAGTCGCAGTTCTACGACAAGCGCATCGCTGCGGGTTTCAGCATCAATCCGCTGTACATGGCCGATCCCGTTTTGGGCGACCGCGTCATGTGCGATCCGGTGGCGGGTGGCACCCAGAGCAACGGGACCCCGTTGCGCGTGGAAAAAGTCTGAGGAGACCGTCATGACTGAATACAGCCCCATACTCCCCCGCGAAGCCGTCGAGCGGTCGTTCGCCAAACAGGGTCCGAAGCAGTACACGCTCTGGGTGGACATCGAGCACTGCATCGGCTGCAACGCCTGCACCATTGCCTGCAAAGCGGAAAACAACACGCCTATCGGTGTGGATTACAACCGCGTCATCGAGATCGAGGAAGGCGACTTCCGCGATGCGAAGAAGAAACCCGACATCGGTGTGACCTTCGTGCCCATGCCCTGCATGCACTGCGGCCGGCCGGCCTGCCAGGCGGCCTGCCCGGTGGGGGCGATCACCAAGCGAGAAGACGGCATCGTCCTCATCAACAAGGACAAATGCATCGGTTGCCGCTACTGCGCCTGGGCCTGCCCATACGGCGCGCCCCAGTTCAACGCCGAGGCCAAGGTGATGGAGAAATGCACGCTTTGTGTCCATCGCGTCGAGAAGGGCCTGCAACCCGCCTGCGTGACGACCTGTCCGGCCAAGGTGAGGTTCTTCGGCGAGCTGAACGAGCTCACCCCGCTCATCCGCGAGCGTCGCGCGCGTAGCGTGAACATCGCCGTCGTCGGGACCGACACCAAGCCCAGCGTGCAATACACCAAGTAAGCACCAAGTAAGCACCCCTTCGGGGGATGCGAGGCGGCGGGAGATATCAACTCCCGCCGGTTCGTGTCTTCCCTGGGACGAGCCATGAGTACGTTGCTGTTTCATGCAACGGGGCGGCGCGATAGGCGCCATGTCGAGTTACATGTTGTTTCAACGCCAGGACCGCCGAGGATATGAACAGCTTGATGGAATTTCGCGATGAGGCGCCGGTGCGGGTGGAAAGCACGCTGTGCGCCCGTTTCCGCAGTACCAAGTCGAAGTGCGCGGCATGCGCCCTGGTGTGCCCCGTGCCCGGCGCCATCCACCTGGATGAGGATGGCGCGGAAGTCAAGGCAGCCTGCGTGGGCTGCGGCGCCTGTGCCTCGGCCTGCCCGAACGGCGCGATCCGACCGCGCCAGGAAGATGACATCCGGCTGGATGACGGGCGATTCACCGCGCGCATCCGTGAACGGGTTCGCGCCGGGGCGACGTTCCGTTTCGCCTGCGACATGGCGCAAGGCCAGGCGGATATGGTCTTGCCCTGTCTCTCCCGCCTGACCGAGGCACTGGTCCTGGAACCGCTCCGGGGAGGCGCTGAGCGGGTCGAGCTGATGGCCCCGGACTGCGCGGCCTGCGGGCTCAGAAAGGCGGCCCCCCAGTGGCAGAAGGTCATGGATTTTTCCCGCGCGCTGTGCGAGACGGCGGGGCTGGAGGCGACTCGCGTGGAAAGCGTGCGGGTGCCCAGCGGGAAGGCGGTGGAAACGCGTCCTCCGGAAAAAGCCGGTGGCTCGCGCCGGGCGATGTTCCGCTCCATGGCCGAGCGTTGGGAGGCGAGCGGAACGGCCCCGGACGCGACGGCCGAAGCTGCCGAGCCCACGCCTCCGGAAGCCTTCCGGGACATCGTGCAGCGGCATTCGGACAACCCCAAGCGGGTCGCTCTGCTGGACGTGCTGGACGCGCTGCCCGGCGTGAAGCCCGTGCCGAGTGTGGCCACCTCGGTCGTCCTCGCCGACGGAATACCGCTGGCGCAACTGGAGGTGGATCACCGCTGCGTGGGTTGCAGCGTGTGCGAAACGCTTTGTCCGGTTGGCGCCCTCAAACACCGGGACGAGGGCGAGACCTATGTGCTGGAGCTGGATGCCGCGCGCTGCACCGGTTGCCGCGTGTGCGAGGTGGTCTGCTATCACCAGGCCATCCATCTGCGCGATACGGTGGACCTCGCGCTGCTGTTCGAGCGTCCCCGCGTCACCCTGGTGTCCGCCACCAAGCGAACCTGTAGCGCCTGCCGCGAGCCATTCCTGGGCGCTGCCTCCGAATTCTGTCCTGCCTGCCGCTTGAGCGGCGATCGTCGTGAAACGATCGCCCGGCGCTTTTTCCTCTGAGGGAACCCGAATGATGCCTGCCGAAGAAATGCAAAACATCGCCGCCGGGCGCGCGCATACCTATTCCATCCTGGCCATGCTCTATGCCGCCCCGCCGACGGCGGAGTTGGCGGCCATGGTGCGCGCGGGCGGTCTCGCGCCGGAAGGGGGAAGCGCCCTGAGCGCGGCCGCCGACGCCCTGACGGAAGCCTTCCGCAACGACGCGGCGCAAGGGCTGCCCGACAGCGACCTGGTCGCCGAGCATACCCGGCTCTTCGTCCTGCCTTCCGGCGTGGTGCCCCATGAGTCTTATTACCTGGACGACAGCCATCGCCTGGGCGGGCACGCCACCGTCGCTGTGCAGCGTTACTACGAGGCGGCGGGCACGCAAACGACCAGCACCTGCCTGGAGCTTGCGGATCACATGGGCGTGGAACTGGAGTTCATGAAGTTTCTTTGCGATATCGAGCGGCAGTTCTGGCAGGAGCCGAACCCGGAGGGTTTACAGCGCTGCCTGGACTTCCAGGCCGGTTTTCTCGACGGCCACCTGTTGCGCTGGCACAAAACCCTGTGCGAGCGGGTGCAGGGCGACACCAGCCTGGACATCTACCGCGCGCTGGCCCGCCTCACCCTGGAGTTCCTGGAAGCCGAGCGTACTTTTGTGCCTGATTTGACCGAGTCAATCCGTTCCGAATGGAGGACAGCATGCGTATCCGAATCGTGACCCTTTTGTCTTTGATGCTCGCCTCGACGGCCGCTCTGGCCTTCGAAGCCCAGACCCCCGTGCCCTGGCCACCCAAGGCGGTTCCCAACCCGGAGAAGGGCGAGGTTCCCGATGCCAGAGCCGAGAACAAGGTCTGCATGGGCTGCCACAAGAAAATCCTGTATGTGAAGACCGTGCGCGACAAGAAAAGGCCGAACCTGCACCGCCTGCACCTGACTTCCAAGAAAACCGCCTTTGGCGGGGCGAACCTTTACTGCGCCACCTGCCACGAGACGGTTACTCCCGCGGAAGGCAAGGCGGCCAGGAAAGAAGGCTGGTTCATCCCCGCCAAGAGCGAAGTCCCGCATCCGGATGGGATGTTGGCCCCCGCCGGGGTCTGGAAAAAGACCGTCGTGCGCGCCGGGGAAGGCACCCGCTACGACCGTGTCGACACCCTGCTGCAATCCGATCCGCATCCCTTCAAGCCGACCCTCGGACGGCTGGTGTGCGCGGACTGCCATGGCCCGGAGAGCGGCATCAAGACGTTTTACGGCGCGCCCCAGTGAGGCACGACTGGCTGCGGCAAGCATAGGAACGAGTTCATGAAGAACCACCCCCCTCATCCCCGCAAGGCGCTCGGACTGGTCTTGGCCGGCATCCTGCTCGGCGGCCTCTCCGGCCCGTGGGCACAAGCCGCTGCGGCGGCCCCGCCCTCGTATGAGGCGGAGATACTGCGCAGATTGCAGGAACTGGAAAGCCAGGTTGCCCAGTACCGAACCGAGACCGCGCGCTTGCAGGCGGAACTCGCCAGGCGGGAAAGCGGCCAGGCGGCCCTGCCGCTTACCGCCGCCGTGCCGTCGCCCCAGGGCAAACCCGCCGCCGCCGATGAATGGGGTGAGCCCGAGGTCGTCAAGAAGGCGGAAGGGCGCGACGAGGAAGCCCGTCGCCGGCTGACTGCGCTGGAGACCCAGTACCGCAAGACCGCCGCCGAGGCTGCCAAGCAGGATGAGGCGCAAAGAGACAAGGTCAAGTACGACTTTTCCGCCAAATTCAAGACCCGGGTCAATGTTCGCGACAACTTCAACCTGGACAACCCGGCTCAGGCCTGGAAATACGATAACGCGACCTTCGTCGATTACCGCTTCCAACTGGGCATCGAGGCTTCCTACGATCAGTTTCTCGCCAAGTTTTTGCTCGACAAGGGCAACTTCGTGTTCGACTGGAAGGAAGACGGCGAAGGCACGCTGGAGCGCTGGGGGCAGTTCCAGACCGTCAACTCCGCCATGGTGCGTGAACTCTATGCGCAGTACACGGGGTCGTTCATGGTGCGTCTCGGTCGCCAGAACTGGGAGGGCGATATCGTCCTGCAAGGCCCGATGGATTCGATCCGCCTCCAGTACCCCTTCGGACAACTGCCCTGGGGGCAGACCACGCTGACGGCCGGTTACCTCGCGGTTTCCGGCGGCTGGCCCAACTACACGGGTTTCAAAGCTTCCGGCGGTCCGCCCGCCGGCGACCGCGGTGCCTTGCTGGGCGCCTACAACGACCTCGACGCTTATTATCTCGACCTGGACATCCGCGCTTCGAAGGCGCTGCGCATCAAGCCCTATCTCATCAAGGTGATCGACAACGGCAATGCCGGCAGCGCCGACCTGAACCTGGACAAGGACTTCGACGACACCACCATGCGCCGCGACGGCGGTTTCGAACCGCTCTGGACCGGGCTTACCGCGAGCGCCGAGTTCAAGGGGCTGAAACTGGATGCCGAGGCGGTCTGGCTGACCGGGGATGTCGCCAGGGGCCGCAAGGTCGACGCCCATGCCTTCCTGGTCCAGGCCAACCGCGATTTCGGCCCGGTGGCGTCCCTGAAGAGCCTCTCCGCCGGGTTGCAATTCGGCCTGGGCTCCGGCAACGGCACGCGCGATAACTCCGGTCTCGGCACGGGGACGCTGAGCAACTTCAACGGCCTGTCGCTCTGCCGCGACCGGAACAAGTTCGGCAATATCTTCAGCGAGGACATCCGCGCCGGCTATTTCCTGTGGGACAGCAACCTGTCCAACATCACCTATGTGCGTCTGGATGCCACCCTGGAACCGGTCAAGAGCCTGCGTCTGACGCCCTCGATCAGCCGCATCTGGACCACCGAACCGGTGTTCGCCGGCGCCGGTCCGGTGTTCGACTGGAGCAGGGGTTTCAACTTCGCGATCACCAACCCGACCACGGCCAGCACGACGCGCACGACCAACGATGTGGGCTGGGAGATCGACCTGGACGTGACTTATCCGCTGTTCAAGAACCTGGACAGCTTCCTTTCATTGGGTTATTTCCGGCCCGGCGCGGTCTATGCCCGGCCCGACGGCAGCAACCCCAAGGCCGCCTACGAAATCGTCCTCGGCGGCGAGTTCAAGTTCTGACCATGAACAAGATCGCCCGCACCCTCATCCTGATCGCCGGCATGGCGGCGGCCTTCGCCACCCCGCCGGCAGCGTGGTCCGAGGACATGCCTTACCTGAACGTCTTCACCGAGCGCCTGTGCACCCTGCGGCCGCCGCCGGTATTTGCCTTCCGGGCGGAGGCCACCGGCCTGACACCGCCCCTGAAATTCCACTGGGATCTCGGCAACGAACAAGTATGGGAAGGCCAGCATGTGCCGGAGCAGGCCTACGATTTCGGCCGCTACAACGTGATTCTGAGCGTGACGGATGCCACCGGGCGGACCCGGCGGGCGAGCCTGACGATCGACGCGAGTGCGCCCGGCTGCGGTGGAATTTGAAATTCATTACTTTGGAACGAAACCCTCATGAAACTTGAAAACTTTGCAAAATGCATGGCAATCGCGGCCTTGCTGGTGTGCCACCCCATCGCTTGGGCCGACGAGGAATCGAGCGTGCGCCTGACCCAGAGCGATGGCGCCGTCGAGATCGTCAAGGCGGGCGCGGCGGCCGGGTCACCCGCCCGCGAGGGCGCGGTCCTCGAACGGGGCGACCGCCTGGTCACCCGCGACAAGTCCGCCGCGCTGCTGCTGTGGTCCAATGGCAGCATGGTCAAGCTCTATCCCAACACCGAAATCGTGCTGGCGGGTGTCTCCTTCGATCTGGAAAAGAAGATGGAAATGACCTTGCTGGACCTGGAGAAAGGGCGCCTCTTCGTCAAGGCGCAAGTCCCGGAACACCTGTTCTCCGAATTCAAGGTGCGCATGGGCGGGCAGGAGCTGCGCACCCAGGGGGCCGAGTTTGCCCTTGCCCATGACGCGGAGAAGAAAAGCTTCAAGGCGCTGTCCCTGAGTGGTCGT
This sequence comes from Hydrogenophilales bacterium CG_4_10_14_3_um_filter_63_21, assembly GCA_002784045.1. Taxonomy (GTDB): domain Bacteria; phylum Pseudomonadota; class Gammaproteobacteria; order Burkholderiales; family Thiobacillaceae; genus PFJX01. The sequence goes on from PFJX01000113.1 coordinate 56,963, forward strand.
CTGGTGATGGACCTGGGCACCACTCGCCTCAGGATCGACGACGGCCAGCAGGCCGCGGCCAACATCGGCGGCAAGTTGACCCAGGACGACATCAAGCCCATGGAAGACAAGACCCGGCAATCCCTGGCCAAGGTCTCCAAGGACCTGGGCGGCAGCCTGCTCATGGAAGAGACCGTCGGCGCCACCGGCGGGAAGCTTGTCATCAAGATCGGCGGCGTGGCCAACCGGCGCGGCAGCACACCGTACAAGGTGAATTTCAAGGCCCTGGTCAAGGGCGGCAGCGGCAAGCTCAAATCCGTCACCTGGGACTTCGGCGACGGCGAGTCCGCCGCCGGCAGGGAGGCGGAGCACACCTTCACCCAGGGCCTGTACGTGGTCATCCTGCGGGCCGAGGACGAAAACGGCGACAAGGCCTCCGCCCAGACCGGCATCTCGGTGGAGGCGGACTGTGGCTGCTGAGCGTGGACATCCCATAGGAGGCTGAAAATGCTGACGGATGGTTGTGGACGCCGCGTGGATTACTTGAGGCTATCGGTCACGGATCGCTGTGATCTGCGCTGCTCGTATTGCATGCCGACGGGGTTCAAGGATTACGAGGAACCCGCGCATTGGCTGAGCTTCGACCAGATCGAGCGTCTGCTGTCCGTCTTTGCCCGCCTGGGGATGCGCCGAATCCGGCTGACCGGCGGCGAACCCCTGCTGCGCAACAACCTGACCGAGCTGGCCCGCCGGCTCGCCGCGCTGCCGGGTGTGGAGGACCTGTCCCTGTCCACCAACGGCACCCAGTTGGCTAAATACGCATCCCGATTGAAGGCAGCGGGGGTCACGCGGCTGAACGTCAGCCTGGACTCCCTGGACCGCCGGCGGGTCCGCGCCATCACCAAGCGGGATGTCCTGCCCCAGGTGCTCGATGGCCTCGAAGCCGCGCGGGCGGCGGGCTTCTCGCTCATCAAGGTCAACATGGTGGCGCTGGCCGGCACGACCGACGCCGACATCGAAAACATGGTGGCCTACTGCATGGAACGGGGCTTCGTGCTGCGCCTGATCGAGACCATGCCGGTGGGCGCGACCGGCCGCGATGCGGGCTACCTGGATCTGCGCCCGGTGCGGGAGCGGCTGCGCGCGCGCTTCGGGCTGGTGGACGGCGTGGTGCCGGGCGGCGGCCCCGCCCGCTATCTGGTCGCTCCAGACGGGGGCTTCCAGATCGGCTTCATCACGCCGATCTCGCAGCACTTCTGCGCAACCTGCAATCGGGTGCGCCTGTCGGTGGACGGCCGGATGTTCCTGTGCCTGGGCCAGGATAACGCGGTGGATTTCCGCCGCCTGCTGTTGGACGGTGGCGACGACGCGGCCATCGAGCGGGCCTTGCTGGACGGGCTGCGCGCCAAGCCGGCGCGCCACGAGTTCAACCAACAACCGGACCGGATCGTGCGATTCATGTCCATGACCGGGGGGTAGCGAAATGCCGTGCTTACGACGATCAAGGGCTGGGGAAATTCCGGTCGGCAGCGGCCGCGATGAAGCGGAAGTCGGACTTTGGGAAACACTTTGGAGAAGATCATGATTGAGATGGAACTGACCAGAAGAACCTTTCTGAAGGTGGCCGGAGCCTCCGCCGCCGTCGCCGGACTGCCGCTCTCCAGCGGCGCCGAAGCTGCACCCGTCGCCACGACTTTCGGCGCCGCCGGCGCAGCGCCCGTGCCCGACCAGGTGGTGACTGCGGGCTGCCCGTTTTGCCAGAGCACCTGCAGCATGAAGGTGCATGTCCGCGAGGGCCGCATCGTGAATGTCTACGGCAATCCGGACGACCCGGTCACGGAAGGCAGGCTCTGCCCCAAGGGCCAGGCCAGCGTGGATATGCTCTACAACAAGTATCGCCTCAAGTCGCCGCTGAAACGGGTGGGGCCGCGCGGCAAGCCGGAGTCCTATCAGGAGATCAGTTGGGATCAGGCGTTGACGGAGATCGCCGACAAGCTCAAGGCCGTCAGTGTCAAACACGGGCCGGAGGCGCTGGCCTGGTGGGTGGGGGGCAGGAGCGAATCCCAGGCGCGCGCGGGGCTGACCGGCACGTTCCAGAAACTCTACGGCACGCCTCACCGCGAGGGCACCGGGCCGTTCTGCAACCTGGCCGGCACCACCGCATCGAATTCCATCCTGGGCCACAACAACCCGCCCTGGACCTACACCCGGGACGACTTCGGCGGCGCGGATTGGTACATGCTCGTCGGCGCCAACATGGCCGCCTGCAAAGTCGTGGCCTTCGGCAAGGTCAATGACCGGCGGGTCATGGGCAAGGCCAAAATCATCGCGGTGGACCCGCGCATGTCGGAAACCGCCGGCGCGGCCGATCTGTGGCTGCCGATCAAGCCTTCCACGGACATGGCGCTGGCCCTGGCGATGATGCATCACATCATCGAGAAGGACCTGCACAACAAGGCGTTCATCGAGAAGAAGGTGCTGGGCTTCGACAAGCTGAAGGCCTTCCTCGCCGAGAAGCAATACACCCCGGAATGGGCCGAGAAGGTCACCGGCATCCCGGCCGCGATCATCAAGGAGATTTCGGAAGAATATGCCCGCACCGAGAAGGCGGTCATCATGGGCAATGCGGGCCTCTCCCATCACACCAACGGCCACATCACGCACCGCACCTTCCACATGCTCGCCGCGATCACCGGCCATTACGGCAAGCCCTCCATGGGCTACGGTTGCGGCAATACCGGCGCGACGCCGATGGGCAGCATTTCGGTGCCGGAAGACCGGGTGGTCAAACCCAAGCGGCAACGGCTGGGACGCTCGCCTGCCGCCTGGGTCGAGCCGATGATCACCGGCAAGCCCTATCCCATCAAGGCCTTCATCTCCACCAGCAATCCGCTGGTGCAGTGGGGGGATATCCAGCGCGCCATGACCGCCCTCGACAACCTGGATGTCTCCGTTTACTACAGCATGTTCCCCAGTATCGAGACGCAGTATTTCGATTACATCCTGCCGGTATCGCCCTGGGCGGAGTCGGGCGGCGTGACGCCGGTGTCCGACGAGCGCCGCAACATCTTCGTGCCGCACATCATCCAGCCGCAGCACCAGGCCTGGCCGGAGCGCTGGATATTCATCGAACTGGGCAAGAAGATGGGCTGGGGCGACATCTTCAAGGACGAATATAAGGACGCCATCGTGCTGCAACGGGCGATGGCCAAGAAGACCGGTTTTTCGCCCGAGCGTTTCCTCGCCAAGAAAGATGCCGCGCTGCGGGGGCCGCTGCCCAAGCCGGACTCGCCCGAGGTGGGCACCCTGTACACCGAAGCGCATGGCGTGCCCGGCAAGAAGGGGCAGTTTCCCCGGCCCTCGGGCAAGATCGAGATCTGGACCGAGGTACTGGAGAAGATGTATGCGGCCCAGGGCATCAGCCCCCTGCCCGAGTTCTACGTGGATCCCGAGATCGGCATGAAAGACGGGCTGCCTTACCTGGAATATCTGGACTCCGATTCGGATGTCGGCATCACTTCGCTGATGAAGGGCATCGTCGCGGTCGGCAACATGCGGGCGCGGCGGGTCAAGATCAAGTACCCGGAAAAACCCGAACTGGCGGACTTCGACATGTACCTGACCTCCGGCCGTCCGAGTGCGGCGCACTTCGGCGACGGCACCCATTGGATACAAAGCCTCAACGACCAGGCCCCCGATCAGTTCTGCCTGATCCATCCCGACAAGGCCGCGCGCATCGGCGTGGTCACCGGCGACACGGTCAAGGTGGAAGGGCTCAAAGGCGCCGTGCTGGCCAAGGCATGGGTCTACGAGGGAATACGCAAGGACACGGTGTTCGTGCCCAACACCTATTCGGACCGGCAACCGTTCGCCCAGTGGAAGTCCCTGAACTTCATCGTCGACAAGGACAAGCGCTGTCCGGTCTCCGACCAGATCAACTACAAGGCGCTGGTCTGCAAGGTCACCAAGGCCTAGCGCGGCGGTCCGGAGTCACAGACATCAGTTCTTGGAAAAGGAATCGAAATGAGCCAGTTAGCGATTATGGTGGACCTGGAGCGCTGCATCGGATGCCGCTCCTGCGAAATCTCCTGCAAACTCGAAAACGGAGCCGAGAAGGCCCGGAACAAGATCATCCGGCTTGATCCCCGCGAGGGAAGCCGGCTGTCCTTCATGTTCATGCCCTGCATGCATTGCGAAACCCCGGCCTGCAGCCAGGCCTGTCCCACCGGGGCCATCTTCAAGCGGGCCGAGGACGGGGTGGTGCTGATCGACGAGGGCAAGTGCATCGGCTGCCGCTATTGTTCGTGGGCCTGCCCCTACGGCGCCATGGGCTTCGACGCGGAACGGATGGTGGCCGACAAGTGCACCTACTGCGCCCATCGCCTTGCTCGCGGCGAGACGCCCTCCTGCGTCTCCAAGTGTCCGGGCCACGCGCTCAGTTTCGGTAAGGTCGATGCTCTCAGTGCCCAGGCAAAGTCGGAAGGACGCCAGATTCTCGACACCAATGCCGGTCGGACGAATCCCTCCACGTTCTATCTGGCGCGGCTGGGCAAGTAGGTTTACGACGCATGGACCCAGGCTGGCATGCGCGGGCTGGTCTGGTTTTGAAGGAGTAGGTATGCCCGGTAGTTTCGATGCGCCGTCGGACCCGTTGTGGTCCGACCTTTACGCCCAGTTGAGCGAGTTCTTCAAGGAGCCCTCTCCGGGCTTCGTGGAGGACGTCGCCTCCGGCCGGCTGGCCCGGTTCTTCGAGGAGCGGCGCGGGTTGTTGGGGCTCGACACCACCCTGATCACAGGCCTCGCGCCGGACGGGGAAGCACTGGGAGAGGAATACCGGCGGCTCTTCACCGGCCCGATGCCCCCCTACATCGTGCCGGTCGAGAGCGTGTACAAGCGTTGGGCGAATTCACCCGATTGCCAGTTGCCGATCGCCCTGGAAAAGGGCTACCTGATGGGAGACCCCGCCCTGGACATGCTGCGGCGTTATCGGGATCGCGGCATGGAGGTGCCGGATGCCTTCTCCTCCATGCCCGACCACCTCGCCCTCGAACTGGAATACCTGGCGTTCCTGGCTAGCCAGGGTGACGACCCGGCGTGTAGGGAATTTCTGTCCAGCCACCTGGATTGGCTGGGCGACCTGGTGCGCGACATCGAGAACGCGGGTGGAGGTGGTTTTTATCTCTCCGGCGCCCGGATTGCCCGCGATATTGTCAAGTCGGCTCTGTAATGAAGACCTAACGAGGAACACACCATGACGAAGATATTTCTGGTCGAGTTCTCCCTGCGCCGTCCCAAGCTGGTACTCCTGCTGGCGGCGCTGCTCACCCTGGTGTTCCTCAGCCAGTTTCCCAAGATGCGCACGGACACCAACCCGAAGCACATGCTGCCCGATACCTCGGACGTGCGGGTGTGGAACGACAAGGTGGACAAGACCTTCGCCCTCTACGAGGACACCATCGTCGTCGGCGTGGAGAATGAAGTGAGCGCCGCCGGGGTGCTCAACCCCGATACCCTGGGCCGCCTGGCGCGCATCACCGATGCCATCCTGCTGCTGGACGGGGTGGCCTCCCGCGACGTCAACGGCTTCACCACCATCACCAACGTCACCGCCGAGGCCGGCACCCTGAAGGTGGGGCCGCTGATGCCGGCGGCGCCCAAGACTGCGGCCGAGGCGAAGGCGTTCGAGCGAACCTTGTTCGGCAATCCGCTGTTCGTCGACCGGATCATCTCCAAAGACGGCAAGACCACCGCCCTCTACGTGCCGCTGGAAAAGGGCGCCAACGGCGCCGAGATCGCGGAAAAGCTCCGCGTGATCGTGGCGAAGGAGCCGGGGCCGGAGCGCTACTACATCGCCGGCGACCCGGTGGCGCGCGATACCTTCGGCGCCGAGATGTTCAAGCTCATGGCCATCTTCTCGCCCATCGCCGGCGCCATCATGTTCATCGCCATCCAGCTCATGTTCCGCAACCTGGCGCTGTCGGCCACCATGATGGGGGTGTCGATGGTGGCGATCATCTGGAGCATGGGCCTCTTGATCGGCGTGGGCTTCCCGGTGCACATCATGAGTTCCATGGCGCCGGTCTTCCTCATGGCCATCGCCACCGACAGCATCCATATCTTCAACGAGTTCTATTTCCGTTACCGGGAACGGCGTGGAGACCAGGACGCCAAGCTGACGGCGATCCGCGAGACCATGGCGGCGGTGAACCGCCCGGTGCGTTACACGGCGCTGGCCACGGCGGCGGGTTTTGCCGTGATGTTGTTCATGAACATCATCCCGGTCCAGGTGTTCGGCGGCCTGATCGCCTTCGGCACCATCGTCCTGCGCCTGTTGTCCTTCAGCTTCATCCCGGCGGTGCTCACCTTCGTGAGCGAGGACAAGCTCAAGGCCGCGGCCGAGGGCGCGGCGCGCGACCGCCTGGGGCCGGCATTGGGCCGGCTCGGGGCCTTCGGCGCGGCGCGTCCGGGCCTCACGGTGGCGGCGGTGCTGGTGCTGGCGGCGATCTCGGTCTGGGGCATGTCGAAGATCCACATCAACAACAACCTGGTCTCCTGGTTCAAGGCGGACAGCGAGATCCGCGTCGCCGACACGGCGATGAACGCGGCGCTGGGCGGCACCTCGCTGGGCTATCTGGTGGTCGAATCCATAGAGCCCCCCCCGAAGTCGCTGCTTCGCGGCGACCTCCCCCCAGGGGGCGAAGAAACTCTTGGGGCGGCCCGGCGAGTTTCTTCAGCGCCGGAGTTCATGAAAGACCCGGCGGCGATGCGCTGGATCGAAGGCCTGCAACGCCACCTGGAGGCATCAAAGGTGGTTGGCAAGACCTTCTCGGTGGCCGATTACGTGAAGCGCATCAACCGCGTGCTGCACGAGGACGATGCCAAGTTCGATGCCGTGCCGGACACCAAGGACAGCGTCGGCCAATACCTGTTCCTGTTCAGCATGTCGGCCAAGCCTTCCGACCTCGACAACGTCGTCGATCCGACCTTCACCAAGGCCAACGTCTGGGTGCAGATGAAGACCTGGGACGCCGACGCCATGCGCCAGGTGATCGCCGCCACGGCGGCCTATCAGACGGCGCATCCCCTGCCGGTGACGGTGAAGCCGGCCGGCATCGCCTACTTCAACCTGGTGTGGAACGAGGAAGTGCTGGGCGACCTGGTGCTCGGCTTCAGCCTCGCCCTGGCGGTGGTGTTCGTCATCCTGGCGCTCGACTTCCGCTCGCTGAAATGGGCACTGGTCGCTTATACGCCGCTGCTCTTCACCATCCTGCTGATCTACGGCGTGGTGGGTTTCGTCGGCAAGGATTTCGACATGCCGCTGTCGGTGATGAGCACCCTGTCCTTAGGCATGGCGGTGGACTTCGCCATCCACTTCGTTAGTCGCTTCCGGCAGCGGCGCGAGGAAGAAGGCGCCCGTGAAACGGTGGCGGAAAGCCTGGCCTGGACGGCGGCGCGCCCCGGCAAGGGCATCATGCGCAACGCGCTGCTGTTCGCGGCGGCCTTCTCGGTGATGATGGCCGCGCCGCTGACGCCCTACATGGCGGTGGGCGCCTTCATCGTCGCCATGATGCTGCTCTCGGCCCTGTTCACCCTGCTGCTGCTGCCGGCGCTGGTGATGCTGGGGCGGCGCTGGCTGGCCGTGGAATAAAGGCCGGCAGTAAGGGTGTAGGGTGCGCCGTGCGCACCGCTTGCCGCTGGCTGGTGCGCACGGCGCAGCGGAGTCGTTGCGCTTTAGCGCTTACGAATCCGGCGTGCTCCTTGCGGGCGCACCCTACGGAATCAATGGGTTGTATTGTGTTTCTGATAAGGAGATGGACATGAAACGATGGTCAGTCTTGCTCGCGGCTTTGCTCTTGCCGATTCCCGCCCTGGCGCTCACTGGTGAGGAGGCGATGAAGAAGTCCCAGGCGGCGTTCCTCTACCCCGGCAAAGACTTCAAGGCCCGTGTGCTCATGAAGCTCATCAACAGGGACGGCCAGGAGCGGGTGCGCGAGTTGACCATGCTGCGCCGGAACGTGGGCGCGCCGGGCGGCGAGCAGAAATACTTCATGGTTTTCTTCAAGCCGAACGACGTGAAGGACATGAGCTTCATGACCTACAAATACCCGGCGAAGGACGATGACCGCTGGATGTTCATCCCGGCGGTGAACATGGTCAAACGCATCGCCGCGCAGGACAAGCGCTCCAGTTTCGTCGGCTCGGACTTCACCTACGAGGATGTCTCGGGCCGCGACATCGAGGACGACAGCCACGCCATCGAACGCGAGGAGAAGGTGGGCGGCCGCGACTGCTACGTGGTGAAGAGCACGCCCAAGACTGGTGACGCCGATTTCGGCCACAAGCTCACCTGGGTGGACAAGGCGAATTTCCTGCCGCTGAAGGAGGAGCAGTACGACCGCAAGGGCGCCCGCTACAAGGAGTTCAGCGCCGACGAGGTGGCCGAGGTCAAAGGCTTCCCCACCGTGGTCCGGCGCACCATGAAGAACCTGCAAACCGGCCACCGCACCGAGGTCGGCTACAGCAAGACCGACTACAACCTCGGCATCGACGACAGCCTGTTCTCCGAGCGCTTCCTGCGCCAGCCGCCACGCAAATGGGTGGACTGATGCGAAGTTCGACGCTGCTCTTCTGCCTACTCGCGGCGCTGCCGATGGCCGCGCGGGCCGAGGTGGCGTTTTCGGGTTTTGTGCAGCAGAACACGGCGTTCAACAGCGACGGCGCCAATCCGGACGGGCGCCACTACAAGTGGTTGGAGGAGCGGGCGCGCCTTCAGGTGGATGCCACGAAAGACGCCTGGCACCTGCTGGCGAAGGGGGATGTGGCCTACGATCATCTCGGTCGGCAGGGGGAGTCCGAGCTGCGCGAGGGCTACGTCGATTACACCGCCGACGGCTGGGACCTGCGCATCGGCCGGCAGGTCATCACCTGGGGCCTGGGCGATCTGGTCTTCGTCAACGATGTCTTCCCCAAGGATCACGAAGCGCTGTTCGCCGGCCGGCCGCTGGAATACCTGAAACGCGGGGTCGACGCCGTGAAGCTCGGCGCCTACCCGGAATTCGCCTCCTTCGAACTCGTGCTGGCGCCGGATTTCCGCGAGAGCCGCATCCCGGACGCGGGCCGTTTCCACCTCTTCGGCCCCCCGCCGACGGCGACGGAAAAGCCCGGGCAGGGCGAGTGGAGCCTGCGCGCCTACCGGGACGTGGCCGGCTGGGATGCCGCGCTCTATCTGCACCACGGCTTCCAGCGCACCCCGTCCATGCGGCCGAATCCGAACACGTTCTTTTATCCGGAACTGTCCATCTACGGCGCCAGCCTGTCCGGCCGCGCCGGCGAGGGGGTGCTCAGCCTGGAGGCCGCGTATTACGATTCCCGCCAGGATCGCGCCGGCAGCGATTTCACAGTGCCCAATTCCCAGACACGCTTGCTCGCCGCCTGGCAAACCCAGCCCTGGGAAGACTTCACCCTCAACCTCCAGTATTACGCGGAGCACATGCACGACTACGCCGCCTACCGCGCCGCGTTGCCGGCGGGGTTCCCGGTCGAGGCGCGCTGGAGCCCTACCCTGGGTTTCCGCGCCACCCAGTTCTTCCTGCATCAGACCTTGCGCCTGTCGGTCTATGCGTCACAGAACACCAGCAACGGGGACACTTTCCTCAATCCCGAATTGCGCTACAGCTTCAACGATCACGTTTGGGGTGCCGTCGGCGCGAATCTTTACGGCGGCGACCCCTGGGGCCCGTTCGGCCAGTTGGCGCGGGACGATAACGCCTACCTCCAGCTTCGCTACGAGTTCTGAAGCGCTTTCCGCCACCTTCTCTGGCGGACGACCTCATTATCTAACGCTGGTCAATTGGTACAAAAAAGCCGTCACGGGTTTGTCCAGTGGCGGCTTTTTTTGTGTGTTGAAATATTGGCATTCGCCGTTATTCGGTAGGGAAATGGTTCCAAGTTGGAATGGATTTGTGGTTATTGGCTTGGTTAATTAGTACCAAGGAAATTGCGCTGGGGTGGATTTCCTATATTAATCAATGTATTAGCGTATGCTGAAATGCTGCATGTGGACCTATTTCTGAGCAGAAACAACTTGCGGCAGTTGACTCGCGTCTCTACCATGCGCCGTGTTTTGCCGGACTGAATCAGTCAGGTGATAACGTTCAAACGCGCTTTCGAGGAGACATAAATGCGCAAGACCCAACTACTGATCGCCCTGGCCGCCATCGGCTTTACCGGTTCCGCCTTTGCCACCAACGGTTACTTTTCCCACGGTTACGGCATGAAAGCCAAGGGCATGGGTGGCGCCGCGACCGCCATGGCCGAGGACACCTTTGGCGGGGCCAACAACCCGGCCAGCATGGTCTGGGTGGGCAACCGCATCGACATTGGCGCCGACCTGTTCAGCCCGAAGCGCGAGGCAAGCAGGCAAGGCAGTCTGACACCCATCCCACCCTTCCCCGTCGGCACGCCCAATGGCCTATACGACGGAAGCTCGGAGAGTGGCAGGGACATCTTTGTGATTCCCGAGTTCGGCTACAACCGCATGATCAATCCGGATCTGTCGCTGGGCGTTTCGGTGTATGGCAACGGCGGGATGAACACGACCTACAGAACTTCTAACCTCGCTGGCCCCGCTTTTGCTCCCTCGTGCCTGGGTGCGCAATCGAACCTGCTCTTCGGCTGCGGCAAACTCGGTGTCGACCTGATGCAACTGATCATCGCGCCGACTGCGGCCTACAAGGTCAACGAGAAGCATTCGATCGGGGTCTCGCCGCTGATCGGCTATCAAAGGTTCAAGGTGGATGGCTTGCAGGCCTTCGATGAGCTGGGCTTCACCGCTAGCCCGGGCAACGTGACCAACAAGGACTATGACGATGCGACCGGCCTCGGGGTGCGCATCGGCTGGATGGGCAAGTTGACCGACACGATCACGGTGGGCGCGGCCTATTCGTCGAAAGTGAACATGACCAAGTTCGACAAGTACAAGGGTCTGTTTGCCGAGCAGGGCGATTTCGACATCCCCGAGAACTTCAACGTCGGTATCGCGGTCAAGGCGACGCCCAAGCTGACCGTCGCTTTCGACATCCAGCAGATCAACTATGGCGCCGTGAGATCGCTCGCGAATCCGGTGACAGCCAGCCTCCTGAGCCCAGGCCCGGCCGGCGATGGCCTGGGAAACAATACCGGCTCGGGATTCGGCTGGGAAGACCAGACGAACTTCAAACTCGGCGTGGAATTCGAGTACAGCAAGGAGCTCACTCTGCGTGCGGGCTGGAACTACGGCAAATCCCCCATCAAGGGCGACATCGACGACACCTCGTTCAACATCCTGGCCCCGGCCACCGTCGAGAATCACCTGACCCTGGGTCTGACCTACACGACCGCATCGGGGGGCGAGCTGACCGTGTCCTACATGCATGCCTTCGAGAACTCGATCACCGGAGCGTCGGCAACGTCACTGTTGGGAGTGGGTGGCACGGAGACGCTGAAGATGCACCAGGACTCCCTCGGTGTCGCCTACGCCTGGAAGATGTGATTCAGCCGTAATCAACCAAGCCGGGTTCGCCCGGCTTTTTTGTTTAGAATGCGCAACGTTTGACCACTACCGGAAAGCATGATGAAACGACTTCTAGCAGTTCTTGCCCTCTTGTTCTGGGCGCCCCTGGCCCTGGCCCTGAGCCCCTACTTCTATGGCAACAAGGTTGCTGCCGGTGAGATTCCGGCTGTGCTGGATCAGGTTGGGGCGAAGCTCACCAAGGCCGGTTTCCAGGTGGTGGGCAAACATATCCCGCCGGGCCTGCCCGGCTACGGGGTGGTGGTGGTGACCGACGACGGCCTGCTGGCGGCGGTGCGCAAGCTGGGTGGGGCCAATATCGTCGGGGCGCCCATCCGGATCGGCGTCAAGGCGGATGGTACGGTGTCCTACATGAATCTGGACTACTGGGAACGCGCCTATTTCCGCAAACGGTTTCCGCAGGTGGAGAAAGCGGTGCGGGCGACCCAGGCCAAGCTGGCCCGTGCGCTGGGCTCCGGCAGGGCGTTCGGCGGCAGCGTGGATAAACAGGATTTGTCCGATTACCAGTACATGTTCGGCATGGAAGGCTTCGACTCCGACAAGAACGTGGTCATGGAGCGCCTGAGCTTTGACGATGCGGTGAAGACCATCCAGGAAAACCTGGCGCGCGGCGTGGGTAAAACTTCCAAGGTCTATGAAATCATCATGCCGGACAAGAAGATGGCGGTGTTCGGCGTGGCGCTGAACGATCCCAAGGAAGGCGAGGGCTGGTGGGTGAAGAGCGTCGGCGACGACAACATCGCGGCAATGCCGTATGAAATCTATGTGGTGAACAACAAGGCGGCGCACCTGTTCGGGCGCTTCCGTATCGCCCTGGGCTGGCCGAATGTGGGTATGGGGGCGTTCATGCGCATCGTCGAGGCCCCCGGCGTGATTCGCGATACCCTGACGGTGGTGGCGGGCGGCGCGCCTTAACGTGAAACAAGCTCACGCCCCCAACTATAGCGCCGGCTTCCAGCCGGCTTCGTAGGCCTAATCGGAAAGACGCCGGCTGGCCCTAAAGGATACCGGCCATTCAGGCCATAAAGCCGGCGCTACAAGTGCGCCGGTTTCATCATCCGGGGCGGCCTCAATCCATGCCCGTTAGTAGTCGGTCACGGTTGGCGCTGAAGGTTGGAGTGGCGCCAGACCTTCTGGTCCATACAAGACCACGCGTTTTACCTTTGCGCCTGCCGGCACAACGCGGCTAAAGCCGCTCCTACAGTGTGATGGTTGTTTCACGTTAACGCGAACAGAGCCGATGCAATGGCGTGCAGGGGCTTGGGGCGGATGAGGGCTCCCACGCCCCGGATTCCGCTGTGCCGCATCCGGGTTACGGGGCTGCGAAATCAATCAGTTTGTGTATCTGGATTCCTGTCTTCACGGGTATGACGTGTCGTGGCGGTTGCTCCCGCCCCCCCAAGTATTCACATAAGCCATCCGCTTGCCCGTGCTCAGGTGAAGTGGAAAGGGCAGGGTTTCCACGCCTAAGGCTTGGGCGAGTATCCAGCCGTGCAGGCTGCTGCCGCAATAGCCTTGGGCGCTGGCGATGAGGGCGCAGATGTCCCAGACATCGAGCGACTGGAATAGGTGGACGCGGTGGTTTTTCAAGCGTTCGGCCAGTCGCTGGTAGACGGCGAGGTCGTCGTGCCAGGGGGCGGCACCGGCGCGGAACAGGGCCAGGCCGCGCCTGCCGAGGTGTTCATCCAGGGGGGCGGCAAGCCGGTCCAGGCTGGCATCGTCGCCGTATTCGGCGGCGAACTGCACGGCCAGGTAGCCGGATGGGAAGGCGCTTTGCATGGCGGCGGGTTCGCCGCGCTGGGCATGTTGGCGGATGCGCGCGGCGAACCGAGGCACGATCCGGCTGACCGGGTCGGGCGCCAGCGCGGCGCCGATGCCGGCGGCGGCGAGGTGGCTTTGCGTGGTGTGGTCGCGCACGCTGATTACGTCGGCTTCGCGCAGGCGTTGCAGTGCTTCGCCGCGGGATCGCGGTGGCAGGCGGTCGAGTTCGACGCCGCCCACGGCGCGGTATTCGAACTGGCCGGGTTGCCGGAACATGGATTTTGCGGCGAGGTAGGGCAGGCGCGCGGACACCCCCAGTGTTTCCCGCGCCCAGCGCCTGGCCGCGGCCGAGTCAACGGAATAGCGGCTGTCGAGCCGGGCGATCGCAGCCTTGGATTCCTCGGGCGCTTGCAGCATCACGGCCGCTTCAAGGCTTTCGCAGGTGAGCAGTTCGCCGCCAACGTGCAGGAGATCGGCGCGCCGGTCGCCCCATTCCTCGGCCAGCGCCGCCAGGGCACGAACCTTGTGGCCGCCCCAAGGGGTGAGGTCGCGTTCCACCAGGCCGGCGAACAGCACCGGGCGGGGAGCGGTTTCCGCCGCCGCAACGTGGGCGAGCAGGAGGTCGCCGAGGTTATGCCGGTCGCAGGCGCCAAACAGGATCAGCGGCGTTTCAGACATCCAGCGGTCGGTAGCAGAACACGAAGCGGCCCTGGCTAAAGTTGACCATGAGGGCTCCGCCGCGATTGCTGGCGTAGTCCTGCCAGCCGGGGATGGGGCACTGGAAGTGGCATTCCGAGACGCCATGCGGCGATTCCAGGCCGCGATCGTTATCCCAGAATGAGAGCAGCATGGCGCCTCCCTGTTTGGCGAGCAGGTGCTCGGCGGTTAGGTTGGCGAGGCTCAGGCATTGATCGAAGTCGAGGTCGAGTTCACTGGCGTCGAGGTGCAGGGTTTTCATCGCGGCGTTCCTGGTCAGAAGTATCGTGCCGATGATAAGCCGCGCGCGACGCGCGGATGCTGTTGAGGTAAATTAGCGCTTTCTAATATATAGGGGCTCGGCATGAACACGGACGACAAGGCCAACCTGGCGCAACAGGCTTACGACAAGGCGCTGAAATACGAACTGGATTACGGCTGTTGCCCACAATGCGTGTTGGCGGCGGTGCAGGAAACCGTGGGCGTGATCGAGGACAGCGTGATCAAGGCGAGCCATGGTTTATCTGGCGGCGGTGGTTTGTCCGGCGTGGGGGCTTGCGGCGCGCTGACCGGCGGCTTGGTGGCGCTCTCGGCCCGGCGCGGGCGCGACCGCGACAAGTTGGATAAGGGGCGTTACATCAACAACTTCAAGAAGGGCCAGGAATTGGTGGATCGCTTCCGCGCCGAATTCGGTGGCGTCACTTGCCAGGAACTGCAACATCAGTTCACCGGCAAGACCTATGACATGTGGAAGCCCGAGGAATACCAGGCCTTCGATCAGGCGCGCGGCGAGCAATGTGCGCGGGCAACGGCGACGGTCACGAAGTGGGTGGTGGAAATGATGTAAATCAGGATGCGTGCTGGCCTGGCGGACACGCTCGCATGACAATCTGGCGGTCCATTCAACCGTAAGCGGCTAATTACCATGACCCAAAGCATCGGCATCCTCACTTCCGGCGGCGACACACCCGGCCTCAACGCGGCGATCCGCGGGGTTGGCAAGGCCTGCCAATCCCATTACGGCATGCATATCGTCGGTTTTCGCGATGGTTTTCGCGGCCTCATGGAAAACCGCACGATGGCGCTGGAAGGCGAGGCGCTGTCCGGCATCCTCACCCTGGGTGGCACCATTCTCGGCACCAGCCGTGACAAGCCACACAAGATGCCAGTGAACGGGAAGGTGCTGGATATGACTGAGGCCATCATCGCCAATTACCATGCCAACGGCCTCGATTGCCTGGTCTGCCTGGGCGGTGGCGGCACGATGAAGAACGCGCTGCGGTTGGCGGCCGCCGGCCTCAATGTGGTGACCCTGCCGAAAACCATCGACAACGACGTGGCGCTGACCGATACCACCTTCGGTTTCGATACCGCGCTTGGCATCGCCACCGATGCCATCGACCGTCTGCACAGCACCGCGCACAGCCATCACCGCATCATCGTGGTCGAGATCATGGGCCACCGCGCCGGCTGGCTGGCGCTGGGCGCGGGCATCAGTGGCGGCGCCGACGTGATTCTGATCCCGGAAATTCCCTATGACGTGGCAACGGTGGCGGACGCGATCAAGGCGCGCAAACGCAAGGGCAAGCCGTTCAGCATCGTCGCCGTCGCGGAAGGCGCGCTGTCACGGCAGGAGTTCGCGGCGCTGCAGGCGACCGCCGCGAAGAAGAAGAAAAAGGCCGTCGTGGTGGAACCGGAACTGCTTTACGCCGAGCGCACCCTGCGTCTGGCGCAGCAACTGGAAAAGCTTACCGGCCTGGAAGCCCGCGTCACCATCCTGGGCCATCTGCAACGCGGCGGCACCCCGTCAGCCGCCGACCGTCTGCTCGCCACCCGTCTGGGCACCGCCGCCGCCGACCTGATCCAGCAGCGCCAATACGGCATCATGGTCGCGGCGCGCGGTGAATCCAGCGTGCCGGTGCGCCTGGAAGACGTCGCCGGCCAGGTCAAGACCGTGCCGCCCGATCATCCCTGGGTCGCAAGCGCGCGCGGGGTGGGAACAAATTTGGGGGATTAGTTTTTTTGGCCTTGCGTGAACCTGCAAGGCGATGGGGCGGGTGTAAGTCCCGCTGTCCCCCTAACGGGCATGGATAGAGGCCACCCCGGATGATGAAGCCAATGGGATGGACTCCTCCCTTCTGTAACGGCATCGAAGTGCCAGACTGGAGAAGTTACCAAC
>PFJX01000030.1 GCA_002784045.1 Hydrogenophilales bacterium CG_4_10_14_3_um_filter_63_21
CGCTGTCGCCTTCAACCGCCGCCGATACCCCGCCACCGCCGGCCAGATCAATGCGGCCAGCACGGCCACGGCCAGCAGCAGCGGCCATTGCGCCGGCCGATTCCATTTCGCCTGATAGGCGGCGCGCGCGGGCGGGTCGATGCGGCGGTACTTGAGCAAGTTGTGCGCCATCAGGTTGGGCTTAACATTCTTCGTCCAGGCGTGGCGCAGGCCGAAGCTCTTGGGGTGGAAGGCGTAGACCCAGGGCGCGTCCGCGCGTGCCAGTTTCACCATCTGGTCGATCACCGCCTGGCGTTCCGAGCTGTTGTCCATGTCCTTCATGCGCTCGAACAGGCGGTCGAATTCCGGGTTCTGGTAATTGGCCGCGTTCTCACCGCCCACGCCCACCTTCTTGTTGGGGCCGTAGAGCAGGAACAGGAAGTTCTCCGGGTCCGGGTAATCGGCGTTCCAGCCCCACTCGAAGAGTTGTTCACTGCCCTTGCTCATCTTGTCCTGGAAGCGGTTGTAGTCGCTGGCGCGGATCACCAACTGGATGTCCAGCCGGGCGAACTGCTTGCGGAACCAGTCCATCCGGCTCTTGGCCTCTGGTCCACTCGCGGCGGTGTCGAAATAGAGGGTGAGCGGCTGGCCGGTGGCGGCGTCTCGGCCGTTGGGATAACCCGCCTCGGCAAGCAGTGTCTTCGCCTCGTCCAAAGGGCGGCGGCGTACCTGTTTGCCCTGCCAGCGGAACACCACCGGATTCATCCCCGCGGCGCCTTCCCGGTAACCGAATATCCCCGGCGGCAATGGCCCCTGCCCCGGCACGCCGCGCCCGTTGAGAAATATCGAAATGAACTCGTCGTAATCGATGGCGATGGACAGCGCCTGGCGCAGCTTCCTCGCCCGTTCCGACCGGCCGCCCACCACCGGGTCCAGCATGTTGAAGCCCAGGTAATTGAGCGACGGCCGCGCGGCGGTGGAGAGCAGGATGCCGCGGCTACGCATGTCCTCGGTCAGATCCGGCTCGCCCTCGGCATTCATGCGGATGGCCTGATCGAAGCTGTCGGAACTCACCCCGGAAGCATCGTAATAGCCCTGCAAGAACTTGTTCCAGTACGGCACATCCTCTTTTTCCAGAGAGTAAATCACCGACTCCACCATCGGCAGTTTCTTGCCAGCGTCGGCCAGCAGGCCGGCTTCAGCATCGCCGGGATCCCCCTCCATCGGATAGAAATCGTCGTGGTAATACGGGTTGCGTTGCAGGCGCATGACCCGGTTGGGGTCGTTCTCGGCCAGGTAATAGGCGCCGGTGCCCACCGGCTGCCAATCCAGAGTGAAATTCCGCTCCGCCATGCCCGGCTGCCGGTAGAACCGTTCCACCTCCTCCGGAACCGGCGCGAAGAATGGCATACCCAGCCAGTAGACGAACTGCGGGTATTTACCCTTGATGCGGATGCGATAGGTGGTGCGGTCCACCACATAGGCACCGGGGAAATTGAAGCGGCCGATGTCAAGATAAGCGTCCTTCGGCTGATCCTTGGCCGCGAGGCCCAAATTTTTCGCCAGGTCTTTCAGGCCGACGATGGTGTCCGCCATCAGCCCGAGGATGGGTGATTGCACACGCGGGTGCGCCAGACGGCGAACCTGGTAAACATAATCGGCGGCGGTCAGCTCGCGGCTGCCCTTCTCCGTGAAATCCGCGAATTTCTTGATGCCCGCCAATTCATTCGTCCGGATCGGCACATAGCGCGGCTTGCCCTGTTTATCTTTCGCAAAACACGGATGCGGTTGATAGCGGATACCCGGCTTGATGCGGATCTCGTACTCGGATACCGCGATCTGCTTAGCCGCAGCATTCGCCGGCAATTCGCGCCCCCGCGCATCGAAATAACGCACCGTCGGCATCACGGCGGCGGTCTGCGGCTCCAGTTGATAAGGCCGCTTCAGATAGTGGTATTGCAGCGGCGACTCATAGATGTTGCCGATAAAAACGTACTCGTTCTCACTATAGGAACGCGCCGGGTCGAGGTGCTTGGGACGCTCCTCGAAGGCGGAATAGAGAATGGATTTGCCCGCGTCACCCGCCGGGTAGGGGCTGTTCACCGGCTGCGAGCAGGCGGCGAGGAAAACGATGAAGAGCAAAAGCAAGTGCTGCGGCGCGTAGGGCGGAACAGCGGCTTTATCGCGCCTTCCGCCGAATGCCACCGGGGTTGGTCGGAAGGCGCCGGTAAAAAAAAGCCGGCTTTCCCAACCTAACGGGCATGGCTTTAATGCCGCCCTGGAGGATGAAACCGGGCGCCCTGGTAGCGCCGGCGCCTTCGCCGGCGAGGCGCCGGCGCTACCGGGGGGCGCTTGTTTCACGTTAAAAGGAGAGGACGAAAACCTTAATCGAACGGATGCCGCCGGACGATGGTTTCTTCCCGTTCCGGGCCAGTGGAGATAATGTCGGCGGGGACGCCGCAGAGTTCTTCCATGCGCTTGAGGTAGGTCTGGGCGTTAGCGGGCAGTTGTTCGAAGGTTTTGACGCCAACGGTGCTGTCTTTCCAGCCGGGATGGTCTTCATAGATCGGTTCGCAGTCGGCCAGCATTTCCGAGCCGACCGGGAGGATGTCGCAGACTTCACCGCCGAGCTTGTAGCCGGTGCAGATGCGGATGGTGTCCATGCCGTCGAGCACATCGAGCTTGGTCACACACATGCCAGTCAACCCGTTGATCTGGATCGAGCGCTTCAAAGCGGCGGCGTCAAACCAGCCGCAACGGCGCGGGCGGCCGGTGGTGGAACCGAATTCGTGGCCTTTCTCCGCGAGCCAGCGGCCGTCCGCGTCGAACAATTCGGTGGGAAACGGGCCGGAGCCGACGCGGGTGGTGTAGGCCTTGGTGATGCCGAGAATGTAGTGCATGGAAGACGGCCCCATGCCGGAACCGGTGGAGGCGCCGCCGGCGGTGCAGTTGCTGGAGGTGACGAACGGGTAGGTGCCGTGGTCGATGTCCAGCAGGGTGCCCTGGGCGCCTTCGAACAACAGGTTCTCACCGCGCTTGTTGGCTTCATACAGCTTGCGCGGCACATCGCCGATCATGGGCTTGATCTTCTCAGCGAGCTCCATCGCCTGGTCCAGGGTCTTGTGGAAGTCGACCGTTTCCCACTTGAAATAATGCTTGAGCACATAGTTGTGGTAGTCGAGGACTTCGCCCAGCTTGGCGGCGAAGCGCTCGCGATGCAGCAGGTCCTGCATGCGGATGGCGCGGCGGGCGATCTTGTCTTCGTAGGCGGGGCCGATGCCGCGCCCGGTGGTGCCGATCTTGCCGGCGCCCTTGGCGGCTTCGCGGGCCAGATCGAGCGCGACATGGTGCGGCAGGATCAGCGGGCAGGCTTCCGAAATGGTCATCCGGCTGGCGACGTCGATGCCGCTTTGCTCCAGCATTTCCACTTCTTCCATCAGCGCCTCGGGCGAGACCACCACGCCGTTGCCGATGTAGCAGCGCACACCGCCGTGTTCATTGTCGCGCAGGATGCCGGAAGGGATGAGGTGGAGGACGGTCTTCTTGCCGCCGATCACCAGGGTATGGCCGGCATTGTGGCCGCCCTGGAAGCGCACGACCCCTTGGGCGCGATCGGTCAGCCAGTCGACGATCTTGCCCTTGCCTTCATCACCCCACTGGGTGCCGATTACCACGACGTTCTTGCTCATGCTTGGTTTCCTCTGTAGCACCGGCTTCCTGCCGGCGAATGACGAGCCGGCTGGAAGCCGGCGCTACACGTTCACGATCCAACCTGTAGCCGTTTTTAGCAACCGCCGATCGCAGCCCAATTCCGCGCCATGCGCTTCTTGCCCCGGCAATTCGACCACAACCCGTTCACCGGTGGCGCGCAACTCGGTGACCTTGGCACGCAGACTTGGGTCTTCCAGGCGTGGCGCCAGGATGCCGCCACGCGGCACGGGGAGAGCCAGGCAGCCGAGTATCTGGCGCAAATCCAAAGAAAAGCCGGTGGCCGGACGGCTACGGCCGAAAACACTGCCGGCGCCGTCGTAGCGGCCGCCCAGGGCCACCGCGCGCGCCTGGCCGCCGGCATAGGCAGCAAAAGTGGCGCCGTTGTGGTAACCGTCGCCACGCAAATCGGAGAGATCGACCGCGACGCTGGCCTCACCCTGGGCATTGCCGGCGGCGAAGAGACGGTCGAGTTGATCCAGCGCCTGGCGAATGGCGGGCTGATCGGGCAACACGGCGCGCGCGCGCGCGAGCGCCTCGACGCCGCCATAGAGGCCGGGCAGTTGGCAAAACGCCGCTTGCCAGGGCGCGGCGAGGTCGGCGCTCAAGGCTTTTACTTCGGGTACATCCTTGCCGCGTAGCGCGGTGAACAGGGCGGCGGCGCGCGCTTCCGACAAGCTGGCGCCCGCCACCAGGGCACGGAACAGGCCGGCGTGGCCCAGACTCAGACGCGCATCAGGGACGCCCGCGCTGGCGAGCGCGGCGAGCAGAATTTCCTGAATTTCCAGGTCGGCTTCAATGCCGGCGTGGCCAAACAACTCGACGCCCACCTGGAACGGTTCCCGGCTGGCCAGCCCGACGGGCTTGGTGCGCAACACCGGGCCGGCATAACAAAGACGGGTGGCACCCTCATGGCCGATCAGGTGGGCGTCGATGCGGGCGGCCTGCGGCGTCATGTCGGCGCGCACGCCAAGCAGCCGGCCGGAGAGGCCATCCACCACCTTGAAGGTTTTCAGGTCGAGATCGCGCGCCGCGCCGGTGAGCAGGGAATCGAGGTATTCAACCAGTGGCGGGCAGACCAGGTCATAGCCGTAGCCATCGAACAGGTCGAGCAGGCGGCGGCGCAACCCCTCCGCCTGGCGCGCATAAGGCGGCAGAATGTCTTCGATATATTCGGGCAGGAGCCAGGCTGGGTTCATTGTGTGAATAACAGGAGAGCGAGGCCGGCGAGCATGGAAATCAGGCCCATGAAGCGCACCTGGCCGTCGTTGAACTGAATCATGCGGGAGAAGGTTTCACGCCAGGCGGTGGGGGCCAGGAACGGCAACACGCCTTCCATGACCAGCATGAGCGCGAGCGCGGGAAGCCATACCTCGCCCAGACTCACGCCACGCCATCCCGCTTATTTGCCACCGCGCGGAGACTTCATGTAGCGGAAGAACTCGGAATTGGGTTGCAGCACCATGACGTCGTTCTTGCTGGCGAAGCTCTGCTTGTAGGCTTCCATGCTGCGGTAGAAGGCATAGAACTCGGCGTTTTTGCCAAACGCCTCGCCGTAAATCGCGGCGGCGCGGCCGTCGCCCTCGCCCTTGATGCGCTGGGCGTCGCGGTAGGCCTCGGCGATGATCACCTCACGCTGCTTGTCAGCATCGGCGCGAATCTTTTCCGCCTCGGCGAAACCGGTGGAACGCAGTTCGTTGGCCACCCGCTTGCGCTCCGCTTCCATCCGGCGATAGACCGATTCGCTGACCTCCGTCGGCAGATCGACGCGTTTGATGCGCACGTCCATGACCTCGACCCCGAAACGGTGCGCATCCAGATCCGCCGACTTGCGCAGCGATTCCATGACGTTATCACGTTGGCCGGAAACCACATCATGCACGGTACGCTTGCCAAACTCGGCGCGCATGCCATCGTTGACGGTCTGCGCCAGGCGGCTGACGCCGCGCTGCTCATCGCCGTTGAAGCTGACGTAGAACCGCTCGACATCCTTGATGCGCCATTTGACGTAGTAGTCCACCAACACGTTCTTCTTCTCGGAGGTGATGAAGCGCTCCGGGTCGACGGCGTCCAGGGTCAGGATGCGGGTATCGAAGTAACGGATGTTCTGCACCAGCGGCAACTTGAGATAGAGGCCAGGTTGTTTCTTGATGTCGACCACTTCACCCAACTGGAACACCAGCGCCGCTTGGCGCTGGTCCACGCTAAACAGCGACAGCGACAAGATGAAGAGGACGACGACCAGGCCGACCACGGCCACAGCGGGGTTCTTCATGGCCGGGCCTCCCGATCACGTCCACGGAAGGCATCGCGGGAACGGAACAGGTCTTCGCTGCGGGTGGGTGCGGCGCTGTCCTGGCGTTGCGGCGCCAGTTCGATCTGCTGCGGGATGGATTGCGCCGCCATCTGGCCGCTCTGGGTCATGTTCATGAGTTTATCCAACGGCAGATAGAGCAGATTGCCGCCCTGTTTGTCGTCCACCAGCACCTTGGTGGTATTGGAAAGGATCTGCTGCATGGTGTCCTGATAGAGACGTTCACGGGTGACTTGCGGCGCCTTGGCATATTCGGACAGCACCTGTTTGAAGCGGGATGCCTCGCCCTCGGCCTGGGCCACCACGCGCTGCTTGTAGCCCTGCGACTCTTGCGTGAGGCGGGCGGCGACACCGCGCGCTTTCGGGATGACGTCGTTGGCGTAGGCCTGGCCCTCGTTCTTCTGGCGCTCCAGATCCTGGCCGGCCTTTACCGCGTCATCAAAGGCGCCCTGCACCTGCTCGGGCGGCTGCGCGTTCTGCATGTTCAATTTGCTGACCGTGATGCCGGTCTTGTAACGGTCGAGGATTTCCTGCATCAGCCGGGTGGCGCGCGCGGCGATGTCGGCGCGGCCTTCGTAGAGCACGTAATCCATCTTGCTCTTGCCGACGATCTCGCGCATCGCGGTTTCCGCTACCTGTTTCACCGCCTCGTCCGGGGAGCGGTTGGAGAACAGGTAGTCTTCCGGGTCTTTAAGCAGGTATTGCACGGAGAATTGGAGATCGATGATGTTCTCGTCGTCGGTCAACATCAGGGCTTCAGACAGCACCTTGGATTTCATATTGTGCTGGTAGCCCACCTCGACGGTGCGCACCTGCTCGACATTGACCGTTTCGGCGGTTTCCAGTGGATAAGGCAAATGCCAGCGCGGGCCGGGTTCGGTGGTCTCGACATACTTGCCAAAGCGCAGCACCACACCGCGTTCACCCGCATCGACGATATAGAAACTGGAAGCGAGCCAGACCAGCACGGCCAGGCCGATCAGCAGGCCGGCGCCACCGGGGATATGAAAATCACGGCCACCCCCGATACGCGGCGGTGGCTCGTCGCCACCGTTGCCGCCCTTCTTGCCAAACATCTCATTCAGGCGGCGATTGAAGTTCTTCCAGAGTTCGTCGAGGTCCGGCGGGCCACCGGCATTCTTGTTGCCACCGCCACCACCCCATTGCGGGTCATTCCAGGCCATCGAGATTGGTTTCCACATAACTTTGAGAAAGTTCGGCATCTTGAGCCGCCAGTACGCTGGTTTGATGTTGTTGATCACGGGCAAACTCCGCCAGAACGCCGCGGAGTAGTTCCACCCCCGCGCCCGTCTTGGCGGAGAGCCAAACGGCGGCGATCTTACCATACTCATCCCGCGCCACCTGGGGCGCGGCGCTGGTGAGATCGAGCTTGTTCATGACCTCGATCCGCGGCACTTGTTCCGCGCCGATTTCCTTCAATACCTTCTCCACCTCGACGATCTGGCGCTCGCGGTTCGGGCTGGCTGAATCGACGACATGCAGCAACAGATCGGCATGAAGGGTTTCTTCCAGGGTGGCGTGGAAGGCTGAAACCAGGGTGTGCGGCAAGCGGGTGATGAAACCGACGGTATCGGACAGCACGATTTGTTGCCCCGCTTCCGGCAGCCAGAGCCGGCGCGAGGTGGTGTCCAGGGTGGCGAACAACTGGTCGGCGGCGTAGGAGCCGGCATGGGTAAGCGTGTTGAACAGGGTGGACTTGCCGGCGTTGGTGTAGCCCACCAGGGACACCGAGAACACCCCGCCACGTTGCCGCCCGCGGCGTTGCACGGCGCGGCTCTTTGCGAGTTTCTCCAGCCGCCCCTCGATGCCCTTGATCTTGGTCAGAATCATCCGGCGATCGAGCTCCAACTGGCTCTCGCCGGGTCCACCACGCATACCGATGCCGCCTTTCTGCCGTTCCAGGTGAGTCCAGCCGCGTACCAGGCGGGTCGAGTAATGGCGCAGTTGCGCCAACTCCACCTGCAATTTGCCTTCACCGCTGCGCGCGCGCAGGGCGAAGATTTCCAGGATCAGCGCGGTGCGGTCCAGCACCCGGCATTGCAGGCGCCGCTCCAGGTTGCGTTCCTGAACCGGGGAGAGTTCGTGATTGAAGATGACCAGTGAAGCATCGGCCGCGCGCGCGGCGTCACCGATTTCATCGGCCTTGCCGGAGCCGGCGAACAGCGCGGGATCGGGCCGGCCACGTTTGCCTTCGACCACGCCAGCCACGAAGAGGCCGGCACTTGTGGCGAGCAGCTCAAGTTCACTGAGGCTTTCGGAGTAATCCTCTTTGCCGAAATCCAGGGAGGCCAGGATAACCGCCTGCCCATGTTCGGGACGCTCGAACACGACTCAGTCGGCTTCAGTACCCACACCCGCAGCCGGCCCCGCGCGTTGCACGGAGATCGGACGAGCAGGCACCACGGTGGAAATGGCGTGCTTGTAGACCATCTGGGTGATGGCATTCTTCAGCAACACCACGTAGGGATCAAAGCTTTCGATGACGCCCTGAAGCTTGATGCCGTTGACCAGGTAGACCGAAACCTGAACTTGTTCCTGGCGTAGCGCGTTGAGGAACGGGTCTTGTAATTGCTGCCCTTTGCTCATGGTGAATCCTTTATATGAAGGGGGTTGTTGCGGAGTAATACACAAAAAATGCGAACCAAGGGCGCGGATTTTATCGGGTTTTATTTTCGCGGCCCGATTTTATTCAAGGCGGGGCGAAGCTGCTCACCTTGCTGATGCGGTTCGTCCCTCACCGCATCCTACGATGCTTCCACCAGGGGCCGGCCGAAGTACCAGCCTTGCCCCAGATCCACCCCCATTTCCCGCAGGATGCGCGCGCTTGTCGCGTCTTCGATGCACTCGGCCACGGTGATGATGCCTTCCTGGCGCGCAAACCGCGCCAGGCTCTCGACGATGGCGCGGATTTTCCGTTCCTTGTGCATGTTGGCGACCAGCCAGCCTTCGATCTTGAGAAAGGAGATGGGCAGGCGGGCCAGATAAAGGAAGGAGGAATAGCCGCTGCCGAAGTCATCCAGGGCCAGGCGGAAACCAAAATCCAGCAGCGGCCTCAGGTCGGCCTCCAGGGTATCCAGGTTGCGCAGGAACTGGCGTTCAGTGATTTCCAATACCACCGGCTTGATCGGACCGAATTCGACCCCGCAGGTCTGGCAGTAGCGCATGGCGTTGGCGAGCAGTTCTTCGACCAGATCGCGGCGCGCCAGAAATTGTGGCGAGAGGTTCACGAAATGCGCAAAGTTCTCACCCACGATGCCGCCGCCCACCTTGGTGGCACAGCGCGACATGGCCGCGGAGCAGATGAAGCGATCGATGTCCGCCATCAACCCGAGCCCCTCCGCCGCCTCGATGAAGTCACTGGCCGGGAGCAAATGGCCATCGGGCAGGCGCACCCGGGCCAGCGCCTCGTCGGCGACGACCTCGCCGGTTTCCAGATCGACGATGGCCTGGTTCGCCATCACCACCCGCCCATCGCGCAGCGCCCGCTTGATAATCTGCGCCGGCCACAACACGCCGCCGCCCTCCTGGGCTTCGACGCGATCACGCCCATTCGCCTTGGCCCGATACAGACAGGTATCCGCCATTTCGACGGCATTGCGGAAAGAACGGTCCTCGCCCGCGGGCAGGCCGATACCGGCCGACAGGGTGAGCCGGATCGCCCCGGCGCTGGTGGCGATGGGCGTGGCTTTCACCTGGGTGACCAGGCGCTCCAGGACAAACACCGACTCGCGCACATCGGCGTTGCGCAGAAACACCAGAAATTCTTCGCCGCCCCAGCGCGCCACCCAATCGTCCTCACGCAAGCCGGCCTCGATGCGGCGTGCCACGGCCTTGAGGACCTCATCACCGACGGCATGGCCGTAACGATCATTCACCGTCTTGAAATGGTCGATATCCATCATGGCCAGCGCATAGCCTTCGCTATGGCGGCGCGCCCGCGCCAATTCCTCATCCAGTCGCACCTCGGCGGCGCGCCGGTTGATCAAGCCAGTCAAGCCATCGGTGAGGGCATGGCGCTCCAGCACTTCCCGCTGCCGCACCTGCGCCAAGTGGTAACCCAGCCAGCCCGCCACCAGCTCCATATAGGCGATGTCGGCTTCGGGCCAGGGTTCCGGCATGGGCTGGCGACGCATAAAGGCGAGCACGCCCTCAACTTCCTCGCCCGCCCAGACGGGAACTCCGGCGTAAGCACGCAGGCCCGCCTCGGCCACCAGGCGGTGGTCTCGGAATTGCGGATGTGCCACCAGATCGGCGATGAAAATCGGTTCACGCGCCAGGAATACCTGCTGGCAAATCGTGTCGCCGATCGGGATCACCCTCCCTTCCGGCAGCACGCCCAGGGTGTCGTGCGCATAACGAGCGGTGTACTCGCCGTTGAATGCCCCCAGCACCGCCAGTTCCATCCCCAAGGCTTCACAAGCCAGGCGCAGCATGGAGTGGAAGCGCGCTGATTCGTCGAGGTCGCGCCGGGTTGCCAGTTGCCAGAGCGCTTTCAGGCGCTCGGCCTGGGCGAGGGTGTCGGAAGGGTTCATGAATGCGGCCTACGCCGCCCCCCAATACGGCGTGGCGATCCCGGTACCCAGGTCGGCTTCCACCAGGCGGCGGCGCACTTCCAGCAACTTCTCGATCAAGGCCGGCTCGGCGCGGCCATAGGCGTCGGCATCGGGAACCCGCTTGACCACCACGCCAAGCAGTTCGGTGATGGCATTGCCGATGGAGTTCTGGCTTATGGTGACGATCAACTGCCCCACATCATTGCGGTAGATCAGTTGCTTGAAGGCCGGCTGCCAGCGGATCGAGTTGGCGTACTTGGCATCTTTGATGCAGCGATCGCGCACCGTCTTCGCGGTCTTCAACAGGTCGTTGTTGAACTGCAACTTGGCCTCCACCAGTTCCGGGAAATAGATGTCGCGCGGCAACGGCGCGTTGCGAGTGGAGACCTGGCCGAAGAAGGTGCGATAGAAGTCGCTGAAACCTTTCAGGATCGTGTCGTACTCCTTCCAGAAGCGCACCTCCTTCAACGACTCGGCGCCGCCGGTGATTTCCCAACTGGGCAGGCCCTGCGGGTAACCGGTCAGCGCGATGCGGCAGGAACCGGACTGGCACGGGCGCAGGATGCGCAGATCGAGTTCATCGAAAAACGCCCGATAAACATGGCGCATGTAGGCCTGGAACAACGAATTCTGGCCGCCGTCGGTGAGGTTGGGGTTACTGGTGTCGGCGATCGGCGCGGCGCGCAATTCGGCCTTGTTGAACACGATGAAGTGGTTATGCAGCATACGGATGCTGGGCACCCCCGGCGAAGTCAGCGGCCAGGTCGCATCCAGGCTCGCCTCGCCGGCCAGCAGCAGGGTCTCGTCCGGGTCCGGATACTGCTCCAGCATGTACGCGAGGATGACCTGGTTCATCCGGTTCCAGACGTTCTTCACCGCTTCCGGCACCTGGGTACGGCGCACCGGGCGGCCGAGTGGATCGAGGATGCTCCGCGAGGTGTTGTAGATGATCGAGGTGTCGAATTCGTTGCTGTGGCCCAACGCCTTGCGATACAGCAACAGCCCCTCCGGGTTCTGCAACAGGCCGTTGTTGTGAGCCAGATCGTTGAGGTTCTCGGTGCTGTTGAAAAACTCGTTCGCCTTCATCCCCTCGGGAACATCGAGCGGAATCGGGCGAAACGGGGTGATGATCTCTCTGGGGCCGGACTGCATGGGATACCTCGAAAAAGCCGATAGGAAAAAGGTTGCGGATCATAGCCGGCAACGGGGTTTCGATGGGAAAAGCGCGACGCGCCAATCCGCCGCCAGCGCTACAGGTTTACCTCAGGGAATGCTCGTAAGCGCGGCAGGTTGGGCGGAGGGAGCAGCCCAACACCCTCGGCGGGGCATCTCGTGTGGGCTTCCTGGCGTCAATTCAAAACTGACCACGCTTACGCCGCTCCGCCATTGGCTGACGCCACACTGCGCCGGTCGCGCACATACAGCCCCTTATCCCGTGTTTGCAGCTCAAACAGGCCCACCAGCCGGGCATCGCCCTTCAACTCGTTGGTTCCCTTTTTCACCGGCGCCGGTTTGGCGACAGGCGTGGGGGTCGGCTCCACTAGCTTCACCACCGTGACCTCAGTGTGCTTCTCCGGCATAGCCGCCGGTTCAGGGCTGCCGAGGTTCTCCAGGTTGAGGAAATGCGAACAGGCATTGGCGAAAGGCATCGGCGTTTTTCGCTCAAGCAAATCCATCACGTCGATGACCATCGCCCTATCGCTCGCGTTCTTGCCCAGCCCTTGCAACGATGCCCCGCTTATTTCTTGAAAGTCTGGTTGCGTCGCCGGGCGTCGCGTTCGGCGGTGCGGATCTGGCGCGGGGTGAGGGGGGTGGGGTTGCGCGCTTCGAACGGGTTGTGGCCGGACTTGAAGTCCACCCGCAGCGGGGTGCCTTGCAAATTGAACACGGTGCGGAAGGTATTTTCAAGGTACCGCTTGTAGCTGTCGGTGATGCCTTCCAGGTGATTGCCGTGGATGATGATGACCGGCGGGTTGCTGCCACCCTGGTGGGCGTACTTGGGCTTGGGCCGGAACAGGCCGGAACGGCCGGGCTGTTGCTGGGTGACGGCATCTTGCAGAACCCGGGTGAGGCGCGGCGTGGGGAGCTTGGCCATGGCCGCCGCATAGGCCTCGTCGACGGACTTGATCAGGCCGCCGACCCCGTCGCCCTTGAGCGCGGAGATGAAGTGGAAGCGGGCGAAGGAGAGGAATTCCAGGCGCCGCGTGAGCTCCTGCTTGATCTGTTCACGCGCGTAGTTTTCCATGCCATCCCACTTGTTCACCGCCACCACCAGGGCGCGCCCGGCTTCCAGGACAAAACCGGCGAGGTGGGCATCCTGATCGGAGATTTCCTGCTGGGCATCGAGCACCAGGATGACCACATTGGCATCCTCGATGGCCTGCAACGTCTTGATGACAGAGAACTTTTCGACGACCTCGGTTACCCGACCCTTACGCCGCACCCCGGCGGTGTCGATCAGGGTGTAGGGCTTGCCGCCACGCTCGAAGTCGACGTAGATGGAATCGCGGGTGGTGCCGGGTTGGTCGAAGGCGATGACGCGCTCCTCGCCGACGAACGTATTCACCAGCGTGGACTTGCCGACATTGGGGCGGCCGATGATGGCGATCTTGGGATGGTCGGCATCCGCGCCGTCTTCCGGCTCGACTGCGAACGACTCCAGCGCCAGTTCCACCAGATCGCGCACGCCCTCGCCGTGGGCGCTGGAAATCGCCACCGGCTCACCCAGGCCGAGCTCGAAGAATTCGGCGCTGACCACGCTGAGGTTCATGCCCTCGGTCTTGTTCACCGCCAGGAACACCGGCCGCCCACTGCGACGCAACTTCTCGGAAATAATCAAATCCTGCGGCGTGACGCCAGCGCGGCCATCGACCAGGAAGACCACCACATCGCCCTCCGCCACCGCCTGCATGGTCTGCTTGGCCATCGCGGCGAGGATGCCGGTTTCCACCACCGGCTCGAAGCCACCGGTATCCACCACCAGAAACGGCTTCGAGCCACTGCGGCCATGGCCGTAATGGCGGTCGCGGGTGAGGCCGGGAAGATCATGAACGAGCGCGTCGCGCGTCTTGGTCAGACGATTGAACAACGTGGATTTGCCAACATTGGGCCGGCCGACCAGGACAAGGGTGGGTTTCATTTGCGTGCTGCGTTAGGCGTCAGGCGGGGGGGCATTTCGCCTCACCCTCACGCCTCACTGGATTTTGAACGCCATCACCCCGCCATTCGCGGTCTGCACGACCAAACCGGATTTGAGCGGGATCATGATGCCCTTGATGGGGCTGCCATCCGTGGCACCGCGGGCGGCGAAGGCGCCGTCCGCGGTGTTGATGAGGTGGATCTGGCCCTGGAAATCACCCACTGCGACATAGTGCTCGGCCACGGCGACCGGGCTAGAGAGGTGGCGGTCACGCAATTTGTCCTGTTTCCAGGCGTTGCCGCCGCGCGCGCGCTCGTAGGCGAGCAGGCTGCCGTGGTCGTCACCCGCGAAAACGAAGCGGGCATCCATATCCACCCCGCGCAGGGAGGAGAGTTCGCGCGCCCAGGTTCCGTTGCCGGTAATGCGGTCAACGCAGGCGACACGGCCCTGGTAGGCGGCGGCACACACCTGGTTCTCATCCAGCGCCAGCGGGCCGATCACATCGGCGATGCGTTCCAGTTCAGTGCTGCCGCGTGGCAGGGCGATGTTGGCTTCCCAGAGCGGGGCACCGTTGACCAGCGAGAGGGCGCTCAATTTACCGCCGGCGTTGCCCGCATAGAGCGCCTTGTCGCCAAGCGCCAGATGGCCTTGTTCGCGCAGAGTGAGGGCGGGTAGCGCGCGGCTGTTGGCCCAGCGCTGCTTGCCGTCGCGGGCTTCGAACAGGGCAATTTTTCCATCGTTGCCGCGCGCGGCGACCACCCCGTTGGACACCACCGGCGGCACCAGGATTTCGCCGGAGAGCCTGGCTTTCCACACGGCGCCGCCATCGGCGGCGTTGAAGGCCAGCAATTCACCCTTGGGCGTCCCCACCAGCACCAGGCCTTCGCCGACGCCAACACCGGCCGAGAGCACCTGGCCAGCGTCGCCGCGCCAGAGTTCGCGGCCACTGGCAAGGTCCAATTTGACCAGCTTGCCATCGCGGCCGGCGGCGTAGACAGCCTCGCCGTCGGTGGCGGGCGAGAACTCATAGGGGCCGGCGTCGCCAACCTTGGCATCCCACTGCCGGGCCAGACTGGCGCTGGCCTTGAATTCGGTCAGTTCGGCCGGCTTGGCGGCGGGCTTGTCGGAGCCAAACCAGCCACTGATCGTGGAGCAGCCGGCAAGTGTGGTGGCGAGGGCGGCCAGCAAAAGGGCACGTTTCAGCAGGCCAGTTCCGCACGGCCGTTCGAAGGAACTGGCCGCCCCCTCGGGGTACCGAAGGGTATAAGCAGGGGCTAGCAGCCTGTCGGACTTTGGAATCACCGGCTGCAAACCGACCGCGCCGGCCCATTTTTCGCCGCTTTCTTGGGCAATAGTTCGACTATTCCCCAGCGAAAGCGGCAAAAACTGGCCTCGCTGGGGCCGATTTTCGCTATCGACGGCCAAAGTCCGACAGGCTGCTAGGCCACCGTCTTTTGGCGGCTTAGTCGTTCGCTTAGGAGCCAAGAAATAAAAAGGTGGACAAATAGGGGTGTGATGGCGGGATGCGATGCAAGGCGACGGTCGCGCCGCATGGCCATTCCCTGCAAGCGCCCGGCAACGCGGCAGCGCGCTCGCTGGCGCGGCCAGAATGTTCAACTTATTGTTTCTCGGCTCGTTAGTGGCTTCATCACAGGCTTCATCAGGCAACGAACGCAGTGAGTGGGGGGGTCGTTCCATTTCAACCTCCCAAGGCATCCAGGCGGATTTCCAACAAAGGTTTCAGGGAACTCTTGTCGCCCAGTTTTTCCAGCGCCAACTTGTAGGCGGTGCGGGCTTCCGAGGGCTTGCCCTGTTCGGCCAGGATGTCGCCCTTGAGTTGGGCGGCCAGGCCCAGGAAAGCGGGATCGAAGGGTTCGTTCAGCAAGGCCAGGGCGCCGGCGAAGTCTTTGTCCTCGAAACGGATGCCGGCCAGACGGATGCGCGCCAGTTGTTTGAGGCCATCGTCCTTGGCGTGCTCGAGCGCGTATTCATACTGGGCACGCGCGCTTTTCAGATCACCGCTTTCGTAGTTGACGCGGCCGGCCAGCCAGGCGGCGGGCGTCGCATAGGCGCTATGTGCCTGGTTTTCCATGATCCGCGCGGTGGCGCCCTTGGCGGCTTTCAGATCATTCATGGACGCGGCCTGCACCGCGGTATCGAACAGCATGGAGGCTTCCGCCGCCTGGTTGTGCTGCCAGGTCTGCCAGGCGCGCCAACCCCCGGCGAGCAGCAGGAAGGCGGTCACGCCCAGGACCACCTTGTAGCCATGCAGTTTCCACCACACCTTGAATTCGTCAATTTGTTCCTGTTCTTCCAGATCGAGTGCCATTGTTTTGCCCTTCAAAAAAGGTCGGTACTCGCCGGCGAGACGCCGGCGCCGCATAGTTCCACCGCCGCCACCAGGGCGACGCGCTGTTGTTCACCTTCCCCTCGCAGAGGTTTCACGGATACCTCGCCAACCGAGGCCTCGTCATCACCGATGATGACGGCGTAACGGGCACCGCTGGCATCCGCTTTTTTCATCTGCGACTTGAAACCACCACCGCCGCCGTGCAGCACCACATCGAGGCCGGCGTCGCGCAAGGTTTCGCCGGCTTGCAGGGCGAAACGGCTGGCGGCGAGGCCGACATTGACCAGGTAGACGTCCGGCGCGGCGGCGGGCGGCGCCACGCCCACCTCCGCCAGCAACCCCAGCAGGCGTTCCACGCCCATCGCAAAGCCGCAGGCGGGCGCCGGTTTGCCCCCCAATTGGGCAACCAGGCCGTCATAGCGGCCACCGGCACAAACCGTGCCCTGGGCGCCCAAACGATCGGTGACCCACTCGAACACGGTGTCGTTGTAGTAATCGAGGCCACGCACCAGACGCGGGTTGATCTTATAGGCGATACCGGCATCGTCCAGCCCCTGTTTGACCGCGTCAAAGTGGGCCAGGGCGGCTTCGTCGAGTTCATCCATCAACCTCGGCGCGGCTTCCACCATCGCCTGCATGGTTGGGTTCTTGCTGTCGAGGATGCGCAGCGGGTTGCTGTGCAAGCGGCGTTTGGCGTCTTCATCGAGAACGGCTTCATGCGCCTGGAAGTAGGCGATCAGCTTTTCCCGATGGCGGGCGCGCGATTCGGCGCCACCCAGGGAGTTGAGTTCCAGATGGATGCAGTCGGAAAGGCCCAACAGCCTCCACAGGCGGGCGGTCATCAACAGGTGTTCGATATCCAGGTCCGGACCGGCGAAACCCAGGGCTTCGATGCCGAACTGGTGGAACTGGCGGTAGCGCCCCTTCTGCGGCCGCTCGTGGCGGAACATGGGGCCGGCGTACCAGAGCCGCTTGCCACCGTCGAACAGGAGGGTGTGTTCGATCGCCGCGCGCACACAGCTTGCGGTGCCTTCCGGGCGCAAGGTCATGCTCTCGC
Source organism: Hydrogenophilales bacterium CG_4_10_14_3_um_filter_63_21 (assembly GCA_002784045.1). Taxonomy (GTDB): domain Bacteria; phylum Pseudomonadota; class Gammaproteobacteria; order Burkholderiales; family Thiobacillaceae; genus PFJX01. The sequence continues at coordinate 17,122 of PFJX01000030.1, forward strand.
CGTTGAGTTCGTCGACGAAGGTGTACATCTCCTTTTCGACGATGTCGGTCACCTCGCCGATGGCGCGCTTGAACAGCGCGGTATGTTCCAGGATGGGGGTGCGCATCTCGCGGTAGCCATAGGCTTTCAGCCAGCCGTGCAGGAGGGTTTCGAAATATTGCCAAAGCGGCGCCTCCGCGGGGAGGAGGTCATTCATGCCGCGCACGGCGCGGAGTGGGTTGCTCATGGGAGGCCTTTACTAATTATCCGTACCGTAGGTCCGCTCTACGTAGGCTTCGACGATGGCCTGGAATTCCTCGGCGATGTTATCGCCCTTGAGGGTGACGGTCTTTATCCCGTCGACGTAGACCGGGGCCACCGGAGTTTCATTGCTGCCCGGCAGGCTGATGCCGACATTGGCGTGCTTGCTTTCACCGGGGCCGTTCACCACGCAGCCCATTACCGCCACATTCATGCTCGCCACGCCCGGGTACTGGCCGCGCCAGACCGGCATCTGGGCGCGCAGCCAGGTCTGGATCTTCTGCGCGAGTTCCTGGAACACGGTGCTGGTGGTCCGGCCGCAGCCGGGGCAGGCGGTGACCAGAGGGGTGAAGGAACGCAAACCCAGGGTTTGCAGGATTTCCTGCGCCACCTGGACTTCGGTGGTGCGCGATTCACCGGGTTGCGGAGTAAGCGAGACGCGGATGGTGTCACCAATGCCTTCCTGCATCAGGATAGCCAGCGCCGCCGTGGAGGCGACGATGCCCTTGCTGCCCATGCCAGCCTCGGTCAGGCCCAGATGCAGGGCGTAATCGGAACGGCTGGCGAGGTCGCGGTAAACCTGAATCAGGTCCTGCACCCCGGACAACTTGCACGACAGGACGATGCGATCGCCGGCCAGGCCGAGTTCCTCGGCGCGGGCGGCGGATTCCAGGGCGGAGACGATGAGGGCGTTGCGCATCACCTGATCAGGCTCTCCCGGCTCGGCGTGGCGCGCGTTCTCATCCATCATGCGCGCCAGCAATTCCTGATCCAGGCTGCCCCAGTTGACGCCGATGCGCACCGCCTTGCCATAGCGCGCGGCGGCTTCCACCAGGGTGGCAAACTGTTCGTCCTTCCTGGCGCCGTGGCCGACATTGCCGGGGTTGATGCGCAGCTTGGCGAGCGCCTGGGCGCATTCCGGCACGGCCTTGATCAGGCGGTGGCCGTTGAAATGGAAATCGCCGATCAGCGGCACGTCACAGCCCATCGCATCGAGTTTCTCGCGGATGGCGACCACCCCGCGCGCGGCTTCTTCAGTGTTGACGGTGAGGCGTACCAGTTCGGAGCCGGCCTGCCAGAGGTCATAGACCTGGATAGCCGTGCCGGTGACGTCGGCGGTGTCGGTGTTGGTCATGGACTGCACCACCACCGGGGCGCCACCGCCCACCGCCACGTGGCCCACCATGACGCGCCGCGTGAGGTGACGCGGAATCGTTCGGCTCATATTCATTCCAGCGTCAAACGGGCCACTTTCTGCCCGATGTAGGGGGTGAGGTCGATGTGGTGGCCGTCATAGGAGAGTTGCACCTGCGCCGCCTCACCCACCACCAGACTGAATGGTGGCTCACCGGAAAAGGTTTCGACACTGCCGGCGGTCACTAGCCTGGAATAGCGCTTGCCCTGCCCATCCACCACCTGTATCCAGGCATCCAGGCCTGGGACAAAACGCAAGGTATGGCCCTTGCCAGCCAGGACGGCGGCGTCTGGCGCGGCCTGGTTCAGCGGCGACGCGGCTTTGGCGGCGGCGGCCGGAGCGGATGACGCCGGCGCGGGAATCCGCGTGGGCGCCGGCAAAGCGCTGGCCGGCATGGCGGGGGCCATTTCGCTAGGCGCCAGCGAATCCGGCGCGGCGGGCGGAGGCAGCCGCGCGGGGGGGGCGGGCGGCGGCGGCGAACCCACAGGGGTCCGCGCGGTCGGCACTGGCTCCATCCGTTCGCTGACCAGCGCGTCCTCGCCCTGGCGCAGCCAGTAGTAGAGCAGCGCCACCAGCACGACGAAAAAACCCAGCGCCAGCAGCGGCAGCAATACCCAGCGGCGCAGCCCGGGCGAAGCAAAGATCAGCCCTTCGCTGGGGGCGGTGACGGTTTCCGAAACGACGGCGTGGATATCCACCGGTACGATCAGTTGTTCTGGATCGAGCTCCACCAGACGCGCGTAATTGCGGACAAAGCCGCGCGTGAAAACCTCACCCGGCAAATGGGATAAATCCTCCGACTCGATGGCCTCGATCTGGCGGGCCGCGAGCTTGAGCTTGGCGGCCACGTCGGCGCTCGTCAGCCCGAGCGCTTCGCGCGCGAGCTTGAGCTTCTCGCCAAATCCCGGATGGAATAGGGATAAATGAGCTGCGGACTGAGTTGCATGTGAGGCCACGCTCATAACAGGCTCCCCATCTGGTCATATTGGCTGGTGATCAGCCATTGGGTCTGCATGGAATCCGGATAGCGACGGCGTAACTGGGCGCCATAGTTGGCTTCCGCCTCGCGGTCGCCCAGGCGGCGCTCGATCCGCGCCCCCAGCCAGAGGGCCTGCGCGCTGACTTCCGCCTGTTCCGTGAGTTGCCGCAACAGGGCGCGCGCCGCCAGCCAGCGGCCCAGACGGTAGTGGACTTCGGCCATGCCCAATTGCGCGCTGGCATGGTTGGGGGCGAGTTTCGTGGCGCGCAGGTAATACCTTTCCGCCGTCGCCAGGTCGCCTTGTTCCAGGCTGCATGCGCCGGCATTGGCCAGCGCCTTCTCGGGCGAGGCGTAGAGCGAGTTGGAAAGGGCCGCCTCGAAATGTTCGCGCGCTTCTTTCATGCGCTTGCGCTGGCACAGAAACAGGCCGTAGTTGTTATGCGCCTCGGAGAACTGCGGCGAGCGCTCGATGGCGCCGCGGAAGCTCTCCTCCGCGCGCGCGTCTTCGCGCAGTTCGCCCTGTACCAGGCCGAGCATGTTGTAGGCCGGGGCATAACCGGAATCGGCCTTGATCGCTTCCGCCAGTTCCTGCAAGGCAATCGCGTACTGGGCGCGCAGATAATAGTTGGCGGCCAGATCGGTATGTATCTGGGCGCGGGGATCACCGCCGCCGCTGGCACGCGCCTCCGGGCTGCCGTCCAAACGCGGTTGTGCGGCGCAGCCGGCAAGCGCCAGCAGCAGCAAGAACGCGATACGTTTCATGCCGCCCCCATGAATTTGTCGATGCGATGGCTAACCCGCCGCGACTTGTCCTGAACCTGGCCGGCCAACTGGCCACAAGCGGCGTCGATGTCGCCGCCGCGCGTCTTGCGGGTGGTGGCGATCTTGCCACCGGCCATGAGCTGGCTGGCGAAACGGCGCACGGTCTCGGACGACGAACGCTGGAAACCTGAGTTCGGGAACGGATTGAAGGGGATCAGGTTGAACTTGCAGTTCACGTCGCGGGTGAGTTGCAACAACTGCTCGGCATGTTCGGGACGGTCATTGATGCCGTCGAGCATGACGTATTCGAAAGTGATGAAGTCGCGCGGGCCGTCCTGGATATAACGCTGACAGGCGGGCATCAACGCTTTCAGCGGGTATTTGCGGTTGATCGGCACCAACTGGTCGCGCAGCGCGTCGTTGGGCGCGTGCAGCGAAACCGCCAGGGCCACCGGCATCTGCTCACGCAACCGATCCATCGCCGGCACGATGCCGGAGGTGGAAATGGTGACGCGCCGCCTCGACAGGCCATAGGCATGGTCGTCGAGCATCAGGGACACGGCGGTCACGGTGTTGTCGTAGTTGAGCAGGGGCTCGCCCATGCCCATCAATACCACGTTGGAAATGAGGCGATCCCCTTTCGGGTCGCGCCCCATCGCCTTGTTGGCCCACCAGAGCTGGCCAATGATTTCCGCCACCGACAGGTTGCGGTTGAAACCTTGCCGCCCGGTCGAACAGAAGGCGCACTCCAGCGCACATCCCACCTGGGTGGAGACGCACAGGGTGCCGCGCTCGGCTTCCGGGATGAATACCGTCTCGACCCGATTTTGCGGGCCGACTTCCAGCAGCCATTTGCGCGTGCCGTCGTCGGACACCTGCTCCTGGTGCAGCAGCGGCGGCCGAATCTCGGACACTTCGGGCAGCTTGGCGCGCAGCGACTTGGCCAGATCGGTCATCTGGGCGAAGTCGTCGGCGCCGTATTGATGCAGCCAGTGCATCACCTGGCGAGCGCGAAACGGCTTCTCGCCGAGGCTTTCGAAGAAAGCGACGAGTCCGGGAAGATCGAGATCGAGAAGGTTCTGCATGGCGTGGCGGGTGGCGAGGGACGTAGGATGTGGTGAGCGCGGCGAACCGCATCCTACGAGGCTGCCGCGCCATCGGCCTATCAGCGACCGGCGTAAACGTTCATTTCCGGGAAGAAGTAGGCCACTTCCACTTGCGCGGTGTCGGGGCCGTCGGAGCCATGCACGGCGTTGGCGTCGATGCTCTCGGCGAAGTCGGCGCGGATGCTGCCGGCTTCCGCTTTTTTGGGATCGGTCGCCCCCATCAGTTCACGATTCTTGGCGATGGCGTTGTCGCCTTCCAGCACCTGGATCATCACCGGGCCGGAGCTCATGAAGGCGACCAGATCCTTGTAGAAGGGGCGCGCCTTGTGTACGGCATAGAAACCGCCGGCTTCCTGCTCGGACAACCAGGCCATGCGCGCGGCGATGACCTTGAGGCCGTTGCTCTCGAAACGGGAATAAATCTTGCCGATGACATTCTTGGCGACGGCATCGGGCTTGATGATGGACAGGGTGCGTTCGACGGCCATAGTGCAGTGCTCCGGGTACGGGGGGAATTGAAAAAAGGCAGGGAATCTTTGAAAAAGCGCTTTGAAAAGACGTGAAAAAAGCGCGCGGAAGTTACCACGAAACCCCCCTAAAATAAAGGCGGTGCGCCACCCTGGGGCGCGGTGAGGAGGGTGCAATGGCGGTTGAAAATAACCCAATCGGTGGCCAAAACGAGGGGCCAACGGAAAGCGGCGATGTCCGGCGCCGGGCACTGTTGCGCCTGGGGGTGGCAGGCGTGGTGACCGCCGCCGCGTTGGCTGGCCTGTGGTGGCTGGATCAGGGTGGCGGCACCGGGAAGCCGGTGCCGCCGGCGCTGCCCGTGCCCATCGTCGCGGCCCCCCCGCAGGAAAGCGCGCCACCACAACCCGCGCCGGCCACTGAACCTCCCGCCACAGCGGAGCCAGCCAACCCGCCAACCGCCGCCGCGGCACCAGCCACTTCCAGGCCCGCCGAGCCACCGCCCCCGCCCAAGGTCAGCAATGCGCCGAAGACGCCGAGCGTTCCGGCCGCCGCGCCACGCACAACACCAACGCCGCCGCCCGCCACACAACCTGCCCCACAAGCGCCCGCCACGGGCGAGCGTTTCGTGGTGCAACTGGGCATATTCAGCAATCCGGAGCGCGCCCGTGAGCTGGTCAACAAGCTGAGGAAACAGGGCATCCGCGCCCACATGGAGACACGCGTGCAACTGGGACCATTCGCCAGCCGAGAGGAAGCGGGAAAAGCCCAGGCGGAAATGCGCAAGCTAGGCGTTCAGGCGCTGGTTACGCCGGCTGCCGCCATGAAATGAGCCAGCCTGTCTCATCGGGGCCGGCCTGAAACGCCGCATCGACGCCGATTTCCGCCGCCCAGGCAAGGCGGCCATCCACGTAGACCAGAGGCAAACGCTGGCGCAACCAGGGCGCTACGCCGGCTTCGCGCAGGAGATTTTTCAGAGTACGCGCCGGCCCTGGCGCCACGGGCCGCAGTTGCTCGCCGCCGACGCGCAGCCTCACTGTCGCCCTGTCCGGCAAACGCACGCCCTGCCCGGCCGCTGCCGTGAAACACAAGCTACCGGCCGCCCCCAAGTCCAGCTCGGCTTCGCCCCACCAGTGCCATGTCCGCGCGTCCGCAGCCGGCGGGTTAATGTGAAACAAACTTGCGCCTCGCCGGCGCCTCGCCGGCGAGGCGCCGGCGCTACCGCCGCCAAGTCGATCCTGGGGCCGCCTGGGCGTCGACTTGAGGCGCACCAGCACGACATGCCCCTGGAAACGCCGCAGCGTGGCCGCGCCAAAATCGACCACGGGTTGCGCATCCGCGCGGGCTTCCAGCATCTGGCTCAGGGCTTCGCGCAGGCGTTCGCGCTGGATGGGAATGCCGTGCAATTCCAGGTAGTGGCGCAGCAGATTGCGCGCGCGCGCCGCGTCGAGTTCCGCCAGACGCGCCACCGACAACCCTTCCGGTGAGATCGCGGCGGCGCCATCTTGGCGCGCCAGGGCGTCGAGCAGACCGGCGCTTTCAGCGAATTGCGCAGCCGCTTGTGCCAGGGCGATGGCGGCGCCGGGGAACAGCTCTTCCAGCAGCGGCATCAGGTGGTGGCGGACGGCGTTGCGGCGCAAGTCGGTATCGACATTGCTGGCGTCGTCCACCCAGGACAGCCCGTGCGCGTGGGCATACGCCTCAATCTCATGGCGCGGCACGGCAAGCAGCGGGCGCAACAGTTTGATCGGGCCGAGCGCACGTTCTTCCGGCATCGACGCCAGGCCTTTCATGCCGGCGCCGCGCAGCAGTTGCAGCAACACGGTTTCCGCCTGATCGTCGCGCTGCTGCGCCAGCGCCAGGGCATCGACGGCAAGGCCGCTAAACACCCGATAGCGCGCTTCCCGCGCGGCGGCTTCGAGACCGTGGCCGGCGCGCTTCACCACGACCCGCTCTACCCGCAAAGGTACTTCCAGCCCGGCGCATTGCTGGCGGCAATGGATCACCCAGGCATCGGCCTGTGGGGAGAGGCCGTGATGCACATGCACGGCGGATAAGTGGAAAGCGAACTCGCCGCGCAAATCGGCGAGCAGGTGCAGAAGTACCGTGGAATCCAGCCCGCCCGAGTAGCCGACGCAGAGGTTCTGGCCGGGAGGGTGGCGCTGGAGAAATAGGGCGACCCGCGCTTTCACTGAAACCTCCCGGCGTGCCGGGTCCTGCAAGCAGGCCGGCGCCCTTGTAGCGCCGGCTTCCAGCCAGCATCAAAGGCCCGATCGGAATAATGAAGCCGGCTGGAAGCCGGCGCTGCAGGTGCGCCAGGTTTCATCATCCAGATCGGGAGGATGCCGGCGCCACCGAATTTCAGGCCCGCGCTTCCTTGAACTTGCCGTAGCCCATGAGTCGGGCATAGCGGTCGTTGAGCAGCGCGTTGCGCGGACGCTGTCCGATTTCCCGCAAAACTTCGGAGAGGCTGGCGCGCAGGGATTCCATCATCGCCGCGGGGTCGCGGTGGGCGCCGCCCAGCGGTTCATTGACGATGCGGTCGATCAGGCCCAGGGTTTTCAGACGCGGCGACGTGATGCCGAGGGATTCCGCCGCCAGCGCGGCCTTGTCGGCGCTTTTCCAGAGAATGGAGGCGCAGCCTTCCGGGGAAATCACGGAGTAGGTGGCGTATTGCAGCATGATCAACACGTCGCCGACGCCGATCGCCAGGGCGCCGCCGGAGCCGCCTTCGCCAATCACCGTGCAGATCACCGGCGTCTTGAGTTCGGCCATCACATAAAGATTGCGGGCGATGGCTTCGGACTGGCCGCGTTCCTCGGCGTCGATGCCGGGATAAGCGCCCGGCGTGTCGATGAAGGTGAGCACCGGCAGGCGGAACTTCTCGGCCAGGCGCATCAAGCGCAGCGCCTTGCGGTAGCCCTCGGGGCGAGGCATGCCGAAGTTGCGGTATTGCCGCTCCTTTACGTCGCGGCCTTTCTGATGCCCGATCACCATCACCGGCTCGCCTTCAAAGCGGGCGATACCGCCGACGATGGCGGGATCGTCGGCGTAGGCGCGATCACCGTGCAGTTCCTCGAACTCGGTAAACAGGGCCTGGATGTAGTCCAGGGTATAGGGGCGCTGCGGGTGCCGGGCAACCTGGGAAACCTGCCAGGCATTGAGCTTGCCGTAGATATGTTTGGTCAGCGCCGCACTTTTCTTGCGCAGGCGGCCGATCTCCTCGGAAATATCCAGCGACGAGTCGCCCTGCACTTCCGAGAGCTCTTCAATTTTGGCTTCGAGTTCGGCGACAGGCTGCTCGAAATCGAGAAAAGTGACTTTCATGGCGTGTTGAGCCTGAATAAAAAGGGCGGCCATTCTACTGGAACCGCCCGGTTGATCAGTGAGGGTGCTCGTGCTCACCGTGGACATGGCCGTGTTCCACTTCCACGGGCAAAGCGACGCGAACCTCCCTTACCTGGCATTGCAACCTGAGACTCTGTCCCGCCAGGGGATGATTGCCATCCACCACCACCTGGCCTTCGGCCACGTCGGTCACGGTGTAGAGCAGGGCGTGCTCGCCCTCCTCGCTGGCTCCTTCCAGTTGCATACCGACCTGGACTTCCTCTGGGAACAGATGGGCCGGTTCCACTCGCACCAGTTCGGCGTCGTACTCACCGAAGGCGTCATTCGGCTCCAGTACCACGTCGAGTTCGTCGCCCGCGGCCTTGCCTTCGAGGGATTCTTCCACTTTCGGGAAGATGCCGTCGTAGCCGCCATGCAGGTAGGCCGCGGGCGACTCCAGGGTCGCTTCTTCCAGCAATTCGCCGGAAAGCGTGGTGAGCTGGTAGGTCAGGGTGACCACCGTATCCTTGCCGATTTGCACTTCATAACTCCTTGACGAGATTGAGAATTGCCTCCGCGTGTCCCTTCGGGGTGACGCCATGGAGAGCGTGGCGGATGACCCCCGCCGCGTCGATGATGAAAGTGGAACGATTCACGCCCTCGCGCTGCACGCCATCCACCTCGCGCGTCACCAGCACGTCGTAAGCCTTGCAGGCGATGCCTTCCTTGTCAGCCAGCAAGCGCACCGTGATGCCGTGCTTGTCGCGGAAGGCGCCGTGGCGAATGCAATCGTCACGCGAAATGCCGACAACCGCGCAGCCCAAGCGCGCGAAACGCGACTCCAGATCACTGAACTCGACCGCTTCGGTGGTACACCCAGGCGTATCATCGCGCACGTAAAAAAACAGCACGAGCGGCTTGCCCCGATATTCCCCCAGGCTGGCGATGGTCATGTCCGCATCCGGCAATTCAAAGTCAGGAGCCATTGCACCGACCTTTGCACCTTTCTTCGGCATCGCTTTAGTCTCCTCGAAATAGATCGAAAGTATTGTATGAGCAAAATGTCTCGCCCCAGTCCAACCCCTTTCAACATGTCGGTATTTTCCCTGGAGCACCTGCTGGGGGGATGGTCGCCAGAAGCCTTCCTGGCCGAATACTGGCAGAAAAAGCCGTTGTTGGTGCGCCAGGCGTTGCCGGGCTTCGGTGGCTGGCTGAATCGCGACAGCCTCGCCGTACTAGCCATGCGCGACGACGCGGAGAGCCGCCTGGTGCGCTTCACGCGCGGCCAATGCCTGCTCGATCATGGGCCGTTCGCAGCGGACGACCTCGCCACCCTGCCGAAAAAGAACTGGAGTCTGCTGGTTTCCGGGGTGAATCATTTCTTGCCGGACGGCGATGCATTGCTGCATGCCTTCGACTTCATTCCGCTCGCCCGCCTGGATGACCTGATGGTCAGCTTCGCCCCGTCCGGTGGCGGCGTCGGCCCGCATTTCGATTCCTATGATGTCTTTCTGATCCAGGGCCTTGGGCGCCGCCGCTGGGAAATCAGCGCCCAGGACGATCTGGAAATCATGGATGGCGCGCCACTGCGCATTCTCAAGCGCTTCCATGCCGAACAATCCTGGGAACTGGAGCCCGGCGACATGCTCTACCTGCCGCCGCGCTATGCCCATAACGGCGTGGCACTGACCGATTGCATGACCTGGTCGGTGGGGTTCCGGGTACCCACCGCCGAGGACATGGTTGGCAACTTCCTCAACTACTTGCAGGACAACCTGGCGCCGGTCGGGCTTTACCGTGACCCCGGCCTGAAGCGCCCGCGCCACCCTGGCGAGATTCCGACCACTATGCTGGATCAGGTGGCGGCGATGCTGAAAGTGATCCGTTGGGACAAAAGCACGGTTGAGGACTTCCTCGGCCGCTATCTCTCCGAACCCAAGGCCCACATCTTCTTCGACCCACCACGGCCCCCCCTGAAACCCGCGGCCTTCGCCAAAGTGGTGGCCAAACGGGGGTTGCGCCTCGACCCGCGCAGCCAACTCCTGTTTCGTGGCGACAGGTTCTATATGAATGGCGAGCGGGCGGCTTCCTCGCCGGACACCTTCGCCACCCTGCAAGACCTGGCCGACCACCGCCGCCTGCCGCCCGGCCCAGTCACGGAGCCCCTGCTGCCGCTGCTGCATGAGTGGTATGTCTCGGGTTACCTGCTGCCCAATTCAGATTCACCCCGCTGAACAGACCGCGCGAGGCTGCCCACGTGGCTGCCCATCCCGTTCAAGAAAAAATTGGCTTTTTTCAACCGAGCCTCTAGCCGCAGGGTGATTCTTTGCTAGAATCCGCGCGATCATCCGGAAGGCGTAAGTATTCCGGCTGATTGAAGACTCCGTTGATCAACTTTGTTTTTGTTTTTTAGGGAACCCCAAATGAAATACTCCGTCCTGCTCGCCGCCCTGCTCGCCGTTTCTCTGACCGCCTGTGGCAAGAAAGAAGAAGCTCCCGCTCCCGCTCCCGAGGTGGTTGCTCCC
>PFJX01000126.1 GCA_002784045.1 Hydrogenophilales bacterium CG_4_10_14_3_um_filter_63_21
AACCGGAGGCGATAACGTCAGCATCCATGCGGCCTCACAAGGGCTGGGGAGCGGTCAACTGAGGAATCTAGGTTCAAACCAGCCCGGTTTCCTCGAAGAACCGCGACGTAATCCGCGCCTCGATGGCGCTGCTGAGAATGAACCGATGCCGGGCCCCTTTGAGGCATGGAGAGCCATGATCTGCACGGCAGGCTGCCAGGGTTATTGCCCGCTCACCCCGCGCATGGCGGCGACACCGGCTTCCAGCGCCTGCAACCAGATGCGGTCGAGTTGCGCCGGGAGATAGGCCAGGGTGAAGTAGAGCACCACGAAACCGGCGCCCAGGGTGAGGGGAAACCCAACCGCGAAGATGTTCAATTGCGGCGCGGCGCGCGACATCATGCCGATGGTGAGGTTGGTGGCCAGCAGCGCGGCGGTGACCGGCAGGGCAATATGCAGACCGGTGGCGAACATCGCGCCGCCCCAGTGGACGACAACGGCGAAGCCCGGCACGGCGAGGGCGGCGCCGATCGGCACCTCGACGAAACTCTGGGCGATGGCGGCGATGACCAGATGATGGCCGTTGAAGGCGAACAGGATGAGCGTCGTGGTGAGCACCAGGAATTGTGCGACGACCGGGGTCTGTGCCCCGTTGATCGGGTCGAAGAAGGTCGCGAAAGAGAGGCCCATCTGCATGCCCATGAAGGCTCCGGCCACTTCAATGATGGCGAACACGATGCGTAAAGAAAACCCCAGCACCGCGCCGATCACGATCTGCTGCAACAGCAGCAGGAGACCTTCACCGGAAGCCAGAGCCACCTGTGGCGCGGCGGGCAGAATGGGAGCGATGGCCACGGTCAGGACGAACGCCATCGCCACGCGCATGCGCATGGGCACCGCACGGTTGCCGAGCAGAGGGTCGAAACCCAGCCAGGCGAGGATGCGAACGAAGGGAAAGAAAAACAGGACCAGCAGCGCGTCCAGGTCAGTGCTGGACAGGGTGAACATCAGCCAACCAGGGTCGGGATGCTGCCGAACAGGCGGGTGACGTAGTCCACCAGTAATTGCACCGCCCACGGCCCCATCACCACCAGTACCACGAACATCACCAGCAGTTTGGGAATGAAGGAAAGGGTCATTTCGTTGATCTGGGTAGCGGCCTGAAAAATGCTTACCAGCAGGCCCATCAACAGCGACGCCAGTAACAGCGGCCCCGCCACCAGCATGGCCACCTCCAGGGCCTGGCGGACGATGGCGATGACGGTATCTGGGTTCATATCTGGAAGGTCTGTATCAGGGAGGCGATCAGCAGCCCCCAGCCATCGGCGAGCACGAACAACATGATCTTGAATGGCAGCGACACCAGCATCGGCGAGAGCATCATCATGCCCATCGACATCAACACGCTGGCTACCACCATGTCGATGATCAGAAAGGGAATGAAGACGATGAAGCCGATCTGGAACGCGGTTTTCAACTCGCTGATGACAAAAGCGGGCACCAGCACCTTGAGTGGGGTGTCCTCCGGACCGGCCAGGGGTGGCACTTTCGCCAGGCGAATGAACAGGGCAAGGTCTTCCTGGCGTGTTTGCTTGAGCATGAAGGCCTTGAGCGGCTGGGCGCCACGGTCCGCCGCGACCAGCAGGGAAATCTGGTTATCGGAATAGGGCTTCCAGGCGGTTTCGTAAATCTTGTCGAACACCGGTCCCATGATGAAAAAAGTCAGGAACAGCGACAGACCGACGATCACCTGGTTGGGTGGCGCCTGCATGGTGCCAATCGCCTGGCGCAGCAGGGAGAGCACGATGACGATGCGGGTGAACGAGGTCATCATCAACAGCGCCGCTGGCAGGAAGGTCAGCGCCGTCAGCAGCAACAAGGCTTCGATACTGAAGGTGTAATGGGTGCTACCGCCCGCGCCCGGCGTGCTGGAGAAAGCGGGAATGCCGGGGGCGGCCCAGGCAGCGATGGGCAACAGGCTCAGCAGCAAGGCGCCAACCACCTGTAGCACAGGCGGGACGCCTGCGCTACAGGAATCGGGTTGGTTGTAGCGCGGGCGTCCTCGCCTGCTTTCGGCGTGGAATGCAGGTGGGACGCCTGCGCTGCAAGTGCAGGAAATCATCGTGCCAGCCTCACTCGGCGCGGCGCCGCTGCAATACTTCCTTCAGCTTGTCGGAAAAACCCGACAGGGGGTCATGCAGCGCCGGGGCGCTCATCCCTTCGGGACGTGGCAGGGTGTGCAGGGTATTCACCTGGCCACCCCCGACGCCCAAAAGCAACCAGGTATCACCGACTTCGACCACGACCAGCTTTTCCCGGGTGCCCAGCATGACGCCGCCCACCACCTTGACCACCCCCTGGGCGCCGGTCTGGCCGGGAGAAAAACGGCGCATGAACCAGAAAAACGCCATCAGGGCCGCGAGCACAATAAGCAGGCCGAGAAAACCCTGAAACAGTGCACTACCGGTGGAAAGCGCGGGCGGGGTGCTGGGACTGGTAGCCGCCCAGGCCGGGCCGGCGAGCAGCGCGGCGGCAGCCAGAAAATACCCCTTCATCGGTTGATCCGACGCAGGCGCTCTGCCGGACTGATGATGTCGGTGAGGCGGATGCCGAACTTGTCGTTGACCACCACCACCTCGCCCTGGGCGATCAGGCAACCGTTGACCAGTACATCCATCGGCTCCCCGGCCAGGCCATCGAGTTCCACTACCGAGCCTTGCGCCAATTGCAGCAGGTTGCGGATGGCGATCTTGGTGCGCCCCAGTTCCACCGTGAGATGCACGGGGATATCGAGAATCAGATCGAGATTATTGGCCGCGGGGGCAACGGCATCGCTGCCAAAATTCTGGAATATCTGCGCCTTGGGCACAGTGGCATCGGGTGTGGCATCGGGTGTGGTATTGGGCGCGGCCGCCGCCTTATCGGCCACCTCCTGTTCCGCCAGCGCAGCCGCCCAATCGTCCATGCCGTCAGCGGCCGCAATGTCGGCCGGGGCGGCCGGGGTGGCCGGGGTGGCCACTTCCTGCTCCGACATGGCGGCGGCCCAGTCATCGGCGGAAAGGCCTTCCTGCTTTTGCGCGTCTTCGCTCATCGCTTACTCCCGACGCAGGCCTGACGGCCAGACCCTTGCAGCAGACAGTCGACCTTGAGCGCCAACTGTCCATTTTTCTGGCCATAACGGCATTGAAACAGCGGCACGCCATCGACTTGCGCCACCACGGCTTCCGGGACATCCAGGGAGATCACATCACCCACCTTGAGATCGACAATCTGGCGCAAGGTCACGGGAGCCTGGCCGAGATTCGCGACCAGTTCCACTTCCGCATCCTGCACCTGCAAAGACATCTGCGAGACCCAACGCTCGTCCAGTTCGGCCCGGTCGGCCTGCATGGTACTGGTGAGCTGGTCGCGAATCGGTTCGATCATACTGTAGGGCATGCAGACGTGAAAATCGCCGCCGCCGGAACCTAGTTCAATGTTGAAGGTAGTCACCACCACCACTTCGGTCGGCGTGGCGATGTTGGCAAACTGGGTATTCATCTCCGAGCGCACATATTCGAAGTCGATCGGGTAAATGGTTTGCCAGGCTTTTTTCATTTCCTCGAAAGCCACTTCCAGCATTTTCCGGATGATGCGCTGCTCAGTGGGCGTGAAGTCGCGCCCTTCCACGCGCATGTGATAGCGGCCGTCGCCTCCGAACAGGTTATCCACCACCAGGAACACCAGATTGGGGTCAAACACGAACAGCGCGGTGCCGCGTAGCGGGTTCATGTGCACCATGTTCAGGTTGGTGGGCACCACCAGGTTGCGCACGAACTCGCTGTACTTGATGACCGTTACCGGCCCCACGGAAATCTCCGCGTTGCGGCGGATCAGGTTGAACAGGCCGATACGGAAATTGCGCGTGAAGCGCTCGTTGATGATTTCCAGCGTGGGCATGCGCCCACGCACGATGCGCTCCTGGCGGCCGATGTCATAAGCCCGAACACCGCCGCTGCCTTCCTCGGCCGCCGCGTCCTCCGGCTCGCCGGTCACCCCGCGCAACAGGGCGTCAACTTCCTCCTGGGAAAGGATGTCATCAGCCATGAGTGCTTCTGCCGTCCGTCCTTACTGGATGATGAAGGCCGCAAACAGCACTTTCTTCACCCCTTTGGATTTCTTTACGCCCAAGGCCTCGTTGACCGCGGTTTGGACTTCCTGGGCAAGCTTGGCCTTGCCCTCTGCTTGCGCCAACTCCTCCGCGGTCTTGCTGGACAATAGACGGATCAAGGTATCGCGCACCTCCGGCATGTGCGCCTTGATCTTCTCCTGCACCTTGGTATCCGCCAGCAGCAATTGCACCTCGGTCTGCAGATAGGATTCCTGGTCGGCCAGGTTGACCGTGAAGGTGTCCAGTTTCTCGTAGACCGGGGCATGCCCCTCTTCTTCCACCGCGTTGGCGTCGGCTTCTTCATCACCTTGGCCCACCCTGGCCTTCTCGGCCGCGGGCTTCGACATCAGCAGGTAAACGCCCACACCAACGCCAACCAGCACAACGGCTACCACCGCGATGATGATGATGATGAGCAACTTGCCCTTTTTCTTGGGCGCTTCACCCGCGGGGGGTGCAGCCTCTTTCGCCATGACGTCTCTCTCCGAATAACCCCTACACTACAGACAAAATATCACACAAAAACAGCGTGTTCGTGGGAAAAGCTTAAGTTCTTTATTACGGCACGACAAGCGCGGAGGCAAGCGCTTTGCGAAACCACGGTGAAACAGGGCAAAATTTTCGCGGGGAGGGCGCTTAGGCGTAGAGGTCAACCAGGCCGAGGCCGGCGCGGATAGCCATGGCGCCAGCGGGGGCAAGCGAGGCGATCGCCTCGTCAGAGGAAGGCTCGCCGCCGGCACGCGCGGAGCCACCCGCCTCATGGCGCGCAAAGGATTCATCGCGGACTTGGGCATCACCCAAAACAATCCCGGCCTGCGCCATCAATTCACGCAACCGCGGCAAGGCGGCCTCGATGGCTTCCCGAACCACGGGATTCGGTGAGTAGAACTGGGCACCCGCGTCGCTGCCGGAAAGCGACAGGCGCACCTCCAGCGTTCCCAGGTGCGGAGGGTTCAGCGACAGATCGGCCACTTGCGACTGGCGTCCGGCCAACCAGACGATCTTTTCGGAAAACTCGGCGACAAAGGCCTGGCCGCGCACGGGGGCATCGATCGCGGCCTGTACTCGGGTTTCCGGCATTCGCGCCAGTTGCTCGAACTGGCCAAGTTGGCGCGAGGCGGCCACAGTCAACAGATCCAGCGATTTCGCCGCCTCCTCCGGAGTACTCGCGACCCCGCGCGGCGGCAGGGTCTCGGCCATTTCTATTTCGATCAGCGGGTCAGTCTGACCGCGGCCAGCCAGCGGATCGTCCAGCGGCAAGTTTTGCCCCTGGCCTGCACTAAAAACGGCAGGACTTGCCGCCTTTTCCGGCCGGGTTGGCGACAAGGTGGGCCTGGCATCGGGCGCGATGTCCGGTGTGGACTTTTCAGCCTCCATGCCGTTGGCCACGGCAAACGGAACCACGGCAAATTCCACCGGCTGGTCCGCATCCACTGCCGCCGCCAACAGAGGTTTCTTCACCACTGGCTTGGCCGGCACCGTGAACTCGTCAGACAACGCCAACGGCAGCGGCAGTGGCAACAAGCGGGCCTCGCCTTCCGTGGTCGTTTCGATCTGTGCGGAAAGCACGCGCTCGAACAAGTCTCCTGGCAACAGCGCCGGCAAAGCCTTGCCGTGAGTGCCACTGGGGCCCTGTTTCTGGGAAGCGGCCAGCACGCTCATGAAATCAGCCATTATTTTCTCCGGATCATCCGGGTGGCTGATAAGCAGGTTCCATGCCGGGTCAGCGATCGGGCCGCTCAGAACGGAATATCGTCGTCCATATCCCCAAAGCCGCCGCCCGTGGAGCCTGCCGGAGAGGCGCCGCCAGAGCCGCCGGCTGGTTTGCCGCGCGGCGCGCTGTCTTGCGCGGGGGCGTCGTAGTCGGCCATGCCGCCGCCACCGCCACCCCGGCCGCCCAGCATTTGCATACGGTCACCACGGATCTCGGTGGTGTAACGATCCTGGCCTTCCTTGTCTTGCCATTTTCGCGTGCGGATCGAGCCTTCCACATAGACCTGGCCGCCCTTCTTCAGGTATTGGCCACAGATTTCCGCGGTCTTGCCGAAGAAAGAGACACGATGCCACTCGGTCGCCTCCTGCATGTCACCGTTGCGATCCTTGTACTTATCTGTGGTGGCGATGCGCAGGTTGGCCACCGCCTCACCGCTAGGCAGATAACGCATTTCCGGATCAGCGCCCAGATTGCCGATCAGAATCACTTTGTTCACCGAAGCCATTCAATGTCCTCCTTGCAGTAAATGTTTCACACCCTCTTCATCCCAGCCGGTCTGCGCAACCTTGAGCAGCACGGCGCCTTCCTCCGGTAGCACGGTCACCGCTTCCACCCCGGCGAACACCGTGAGTTTGCTCGCCAGTCGTTGCGCCTCCGCGGGCGTAAGCGTACCGATGGGAAACATCTGCGACTTCACCCGTGGCGGCGGCACCATGCGCGCGGCGAGCAGTAACCAAATTGCCATCAATCCCGCGCAAAAAGCGAACACGGATGCGAAACCCTGCTGCTGCGCCAGCCAGCCGCCAGCGAAACCGCCAAAAAACATGCCGAGCGCCTGCGAAGTGTTGTAGACGCCCATCGCCGTGCCCTTGGCTTCCGGCGGGGCGATCTTGGACACCAGCGAAGGCAGGCTGGCCTCCAGGATGTTGAACGCCACGAAATAGGCGAACAGCGCGGCCACCACGCCCCAGAACAAGTGCATGGAGAACGCTAGACCGACCTGGGCGACAAACATCAGCGCGATGGCGGTGACAAACACTTTCTTCAGTTCGCCACGCTTTTCGCCATAGATGATCACCGGCACCAGCAACACCAGTGAAGCGAGAAGCACCGGCAGATAGACCTGCCAGTGATGCTGGGCATCCAGCCCGCCATCGACCAGGGCGAAGGGCACGACGATGAACATGGCCATCTGCGCGGCGTGCAGGGCGAAGATGCCCCAGTTCAGGCGCAACAACTCGACCTGCCGCAACACATCCTTGAGCCGCGCCGGATTGGCCTCGGCATCGGAGTGGAAGGCGGTGGCGCCCGGATTCGGGGTAATGAACTGAACCACCAGGGTCGCCAGCAGGGCCAGCGCCCCAGTCATGGCGAACATGCCGGGCACGCCGATCCAGTGGTAGAACGCCGGCCCGGCCGCCAGCGAGAAGGCGAAGGCCAGGCCGATGGTGCTGCCGATCATGGCCATCGCCTGGGTGCGTTTTTCCTCACGCGTCAAGTCCGCCAGCAAGGCCGTCACCGCCGCCGAAATGGCGCCGGCACCTTGCAGCGCGCGGCCGAGCAGCACGCCCCAGAGGTCCGTGGCGGAGGCCGCGAAAAAGCTGCCCAGGGCAAAGATCACCAAGCCGATGATGATCACCGGCTTGCGCCCGAAGCGATCCGAGGCCATCCCGAAGGGAATCATCAGAATGGCTTGAGTCAGGCCATACATGCCCAGGGCGAGGCCGATCAGCGTGTGGTCTTCGCCGCCAGGCAGGGTTTTCGCATATAGCGCGAAGACCGGCAGGATCAGGAACATGCCCAACATGCGCAGCCCGAAAATGCCCGCCAGGGAAATAGCCGCGCGGCGTTCGGTGGAAGTCATCGGATTGGAATCGGATCGGGACATGGGGTGGGCGGCTCGCAAAAAGCCGGAAAGAACGGGACAAAAAACCGCGCCATTCTAGCCCGGATATTGCATGAATTCGCGTGATGCCCTAAAGGATACCGGGCTGCGCCCATAATCGCGC
>PFJX01000089.1 GCA_002784045.1 Hydrogenophilales bacterium CG_4_10_14_3_um_filter_63_21
AAATTCCCATTGCAAACAATGGCCTGCGCGATTATGGGCGCAGCCCGGTATCCTTTAGGGCATCACGCGAATTCATGCAATATCCGGGCTAGGTTCATTCCAACGCAAAACACGAGCAGTGCCGAATTCTCCCTCTCTCCCAAGGCCGCCTCATGAACGCTCACACGCTCGCTCCCGAAGCCCATTTCATCCAGAAAGAACCCTATTACGAAGCGGTCGGCAACGAGATCGCGATCTTCCTGGCGGCTTATGCCAACCGCTTGCCGATTCTGCTGAAGGGCCCCACCGGCTGCGGCAAGACCCGTTTCATGGAGCACATGGCTTGGCATTTGCGGCGGCCGCTGATCACGGTGTCCTGCCATGACGACCTGACCACATCTGATCTGGTGGGGCGCTATCTGGTAAAGGGGGGTGAGACCGTCTGGATGGATGGCCCGCTCACTCGCGCGGTGCGCGTCGGCGGCATCTGTTACCTGGATGAAATCGTGGAGGCGCGCAAGGACACCATGGTGGTGATTCACCCCCTGGCCGACGACCGCCGCACTCTGCCGATGGAGAAGTTGGGCCAGTTGCTGGAAGCCTCGGCCGATTTTTGTTTAGCCATTTCCTACAACCCTGGCTACCAGAGCGTGCTGAAAGACCTCAAGCAATCCACCCGGCAGCGCTTTGTCGCCCTGGAGTTCGATTACCCGGCGCCAGACCTGGAAGCGCGCATCGTCGCCAAAGAGTCTGGTGTCGATGCCACTTTGGCCTCCCGCCTGGTGCGCTTTGCCCAGACCACCCGCAACCTCAAGGGCGCCGGCCTGGAAGAAGGGGCGTCCACCCGCCTGCTGGTGCATGCCGGCAAGCTGATTTCCAGCGGCATCGACCCGGTGCTGGCTTGCCAGAGCGCCGTCGCCCAGGCGGTTACCGACGATGCCGACATGCTGGCGGCGATCCAGGAACTGTCTTCTTCATTGTTCTGATCTTGTATATGGCCCTATACTTGGTCAAGTTAATAATCCAAATAGAGGGCTGATATGCAAACCGTCAACATCCATGAAGCCAAGGCCAAGCTGTCCGAATACCTCACCGCGGTGGAAGCGGGCGAGACGGTGGTGATCTGCCGCCGCAACGTGCCGGTGGCCGAGATCGTGCCGATCCGCCAGCCGCGCAAGGCGCCGCGTCCAGTCGGGCTGGGGCCATATGAAGAAGGCTATGAAATCCCTGCCAGCTTCTTCGAGCCACTACCCGACGAATTGCTCAAGGCGTTCAACGGCGAACTGCCCGATCCCATGCTCGATGGTTTCGCCCCCGAGGCGGAACAACTGAAAGCCGCCGAACCCGTGTCGGGATACAAGAAATGAAGCTGCTGCTCGACACCTGTGCGTTCATCTGGCTGGCGACCGCGCCGCGCCAGCTTTCCAGGGGGATGCTGGCACTGTATGAAAACCCCGGAAACGAGGTTTATCTGTCGGTTGCCTCAGCCTGGGAAATCGCCATCAAGCACCGCACCGGCAAGTTGCGACTGGCCGGGGATCTGTCGCCCGCAGAATTCGTTCCCGAGGCGCGTCGCCGTCATGGCATCGAGGTGCTACCACTACGCGAGGAAGATAGTTTTGTGCTCGGCAAACTCCCGCCTGTGCACAACGACCCCTTCGACCGCATGTTGATCTGCCAGGCCATCGCTAATCAGATGACCCTCCTGACCCCCGATCCGCTGATTACCCAGTATCCCGTGCTTACCCGCTGGTGAGCATGAACAGCGAAGCCATCACCCTGTTGTTGGAAGGCCTGCTGGAAGCGGACTTTTCCTTCCGCAAAGTCGGCCCCGCCGCCGAGAAACTGGCCGCCTTAGCCGAAGCCGATCAGGATTTCGTACTCGACTGGGTCAAACGGGTTGCCAGTTCCAATCTGGAAGTCGCCTGGCAGTTCGCGCGCCGCGCGCCTGCCCTGATTGGCCGCATGGATCGCCGCTTGATGGAAGCCTGGGTGGTAGGCGCTTGTGATACCTACGACCGCGAGGGCTTGCGCCAGGCGCTGCAAGTGCTGGAAGAGGCCGACCACTACGGCGAACGGCGATTGGAAATGACCGCCGGCGTTCTGTTCGAGGACCTGGCTGGGGTGCTCGGCAACTTCGTGCACGGCTTGTCCGGGCGGCGCCTGCGCATGGAGCAGGGCGAGAGCCTCTATACCGATACCGAGAAAATTGTTCTACCCGGCGTGATCGCCCGTTTTCCCGTGGTGGCGGATAACTTCAAGCTGGCCAAGGCGGCGGTGGCCCTGCTCTGGGCGCAGACCCGCTTCGGCGGCTTCCGCGCCGATCTCGCCGCGGCCGTCGCCGGTTTTCCCGATCCCGTACGCGCCCTGGCACAACTGCACGGCCTGGAAACCCTGCGTCTGTCCGCCCGCATCGCGCGCGAATTGCCAGGCCTGCACCGCGACATGGAACGGCTGAAAAGCCAATTGGGCGAGGGCCTGCCGGCCGGTTGGGAAACCCTCGCGCGGCGGCTGGCCGAGCCGCAAGCCGACCTCGAAGACAGCCTCGCCTTGTTGGATGAGGCCGTGCATCTGCCCGATTTCAAACCGTGGTGTTACCAGGGTGAAATCAAGCCCGCGGCCGTGGCCGCCGCCTTCGCCGCGCGCCAGGAAAAGGAGAAGGCGCGGCTCCGCGTGAAACTGGCCGAGTTGCTGGAAGAACACACCCGCCACCAACCCGGCCAGCCACCCGGCGAGGAACGCGCCGCGGCGGAATTCACGGCCGAGGTCAACGATGAAGCAGGCCGCATGGATATGGAAATCACCCTCGACGGCGCGCCCATCGCCCCGCCCGAGGACGTGAAGGCGCTGCTTTCCTCCATCTACCTGGATTTCGGCGAAATTCCCCCGGAATACCTGGTGCCGGCCGGCGACGGTGAATACGACCCCAGCCTGCTGTTTGATCAGAGCGCGGATCCGGATTCGGTCTGGCAGGGCACTTATCACGAGGAGGGCGCATTGTTTTATCCGGAGTGGGATAGGGGCCGCGAGCACTACCGCAAGAACTGGTGTGTGGTGCGGGAAAAGGACGTACCGCCGGTGTATGACGGCTTTTACCGGGACACCCTGGATAAACACGCCGGCCTGGTGAAGCAACTGCGCCGCAGTTTCGAGGCCATGCGCGATGAAAACCGCACGTTGAAACGCCAGACCGATGGCGACGAGGTGGACCTCGACGCCCTGGTCGAAGCCCTGGCCGACGCCAAGAGCGGTCGCGAGTTGACCGCCCCCGAAAACCCCGCTGCGCGGTGTTCTCCCCCCGAGGGGGCCAAGAAACGCTTGGGGCGGCCCGGCGCGTTTCTTGAGACCGCCCCCGAAAACCCCGCTGCGCGGTGTTCTCCCCCCGAGGGGGCCAAGGAACGCTTGGGGCGGCCCGGCGCGTTTCTTGAGAGCGACCGCCTGTACGTGCGCCGGCATCGCGCGGAACGCAACATCGCGGTCGCTTTCATGGTCGACATGAGTGGTTCCACCCGCGGCTGGATCAACGAGGCCGAGCGCGAAGCCCTGGTGTTGCTGTGCGAAGCGCTGGAACGCCTGGGCGACCGCTATGCCATCTACGGCTTTTCCGGCACGACCCGCAAACGCTGCGAGCTGTTCCGCATCAAGACCTTCGCCGAGCCTTGCGGCGACGAGGTGAAGGCGCGCATCTCCGGCATCCGCGCTCAGGAATACACGCGCATGGGCTTCGCCATCCGCCACCTCTCCAAACTGCTGAACGAAGTCGATGCCGCGACCAGGGTGTTGGTTACGCTCTCCGACGGCCGCCCGGATGATTACTTCGACGGCTATCGCGGCCAGTATGGCATCGAGGACACCCGCATGGCCCTGCTGGAAGCGCGCCGCGCCGGGGTGCACCCGTTCTGCATCACCATCGACCGCGAAGCGCGTGATTACCTGCCGCGGATGTACGGCGCCGCCCGCTACATCATCCTCGACGACGTGCGGCAACTGCCGTTCAAGGTTTCCGACATTTACCGGCGGCTGACGCGATGAAAGGGGGTTTCCCCTAAGATAATATAAGAGCTGTTAATACCCTTCGGCCTCAACCCCATGACCACCGTCACGCTGCAACAGGTTCTCAATCGCACGGTTCAGACCGTGTCGGCGGTGACGCCGCTGGCCGAGGTCTGGCGGCAGATGGAAGTGCAGCGCATCAGTTGTGTGGTGGTGCTGGATGGGCAGAAGCCAGTGGGCATCTTCACCGAGCGTGACAGCGTGGCGCTGGTGGCGAGTGGCGGCTGGCGGCCAGGTTGGCAGGAAAGCGAGCCGATCGGCGGTTACCTGCATGAGCCGCTGGTCGCCAGCAACCTTGGCATGGACATCCATCGCGCCTATCAGCTCATGGCCGCGCGCAATGTCCGCCACTTGCTGCTGGTGGACGGCGGCGGCGCCTTGCTGGGCCTGGTCAGCGAAGGCGATCTGCTGCACGGCATCGGCCTGGAGCACATGCCGCAGCCGCACACGGTGGCCTCGGCCATGACCGGCAAAGTGGTCATCCTGAACGAGAACGACAGCCTGCTGGCCGCCGCCCAGGTCATGTCGGAGCGGGTATTGAGCTGCGTGGTGGTGCTGCGCGACGGCAGCCCGGCAGGGATACTGACGGAGTACGACGTGGTGTGCCTGTCCCGCCAAGGAGGCGATCCCGCGGGCCTGCGCCTGGGGACGGTGATGAGCCAGCCGCTGATCGTGGTCGAGGCCGAAACGCTGCTGGCGGTGGCCATGCGTCGTATGGAACAGGCCAACATCCGTCGCCTGGTGGTGATAGACGCGGCCGGCGGGCTGGTTGGCCTGCTCACCCGCCACGATGTGGTGAAGGCCTTGCAGGAACACTACGTCGAGTTGCTGCAGGCTACCGTTGAGCGTCTGGAACAAGACCTCAACCTCACTCGCGACCATCTGCAATCGGTGGAACACCGGCTCATGGAACGCAGCGTGATGAGCCAGGTGAATGATGCCGTTTTCGTGGTCGATATGGCCAGCGGCCGCGTGGTGGAGGCCAACGAACAGGCGGGCGATCTGCTCGGCCTCAGCCAGAGCGAACTCCTCGAACGCCATTGCCACGGTTTCGCGGAACTCTGCGGCGGCGCCGAAAACTGGCCGGCCTGGGCGGCAGCCTTCGCCGAGCGGGGCATCCAGACCGAGGAAACCCGTTTCCGACGCAACACCGGCGAGTGGTTTCCGGTAGAAATCAGCCTGCGCCATGTGTCGGATGGCGAACGCGCCTACCTGGTCGCGGTGGCGCGCGACATCAGCCAGCGCCGGCGCCATGAAGCGCGTATTCGTCTGGATCGTGAGCAGCAGAAGGCGTTGCGGGAAATTCTGGAAATCGGCATCGGCGACGGGGGCTTGCGTGAACGCCTGGGACGCTGCCTGGATCGCCTGCTGGCGGTTTCCTGGCTCAACCTGCTGCCCAGGGGCGGCATTTTCGTCATGGACTGCGGCAGCCTGCGCCTGCTCGCCGAGCGTAATTTCTCGCCGGAAATTCAGGCCAGTTGCGCCCGCGTGGCGCTGGGCCAGTGTCTCTGCGGCCGCGCGGCGCAAAGTGGCAAAACCGAATACGCCGACTGCGTCGACCATCGCCACGAAACGACCTATCCCGGCATGACCGATCACGGCCACTACAGCCTGCCCCTCAAGGCCGCGGGCGAGGTGCTGGGGGTGCTGGTGCTGTACCTGCCGGTGGGGCACCCGCGCCTCGCCGAAGAACAGGAGTTTCTCGAAGCCGTGAGCGACGCCCTGGCCGGCGTGCTGCGGCGTGACCGGGTGGAACAGGCGGTGGCCGCCAAGGAAGCGGAGATCCATCTGCTGCTGGATTCCACGGCGGAAGCGATTTTTGGTATCGACCAGCATTGCCGCTGCACCTTCGTCAATCACGCTTGCCTGGAAATGCTGGGTTACGACACGGCCTCCGAACTGCTCGGACAGCCCATCCACGACCGCATCCATCACCACCATGCCGATGGCCGCCGCCACCTGGCGGCGGATTGCCCGATCCTGCTGGGCGCAACCCTGCAAGAGAAACGGCACGGCGATGACGAGGTGCTCTGGCGCCGCGACGGCACGCCGCTGCCGGTGGAATACTGGTCGCATCCGGTCCTGCGCGAGGGCAAGCAGGTCGGCGCGGTGGTCACCTTCATCGACATCAGCCAGCGGCTGGCCGCGGCGGCGCAGCTTGAACATCTGGCGCATCACGACCCGCTCACCACCTTGCCCAACCGCGCGCTGTTCCAGTCGCGTTTAAGCCACGCCATCAATGTCGCCCGGCGCCACGGTACGCGCCTGGGGCTGTTGTTCATGGACCTGGACGGCTTCAAACATATCAATGACAGCCTCGGCCACCCGGCCGGTGACGAATTGCTGCAAGCCATCGCGCAGCGTCTTTCCAGCAACCTGCGCAAGGTGGATACCTTGGCGCGCCTGGGCGGCGATGAATTCGTCGTGCTCCTGGAAGAGATTGACGGCCCCAAGGAAGCCGCCATGGTCGCCCAGAACCTGCTTGCCCTGCTGCACCAGCCATTTCACCTGAGCGGCGGCCACGAGGTATTCAGCAGCGCCAGCATCGGCATCAGCCTGTTCCCCGACGATGCCGCCGACACCACCCAGTTGCTGCGCAATGCCGATGCCGCGCTGTACCAGGCCAAGTCGCAGGGTCGCGCTACCTATCACTTCTACACCGAAGCGCTCACCCGGGTCGCCAACGAGCGTCTGCAACTGGAATCACGCCTGCGCGGCGCCCTGGAACGCGGTGAATTCGTCGTCCACTACCAGCCCCAGGTGGACACCCGTGATGGTCGACTCATCGGCGCCGAAGCGCTGCTGCGCTGGTTGACGCCGGAAGGCGAACTGGTGCCGCCGGCCCGCTTCATTCTCCTGGCGGAAGATACCGGCCTGATCCGCCCCCTCGGCGAATGGGTCTTGCGCGAGTCCTGCGCCCAGTTCCGTGCCGGGTTTGCCGCCGGCTTGCCCCCCATCAGCCTCGCGGTGAACTTGTCCGCGCGCCAGATCGAACAGCGCGATCTGGTCGAACGGCTACGCAGCGTGCTGGAAGAAACTGGGTTCCCCGCCCATTTGCTGGAACTGGAAATCACCGAAAGTACGATCATGGCGCAGGGCAGCCAGGCCGCCAGCGTGCTCTCCGCCCTCAAGAGCCTGGGTGTTGGCGTCGCCATCGACGACTTCGGCACCGGCTATTCCTCCCTGGCCTACCTCAAGCGCTTCCCGGTCGACAAACTCAAGATTGACCGCAGCTTCATGCGCGGCCTCCCGCAAGACGCCAACGACGTGGAAATCGCCGCCACCATCATCGCGATGGCCAAGAGCCTGAAATTGAAAGTCCTCGCCGAAGGGGTGGAAACCGAGGAACAGCTCGCTTTCCTGCAACTCCACGGCTGCGACGCTTACCAGGGCTATTACTACAGCCGCCCACTGCCGGTGGAAGGCTTCCTGGAGCTGTGGCGCAAGCAACAGGGACGCCAGGCATGAACCCGCCACTGAGCATCCCCTTCGACATCCGTGTGGGGGGCAATTACAGCAACGGCTCCTATGGACACGCCTGGGGGGTGCGCCAGGTGCTCGACTTCTCCCTCGACGCCGAAAGCGGCGAGGAAACCATTCGTTTCAAAGGCATCGCCGGCACCTGCCGGCGCAAAACCGGGCAATGCACCCTCGATGAATTCCGCAAATGGGCACGCTACGAAGTCGCCCTCAACGAGAATTCCTGGCAACGCATCGGCTATCTGGAAGAGGTATTCCCGGAACAGGAGCCGTAAGCCTAGAAAGCTCAGTTGGACGCGCCCAAGTGTGCGGTTTTCGGGCTGCCTGGCAAGGCGCGAC
>PFJX01000088.1 GCA_002784045.1 Hydrogenophilales bacterium CG_4_10_14_3_um_filter_63_21
TACTGTTCGGCAGCGGGTATCTGAGTAGTTACGTTAAGTTTTGCTTTGGACAATGCGCCTCAGCCCGGCGCCGTTGTGCCTGGCCCCTACCCAACTCAGGAGAAGACCCATGAACAAGACTCTGATCGCTTTGCTTGCCGCCGCTTCCGTGTTCGCTTTCGGTTCCGTCCAAGCGGCTGACGCCGCCGCGCCCGCCGCCGCCGCGACCGCCGACAGCGCCAAGCCCGCTGACACCGCCAAGCCCGCCAAGAAGGCCAAGAAAGCCAAGAAGGCCAAGAAGGCTGTTGAGAAGAAGGCCGACGCCGCCGCCCCGGCCGACGAAGCCAAGCACGCTGAAGGCAAATGTGGTGGCATGAAGAAGTAATCGACTTCGCGCCGAACGAAAAAGCGGGGTTCGCCCCGCTTTTTTTTCGTCTGCTGAAACCCGGATAATTGCCCCATGAAACTCCTTCTGGCCGAAGACGACCCGATGATCGGCGCTGGCATGGCGCGTGGGCTCAAGCTCGCTGGTTTCGTCGTCGACTGGGTGCGCGATGGGCGGACGGCACGCGCTGCGCTCGATCAGGGCGAATACACCTTGTTATTGCTTGACCTTGGCCTGCCACTGCTCGATGGCGTCGCCCTGCTCAAGGAGCTGCGCCGCGGCGGCCGCGATATTCCGGTGCTGGTCGTGACCGCGCGCGACACCGTGGCGGATCGCATTTCCGGCCTCAATCTGGGCGCTGACGATTACCTGACCAAACCCTTTGACCTGGATGAACTCATCGCCCGCGTGCATGCCCTGCAACGCCGCCACCTGGGCAGAAAACAGCCGGAGATGCGCCTGGGCGCGTTGTGCGTCAACCCAATCAGCCGCGAGGCCACACTCGATGCCAGGCCGTTGCCACTCTCGCAGCGCGAGTTCTCCCTGCTGGCGGCGCTGATCGAGAAACCGGGCACCGTGCTCTCGCGCGAACAACTGGAAGATCGCCTTTACGGCTGGGAGGAAGAAGTGGCCAGCAATGCGATCGAAGTGCATCTCCACAACCTGCGCCGCAAGCTGGGCATGGCCTGGATCCGCAATGTCCGCGGGGTCGGCTACAAGCTGGTGGTACCGCCACCCGAGGCGGCCGCATGAACTCGATCCGCGGCCGCCTCCTGCTCTGGCAGATCAGCGCCCTGCTGCTGACTGGCCTGCTGACCAGTGTGATTACCTATGGGCTGGCCTGGGATGCCTTCAACCGCATTCGCGATTTCAGTCTGGAACAGATCGCCTATTCCGTGGTACGCCACGGCATCGAATATGAGAACGACGAAGAGGTGCGCAACGATCGTGGACAGTTTGTCAGCCAGATATGGGCCGCCGATGGCAGTCTGTTTTTTTCTTCGCTGGACGAGGCCGTCGGGCCGCCGCGGCAAGCGCCGGGCTTGCATGTCCTCAACTGGAAAGACACGGAATGGCGGGCCTATGCGCTCAAGGAAGGGGGTCTGACCATCCAGGTGGCAACCACCTCGGCCAGCCGCAGCCGCCGCTTCGCCGCGCTCGCGCCCTGGCTGCTGTTGCCGCTGGCCGTGCTCGTGGTGGTGTTGAGCCTCCTGATCCGCGCGGCGGTCACCCGCGCGCTGGCGCCACTGGGACAGGTGCGTGAGGAGATCAGCCAGCGCGGTGTGCAAAGCCTGCACACCCTGGACAGCCGCAGCCTGCCGGATGAAGTCGCCCCGCTGGTCGATACCTTGAATGATTTGCTGGTGCGGCTGGATCAAGCGCTGGTTGCGCAGCGCCGCTTCATCGCCGATGCCGCGCACGAACTGCGCACGCCGCTCACCGCCGTCAAGCTGCAAGCTCAGATCGCGCGCCGCGCCGACAACGAGGCGGAACGCGAGGCCGCGCTGGCGCAACTGTCCAGCGGGGTGGACCGGGCCGCGCATCTGGTCGATCAGTTGCTCAGCATGGCGCGCCTGGAGCCGGCCGCGCGCCAGGCGGTGTTCGCGCCGCTGGCCCTGGATGCCCTGGCCAAACAGGTGGTCGCGGATTTCTCCACCTTGGCCGAAGCGCGTGACATCGACCTCGGCGTCGGCGAATGCCAGCCGCTGACCCTGAATGGCCAGGCGGAGAGCCTGCGCATGATGCTGGGCAACCTGGTCGACAACGCGTTGCGCTACACCCCCGGCGGCGGCCGCGTGGATGTGGAACTGCGTGGGGAGGGCGGCATGGCGCGACTTTCCGTCAGCGATAACGGCCCCGGCATTGCCGCCGCCGAGCGCGAACGAGTGTTCGAGCGCTTTCAGCGCCTGGCCGGTGCCGACATCCCCGGCAGCGGCCTCGGCCTGGCCATCGTCAGACAGGTGGTGGGGCTGCATGGTGGCCAGATCACGCTGGACGACGCCCCTGGCGGCGGCCTCAAAGTGGCGGTTACACTGCCCTTGCGGTAAGGCTGACGGCCACCCGCAATCCTTGTCCGCGGGTGGTTTTCGTAATAAATAAGCCGCGCATATTTTCCCCTTCACCACGCCATGTCCTCGCCCAATACCCTGATCCAGGCCACCGCCGAGCATCTTTCCCGTTTCGCACCCTTCGACAGCATGGCCCGCGAGCATCTGCTCTGGTTGGCCGAACGTCTGAAGCTGGCTTATTACGGTAAAGGCGAAGTCCTCCAGTCCCCCGCGTCCGGGCTGGTGGACAAACTGTTCATCGTCAAACAGGGGGTGGTTACCGGTGAACAGGGCGATGTCGGCGCCTGGCTGGAACTGCACGAGGGCGAGGCTTTCCCGATCGGCGGCCTGCTCTCGCGACGCGCCGTCATCTCCACCTTCAAGGCGAAGGCCGATGTCTTCGCCTATGAGCTGGACGCCGCGGATTTTCATGAACTAGTGCGGCGCTCGCAGCCGTTTCAATACTTCTGCACGCAGAGCCTCGCCGCCCTGCTGGAAAAATCACAGCGCGGTACCCAGGCCAGCTATGCCACCGCCGAACAGCAGTCCCTGCTAAACAGCCTGGCCAGCATCACTCGGCGCAAACCGGTGACCTGTCCCCCGGACACGCCCTTGCGCGCGGCCCTGGAAACCATCGCCAGCAGCGGCATCAGTTCCATCGTCGTGGTGGCAGGCGAGCAAGCTATCGGCGTGTTCACGGTGCGTGACCTGATCGGCCGCGTCATCCTGCCGGAAATCGACCTGGCCACGCCCATCTCCGAAGTCATGACCCGCAACCCGATCGCCCTGCCCTCCAGCGCCCATGCTTTCGAGGCCGCGCTGGCCATGGCCCGGCACGGCTTCCGCCATATTTTGGTCGCCGACGCGGGCAAGCTGATCGGGGTGGTCTCCGAGAAAGATCTGTTTTCCCTGCAACGGGTCGGCGTCACCCAGATTTCCGCCAGCATTCGCGGCGCCGACAGCCTGGAGCAGTTGCAACATGCCGCCGCCGACATCCACCAGTTGGGCCATAACATGATGGCGCAAGGGGTGGCGGTGGAGCAGTTGACGCAAATTCTCTCCACCCTCAACGACCTGCTCACGCAGCGGGTGATCGAACTGGAATGCTCGGCCACCCGGGATTGCCGCTACGGCTTCTGCTGGCTGGCCTTCGGCTCGGAAGGGCGGTTGGAACAGACCCTGTCCACCGACCAGGACAATGGCATCATTTTCGTGGTGCCCGAGGGCGAGACGGTGGAGCAGGCGCGCCCCCGCCTGCTGGCCCTGGCGGAACGCATCAACCACGCCCTCGACGCCTGCGGCTTTCCCTTGTGCCGTGGCGAAATCATGGCGATGAACCCGAAATGGTGTCTTTCGCTGAACGAGTGGAAAGCCGCCTTTGCGCGCTGGATCGATGCCGGCGACCCGGAAGCCTTGCTCCACGCCAGCATCTTCTTCGACTTCCGCTCCTTGTACGGCCAGCACGCCCTGGCCGACGAACTACGCGCCTGGCTGCTGGAAAAAACCGTCGCCACCCCGCGTTTCCTGCACCAGATGGCCGCCAACGCCTTGCGCAATCGCCCGCCGCTCGGCCTGGTGCGGGACTTCGTGGTGGGTGGCGAAGGCGAGCACGCCAATACGCTGGATCTGAAACTGAATGGCGCCACCCCCTTCGTCGATGCCGCGCGGGTGTTTTCGCTCGCCACCGGCGTGGCCGCCACCGGCACCACTGCCCGCCTGCGTGGCGCCGCGCCCAAACTCAACCTTCCCGAAGCCGAGGTGGAAGCCTGGCTGTCCTCCTTCCATTTCATCCAGATGCTGCGCCTGCGCGGCCAGCACGAGGAAAACCAGGCCGGCCGCGCAATGGACAACCGCATCAATCCCGACGACCTCAACGACCTCGACCGCCGCATCCTGAAAGAAGCCTTTCGCCAGGCGCGCAAGGCACAAAGCCGGATGGCGCTGGATTACCAGGCGTGATGTAGCAGCCAGCCGGCTGTTGTAAGGATGCCGGCGCTACATTCACCGCGCTTGTTGCAATGCACAAACCCTGGCGGTCTGCCGTGTCTTTTCCTCGTCGTATCCGCCATGCCTGATTCCACCCCGCTCTCGCCGAATACACCTACGCCGGCATCCCTGCTGGCGGACCCACTCGCCACGCCTTTATCCGCTCTGGTGCGGCGCGGGCCGGTCGCCTGTTCACAGGACAACCCGGTGCGCGAGGCGCTGGAATTGATGCGCCGAGGCAACGTGGGTTCCATCCTGCTCACCGACCCCGACGGGGGGCCGGCCGGCATGTTCACGCTCAAGGATTTGCGCGACCGCGTGGCACTCAGCGCCTGCGACATCGAGCAGCCGATGCGCCGGGTGATGACCCCCAACCCGTTTTCCCTGCCCGACACCGCGCCGGCCTTCGAGGCCGCCCTGGCGATGGCGCGGCGTTCCACATCACGTCGTGGTGCTGCATGACGGCCGGGTAACCGGGGTGATTTCGGAAAAAGACTTGTTCGCCCTGCAACAGGTCGGCCTTACCCGCATCGCCGGCGCCCTCTGCTTGGCGGAAGACCTGCCCACCCTGCAAGGCGCGGCCAAGGACATTCGCCGCCTGGCACGCAACTTGATGGCGCAGGGCGTTGGCGCGGAGCAACTCACCCGCCAGATCTCGCAACTCAACGACCAGCTCACCCAACGCATCCTCGATCTGGCCTTCACCGACCTTGGGGACCTTTCCTGGTGCTGGCTGGCATTGGGCTCGGAAGGCCGCTTCGAACAGACGCTGTTTACCGACCAGGACAACGGCCTGATCTTCGCGCCGCTCGAAGGTGAAACAGCCGAGGCACTACGCGCGCCCCTGCTGGCCGCCGCGTGGCGCGCCAACGAGTGGCTCGACGCCTGCGGTTTCCCCTTGTGCCGGGGGGAAATCATGGCCAGCAATCCGAAATGGTGCCTGTCTCTGGAGGAATGGCAACACACCTTCGGCGGCTGGATGTTCCGTGGTGATGCGCCGGTGCTGCTCAATGCCAGCATCTTCTTCGACTTCCGCGCGCTGGCCGGCGACACGCGCCTGGCCGAGGCACTGCGCGCGTGGCTCAACGGCCGGGTCAAGGAAAACCACCAATTCCTGCGGTTGATGGTGCAAAACGCCCTGGGCAACCGGCCACCGCTGGGCCTGGTGCGCGATTTCGTGGTCGATGGCGAGGACGCGGAGGCCAACACCCTCGACCTCAAGCTCCACGGCACTACCCTTTTTTGTCGACGCGGCCCGCATCTTCGCGCTGGCCGCAGGACTCGACGAAACCGGCACGGCACGGCGCCTGCGGGGTGCCGGCGAAGTCTGGAAGTTGAATAGCCAGGCGGTCGAAGCCTGGGTGGAAAGTTTCCTTTTCATCCAGCAGATGCGCCTGCGACTCCATCAATCCCAGCTCGAAAAAGGCCGCCCCTTAAGCAACCGCTTCGACCCCGATAACCTCACCAATGTCGAACGCCAGGCGCTCAAGGAAGCCTTTCGCCAGGCCAGGAAACTGCAAGGTCGGCTGGAGAGCTTTTTCCAGTTCTGAGGGGCGCGCGGACATCCCGCCCGCCAGTGGCACCGGCTGACGGCGGGTTACGGTGCAAAAAACCGCGCCTAACCCGGTTTACGGAACTTGGCCTCAATGTCCGTGCCGATGATGGCTGTCCGGGAAATGCCGATGCGTGTGGGTCGTGGCCGCATGCTGGTGGGGATGGTGGTGCGGTTCCTCGCTCTCCCATTCGAAATCGTGAGCATGCTGGTGATGTTCGTCGTGGGTGTGCACATGGTCATGCTCCAACGGCTCGTGCGCATGTTCATGCGCGTGGCGTTCAGTCAGGTGCAGCCAGACGCCGCCGCCCATCAACAGGGCAGCCAGCCAGAACGCGGCGGGCGCGGATTCGCCCAGGAACGGGATGGCGATGGCCGCGCCGATGAAGGGCGCGGTAGAAAAATAGGCGCCGGTGCGGGCCGTGCCCAGATGCCTTAGCGCGACAACGAACAGCGTCAGGCTCGCGCCGTAGGCGAGGAGCCCCAGGAACAAGGCGGCGGCGATGCGGCCCGGCTCGGGCCAGGCAGCGCCCAGCGCCAGGGCGAGGATCAGGTTGACCGAACCGGCGATGAGACCCTTCAGCGCGGCGATCCAGCTTGCGTCGGCCAGCGCAACCCGGCGCGTCAGGTTGTTGTCGATGCCCCAGGCGAGACAGGCGCCCAGCACGGCAAATCCTGGCCCGATTGCGTCCAAGTTCACTCCAGCCCAGCCGCCGGCAGGACAGCTCAGTACGATTGCCCCCGCGACGATGGCTGCCATGCCCAACGCGATGCGCCGGTCGACGTTTTCCCGGAACACGAACCAGGCCAGCAGCGCGGTGAATACCGCCTCGGCATTCAACAGCAACGACGCCTCGGATGCCGACATGCCGGACAGTCCAAGCATCAGGAGTACCGGCCCGACCACGCCCCCGGCGATGATCGCGCCGATCAGCCAGGGCCATTCCGTTGCTGGCAGGTGCACGGCCGGCATCTTGCGCGCCCACCGGTACAGCCACAGGCCCAGGCCGGCGCCGAGATAGAGCAGGCCCGCCAGCAGCCAGGGATCGACCGCCGTCAACAGCCATTTCGCCAACGGTGTACCGGCGCCGAACAACACGGCCGCAGCCAACGCGGCGGGGACGCCGGGTTGCTGAAAGCCATGCAGCCAAGCGATCGTCATGCGATTTCTCCCGCTTCGATGACCGGTGTCACCCAATAGCGCAGGCCGGCGCCCGCGAATTGCCGGCGCAGCACTTCGAGTAGCGCAGTTTTGTCGGCCGCGGGAACAGGGTGTGCGCGAATCGCATCGTTTTCCTCGTAAAAAACAGGGGGACAAAGAACACCGGCGTGCGCTTGGCGATATGCGTCTGGGCATCCACCCAAACCGTTCGCTCGCATCCCACACGCCCGCGTTGCCTGGTGCGGTTGGCACCTCTGCGCAGCCTACGGCTCCCCATGCCGCACCGCATTATTTCATACCTCCAAGTCCTGTTTGTAAGGAGCATGTAAGTACCACCCCGTAGCATCGGCTCGTCGTCTGTGGGGAAGGCAGGCGTTTTTCTCACTTCTAGCCCGGATATTGCATGAATTCGCGTGACGCCCTAAAGGATACCGGGCTGCGCCCATA
>PFJX01000083.1 GCA_002784045.1 Hydrogenophilales bacterium CG_4_10_14_3_um_filter_63_21
CCAGAAGGCTCAGGAGGTTATGGCCCAGCAGCAGACGGCTTGAATGTATAGGCATTTAAGAGACACTACACTAGTAATCGGTGGGCATTTCAACTTTCCTGATCTTGGCGGGTGGTGTGGGGCAAGACGCCATTGCGATGACGTTAAGTCCCGTCATTGCAAGCGTGTGAGCATTTAGCCGCGAGGCCGAAGGCCGTGGCGGGCGGCAATCCAGGGGCGGACGCAGGTTTCGGGGAAAGGCAGTTTGATGTTTTTCTCTTTCTTTACAGGGGGACGGCAACGAAAAAATCACAACGTGTAAACCTGCCCCTGCGCGGGCATTTCCACCTGGGTGTTTTCGAGCCGGGCGGCGAACTGTTGCATGACTTCTTCTTCGCCATGGACCAGAAAGGTTCGGTGTGCGCCCACCCGCCGCTGCCAGGCCAGCAATTCATCGCGATCGGCGTGGGCGGAAAAGCCGTTGATCGTGTGGATGCGGGCACGCACGGGGATTTCTTCGCCGAACAGGTGGACGCTTTTCGCACCGTCGATGATCTGCCGCGCCAGTGTGCCCCTGGCGGCGAAGCCGACAAAGATCACGCTGCAATGCTGCCGCCACAGGTTGTGTTTGAGGTGGTGGCGCACCCGCCCGCCGGTGGCCATGCCCGACCCGGCCAGGATCACGGCGCCGCCGGCGACCCGGTTGAGGTTCATCGAGTCAGCGGTTTCGCGGGTGAAATGCAGGCCCGGCAGCAGGAAGGGGTCGCGGCCATGGCCGAATCGGGCAAAGGCTTCGGCATCGAAGCATTCCGGATGGCGGCTGAAAATCTCGGTGGCCGAGATCGCCATCGGCGAATCCAGGAACACCTGCATGCTCTTGCTCAGGCGGCCGCTTTCCACCGCCTCGCGCAGGTAATACAGCAGCTCCTGGGCGCGCTCCAGGGCGAAGGTGGGAATGACGACGTTGCCGCCGCGTCGGAAGGTGTCTTCGATGGCCTGGTAGAACTCCTCGATCGACGGCTGTAGCGGCTTGTGCAGACGATCGCCGTAGGTGGTCTCCATCACCACGGCGTCTACCTTGGGCGGCGGCACCGGGTCGCGCAGCAGCGGCCGGCCGCTGTTACCGAGGTCGCCCGAGAAGGCCACGCTACGCTGGCGTCCAGCTTCTTCCAGTTGCAGGTAAACGCTGGCCGAACCCAGGATATGCCCGGCATCGAGAAAGGTGGCGCGCAGGCCCGGCGCCAGTTCCAGCGGTTGATCGTAAGCCGCCGCGCGGCCGAAATAATCCTGGGTGTTGAGCGCATCCAACGTGCTGTAGAGCGGCTGCGGCTGCGTCTCGCCGCCACGCCGGGCGGTTTTGCGCGCCTGCCATTTGGCCTCTTCTTCCTGCAGATGGGCGGCATCGAGGAGCACCACCCGCGCCAACTCGCGGGTCGCGGCGGTGGTGATGATCTCGCCGCGAAAGCCGCGCTTGGCCAGCAGCGGCAGCCGCCCGCAGTGATCCAGATGGGCATGGGTCAGGAGGACGTAATCGATGGTGCTGGCGTCGAAACCGAAGGGCGCGGCGTTTTCCTCGTCGATCTCATGGCCGCCCTGGAACAAGCCACAGTCGATTAACACCCGCTTGCCGGCACACTCCAGCAGATGGCAGGAACCGGTGACGCCGCGGTCGGCGCCGTGAAAGGCAATTTTCAAGATTTTTCTCCTGCGTGATATTCGTGAACCATCGCCATGCCGTAAGCGTGGGCCGTGTGATGAAGCCCCTGTTAGCAGCCTGTTGTGGTTTCCTTCCCCACCCACACCAGCATCGCGCGTAGCCCGCCTTCGGGGCGGTTTTCCAGGCTCAGCCGGGCGCCATGCAGTTGCGCGATGCGGGCGACGATGGCGAGCCCCAGGCCGCTGCCACTCTGGGCGGCTTCGCTGCCGCGATAGAAACGTTCAGTCAGGCGCGGGAGTTCCGCCGCTGGCACGCCCGGCCCGTTATCTTCGACCCATAGGCGCGGAGCGGCATTTTCCATGCTCACGCCCAAGGCTATTGGGCTGTCCGGTGGGCTGTAGCGGAGCGCGTTGTCGAGCAGGTTGCGCAGAGCCACGCGCAGAAGATCGGCGTCTCCCGCGACGGTCGCGTTCGCCACGGCTTCCATGCGCACCCGGCCGGTGTCCGGGTGCAGCTCTTCCACCACCTGGCGGACGAGGTCCGTGAGTTCGATGGGCCGCGCCGCGGCCAGGCCGGCCAGGGGGTCGAGGCGCGCCAGGCGCAATAGCTGTTCCACCAGGCGGGTAGCGCGCCGGGTGCCGGCAAGCACCTGTTCCAGGGCGTGCGCGCGGCCGTCTTCGTCGCGGCTGGCGAGCGCGACCTGGGCCTGGATCTGGATGGCGGCCAGCGGCGTGCGTAGTTCATGGGCGGCGTCGGCGGTGAAACGGCGTTCCCCATCAAGGGCTTGGTTGAGGCGTCCCAGCAAGCTGTTCAGGGCGGCCGTCAGGGGTAGTACTTCGCGTGGCAGGGCACCGGTTTGCAACGGCGTCAGGTTGGCCGCGGTACGCGTGGCCACGGTGTCGGCAAGCTCATCCAGCGGCCGCAGGGGGTGCCGCACCGCCCAGAAGATCAGCAACGCAATCAGGGGCAACGCCAGCACAATGGGCAGACCGACCTGCATGGCGACTTCCAGCGCGAGCCGTTCACGTCCCGCCAGCGGCTCAGCCACCTGCACCTGGAAGCCGCGATCCGGCGACCAACTCGCGAACATGCGCCAGGGTTTGCCCGCATGTTGAATATCCGTATAGCCGTTCTCACGCGATAGCGGCACCGACGGCGCGTCATTGGATTTCAGGAGCAGTCGGCCATCGGCACCCCATATCTGGAACTCCAGCGGTTGTTCATAGGGATGGTCGACACGGTCCACCACCTCCTCGTCGAAGGCAAAACCCTTGGCGAGATCGTCGCGTTCGTGCTCGGCCTGCGCCATCAACAACTTGGACGACTGCGCCAACTGGCCGTCGAGCAGCTCGCCGGCTTCGTGGCGAGCCTTCAGGTAACTGACCACACCGGCCATTGCCCAGACCAGGAGCGTAGCCAGCAGAAGCGAGGTCAGCAGACGGCTATGCAGGGAAGCGGATGTGCCGGCGGTACTTTCAAGAAACCCGTCGGGCCGCCCCAAGTGTTGCTTGGCCCCTTGAGGGGAGAACGCCGCGAAGCGCCGTTTTCGGGGTGGGCTCATGGTGCCTCGCCCAGCACATAGCCCAGGCCGCGCACGGTGTGGATCAAATCCGCGCCGATCTTCTTGCGCAGATGGTGGATGTAAACCTCCACGGTGTTGCTTTCCACTTCCTCACCCCAGGCATAGAGGCTGTTTTCCAGTTCCTGGCGCGAGCGGATATGGCCCAGGTGGGTGATGAAGTCGTGCAGCAGCGCGTATTCCCGCGCCGACAGGGTGATCGGCGTGTCGGCCAGGGTGACGCGCCGCGCCGCCGGATCCACGGCCAGGCCGCCATGCCGCAGCAGCGGCGCCGCGGCCCCCGAGGCGCGGCGCAGGAGCGCGCGTAGCCGAGCTTGCAGTTCCGCCAGTTCGAACGGTTTCAACAGGTAATCGTCGGCGCCAGCGTCCAGCCCGGCCACCTTATCGGCGGTGGTGTCGCGCGCGGTGAGAATGAGTACCGGGGTACGCTTGCCGCGCGCGCGCACCTCCTTGAGCACGGCAAGGCCGTCGCGTCGTGGCAACCCCAAGTCCAGCACGCAGGCATCGTAGTCCTCGGTGAGCCAGGCCAGGCGCGCTGCCTCGCCATCGCGCGCCCAGTTGACGCCATAACCCTCCAACGCCAGCCCGGCGCGCAGGCCATCCCCCAGGAGGGCGTCGTCTTCCACCAACAGAATGCGCATCAGTTCTCCATTTCTTTTCGCACCTTCGCCAACAGTGCCTGGATTTCCTGGCGGCGGCCGCTGTCGGCGAGTTCGCGACCCGGGCGGGCGGGCGCATGCAGCGCGGTTTCCAGGGACTTCAGCGCCTCGCCGTAGCGTTCGCGCTCGAACAGATATTCGCCACGGAAGAAGTTGGGGTCAATGCCATCGGGATTGAGGGCCACGGCCTTATTCAGCATTTCCTCGGCTTTTGCCTTGTCGCCGAAGCCTATCGGCCAACCCGGCACCTTGTAGTAGAGCGTGCCCAGGCTGGTCCAGGCGGAACCCTTGAGTACATGGCTGTCGTGCTTCAGTGCCAGTTCCAGTTTGTTTTTGGCCGCGCGGGCCAGAGACAAGGCGCCCAGCCCCCCTTTCGCCCCGGCTTCGCTGGACAGGGCGATCCCTTCCCAGACCAGTGGTTCGGAGCGATCAGGGTGGGCTTCGGCCAGCTTGTGGGCTTGTTGCGCCAGAGTGTGATAACGCGCTTCCTGCTGCTTTTCCGGCGTGCGGTACTTGATGGCGGCCCATTCGACCTGAATCGGGTGGAGGGCTTCTTCGACCGCGTCGGC
Organism: Hydrogenophilales bacterium CG_4_10_14_3_um_filter_63_21; assembly: GCA_002784045.1. GTDB lineage: Bacteria > Pseudomonadota > Gammaproteobacteria > Burkholderiales > Thiobacillaceae > PFJX01. The sequence continues at coordinate 4,444 of PFJX01000083.1, forward strand.
GGCGGCCAGTCCGGTGGCGCTCCCGAGTCCGATAACCATGCAAAGCTTGGCGAAAAAATCGAGTTTCATGAGGGTTCCTTGGTAGCGCCGGCATCCTTGCCGGCGTGGTTAAAAGGCGCCAGCGGGGATGCCGGCGCTACAGGCGCGCTACCTGGCATGGCGTTTGACCACCGCCAGCTTGGGGCGGAGCGCCCGGTCGATGAGCGCGGGGGCCACGCCGTTGAGCCAGGCGAACAGGCGTTCGGGAAAGCCGAGGCAGGTCTCGGCGCGCCCCGCCGCCAGAGCGGCGACGATCTGGCGCGCGGCCGCTTCCGGGGAATCGCTCTTACTCCCCAGTTCGGCGTTGAGCGCGTTCACCGCCGGGGTGTTGAGGGAGGTGGCGATGGCGCGCGGCGCCACATAGATCACCTCGATGCGGCCATCCGCCCGCTCCTGCCACAACTCCCTGCGCAGCGCCTGGGAGAAGCCTTTCATCCCGGCCTTGGCGGCGGAATAGGCGGCAAAGCCGGGAAACGGCAGGCTGCCGAAGGTGGAGCCGATGTTGACGATGGCGGCCCGCTCGCGTGACTGCAACTGCGGCAACAAGGCGTGGGTCAGCCGCATCGGCGCGGCGAGATTGGTTTCCAGCACATCGGCGAGGCAGCCCCAGTCCTGTTGCCCAAACAGGCTAAAGGCGTTGATGCCGGCGTTATTGATCAGGACATCGACCTGGAAGCGGCCCGCTTCTTCGGCCAGGCGGGCGACGTCGGCCGGCTGGTTGAGGTCGGCGGCCAGGGTGGCGATTGCCCGCCCTTCCCCCGCCAAATTTATGGCGAGCGCCGCGAGTTTTTTCCGATCGCGCCCCACCAGCAGCAGCGAGGCACCGGCTTCTGCCAGGGCTTTCGCCAACGCCTGGCCGAGGCCGCCAGTGGCCCCAGTGAGGAGGACGCGAGCGCCATTCAGTCGCATGATGTGGCCACCGATGCGACTTCCGCCACCGGCAGGGCACGGAAAACGTCGCCATAGAGCTTGTAGAACACACGCGCGCAGCGCAGTACCTCGTCCTGGTCTTTCTCCTCCATCCGCTCCACCAGTGCCGCCAAGTGGCGGGTGTGTTCCTGGTCCAGCGTACCGTGGCTACGCAGGTAGGTGAAGGCATCGTCGGGCAGGCCCAGGGCGCGCTGGATCTGGTCGGCGGCATTGAGTGCCAGCGCCACGCTGGTGCCTTCCAGCACGAACACCATGCCGAAAAAACCGGCCGGATTGCCCCGGCAGGCCAGGTCGTAGGCGTAAGCCACCATCACCTCGGCGGGCAGGTCCGGCCGCCCGCGCCGCACCGCCGCCGCGTCCCCTCCGGCGGCGGCGATGTCGCTGAGGATCCACTCCTCGTGGCCAATTTCCTCGGTGATGTATTCCGCCACCGGCCGCCGTAGCCATTCCAGACGCGCCGGCAGGCGGCTGCCGACGGCCATCAACAGCGGCGTGGTATGGCGGACGTGGTGATACGCCTGGCCGAGGAAGGCGAGATAGGTCGCGTGGCCCGCCTGGCCGCGCAGGCAATCAGCGATAGCCGGCGCGGCCAACAAGTGTGAGCGCTCGCTGGAAGTGGCTTGAATCAGGTGTTCATAGAACGACATGGGAAGGTTCCTTGTGGGTGTACAGCGTGGCGATGGCTTCCGCGTAACCGGTGGCGATGGCCGCGCGGAGGGGACGGCCGTTGCCGGTTGCCTGTCCGTTGCCGGGGGTAAAGGGGGCGGCGGCGATCCAGGCGCCGACACGGGCGTAATCCGGCAGGCCGCTATTGGCGCGCGCCACAGCGCCAGCCAGCGCCGTGGCATTCATACCGGGCATCGCCACCAGCACGGCGGCCAGCCAGGGGCGCGCCTCACCGAATGCGACGGCCTGGGCGATTTCCGGCTGCGCGGTGAGGGCGGCCTCGACCCATTCCGGCGCGACATTGCGGCCAAAGGCGGTGACCAGGAGGTTCTTCCGGCGCCCGGACAAATGCAGGAAACCGGCGTGGTCAAGATGGCCCAGGTCGCCAGTCGAGAAACCGCTTGCTTTCGGCCTGGCGGCGTCGCCCAGATAGCCCAGAAACGCCGTGCTGCCGATGTGGATTTCCCGGCCAGCATCGACCGTCACCCGCACATGCGGCAAGGGCCGGCCGACCGTGCCGGCCTGGTCCGCGCCGGGATGATTGAGGCTGGCCACGGAACCGCACTCGGTGAGGCCATAACCTTCATAAACCGGCAGTCCCTGTTGGCGCGCCGCTTCGATCAGCGCGGCGTCGCAGCGGGCGCCGCCGACGGCGACGAAGCGCAGGCTGGCGTGGCCAGCCTGGCCGCTGGCCATCCAGGCCTTGAGCAATTCAGGCACCAGAATCAGGCTGTGCGGCTGTTCCCGCTCGACCACCCCTTGCAAGGCGTCGGCGGCAAACCCGGCCATGCCGCGCCAGCCCAGCGTTGCCAAACCGGGCAACCCGATTTCCGCGCCGCGCAACAACGGCGCATAAACCCCGGCCACGTTTTCCAGCAGCAGCGCCAATGGCAACACCGCCAGATGGCGCGAGTGTTGGCACATGAAGGGCAGATCGGCCAGCGTTTCCACCACGGCGGCGGCGGTTTGCAGCAGCCCATGCGCGCTCAAGCAAACGCCTTTGGGTGTGCCGGTGCTGCCGGAGGTGAACGACACCTTGGCGGTGCCCGCCGGCAAGCCCACGCTGGAACACTCACGCCGCATCAGCGCCAGACCGCGCCAAACAGACACGGTGGTGAAGCCAAGGTTGAGGCTTTCGATGCGGCTGGGCTGGTCGGTCAACACGGCATCGGCGCCGGAATGATTGAGGGCATGGGCCAGTTGTTCCTGGGTAAAGAACGCGGGTAGCGGCAAATGCACGCGGCCAGCATGCAAGGCCGCCAGGTCGGCGATGACCCATTCCGGGCCGTTATCCGCCAGCACGGCGAGCACACGGCAGTCGGCCAGACGTGCGGACAGCGCCGCCACTTCATCCAGCAAAGCGGCGGCACGCCAGTCTTTCGAGGCGCAGTGCAACACCACGGCATCGGCCTCGCGCGCCGCCAGCGCCGCGAATAGCCGCGCGCTCATGCCTGGGCCATCTTTTCCAAGGCTAGCAGCCTGTCGGACTTTGGAATCGTCGGCTGCAAATCGACCGCAGCGGTCCATTTTTCACCGGATTTT
>PFJX01000008.1 GCA_002784045.1 Hydrogenophilales bacterium CG_4_10_14_3_um_filter_63_21
CCCACCCTGGCCTTCAACTACTTCATGCTTCAACCCAACAGCCGGAGTAGGGGGGCTTTCGCCTGAAAATCGAAAAATTCGGCAATCTGGTTTCGAGGCGGAACAACCGCAGATTTATGCAACATGCGGGCTAGCAGCCTGTCGGACTTTGGTCGTCGAAAAGTGAGAAACGGCCCCAGCGAGGCCAGTTTTTGCCGGATTTGCCGCCGCATAGCCCAGCTATGGGGCAAAAAGCCGGTGAAAAATGGGCCGCTGCGGTCGTTTCGCAGCCGACGATTCCAAAGTCCGACAGGCTGCTAGTTTGGCTGCCGCTTGTGGAACACCACCGGCACCACCGTGGGTGGCGGGGTTTTCAGGAGGTGTTTCTTCATCTTGCCGATGACGTGCATTTCGCATGCGCGGCAGTCGAATTTCAGGGTCAGGCGTTCGTTGCCGTTCACCAGCGCCATCGGTTCGGCGCGCACCTGGCCCTGCACACCGGTGACGCCTTTGGCCTGTTTCGGGCACAGGCTGAACGAGTAGCGCAGGCAGTGCTTGGTAATCATCAACGAGACCTCGCCGGTTTCCTCATGCGCTTCATAGGCGGCGGCGATCAGCTTGACGCCGTGTCGCTCATAAAACCCGCGCGCGGCCTGGTTGTAGACATTGGCGAGATAGGTCAGCGCCTGTTCCGGGTAGGTTGCGGGCGGTTCCACGGCGGCCTTGCGGGGCGGGCGCTGATAGGCCGCCACCCGTGCGGCCTGCAAGCGTTCCACCGCTTCACGGCGCAGCTTGTTGATGCTTGATGCGGGCAGAAACCAGGGCTGGCTCCAGGCTATCGTCAACTCCAGCAAAGTGAAATCGCTACCGCCGAAGCGGGCGAGTTGGCCGCGCAGGGTGGCTTCAGCCTTGTCGGGTTCTCGCGCCGCTTGTTTCTCGAAGGCCAGGCTGGCGCTGGCGCTCATCCCGTCGGCATCGTGCAGGGTCAGCTCGAACCCTTCGGCGGTTTCAGCGAAGCCGGCCCAGATGTCGATCTGGCGCTCGGCCGAGTTCCGGTTCAGCGCTTGTTCCCAGGCATGGTCGCGGTTGCGGCTGAGCGCCGTACCCGGCCGCAAGCCCGGCAAAGTTGCCACCGGTTCGTTCGGCCGGACTCGCCAGAGTGACTTGCCGACCGCTTCCACCGTGTTCGCCTGTAGCCCCACCACCCCGCGCTTATGCAGGTAGGTGAGGCCGTCGCCATTGGCGAGAGCGTCTTCTGCCTCGATCTCGAACCAGTCCGGGCCAATTTTGCTGACCAGCCCCAGCGGCAGGCCGACGAAGGCCGGAGTGTCGAAGGCGCCGATGTCGGCCTGGCGGCCCAGCGTGAAGTAATCGGTGGAACCGCGATGGAAGGTCTTGTCCGGGTTGGGGGTGAACAGCAGTCGCGTGTGGCCGCTGGAGGCGCGCGCCAGTTCAGGACGCTTTTCCAGGATTTCATCGAGCAGCCGGCGGTAATGGCCGGTGATGTTCTTCACGTAGCCGACCTCCTTGTAGCGCCCCTCGATCTTGAAACTGCGCACCCCGGCATCGATCAGCGCGTTGAGGTTGTCGCTCTGGTTGTTGTCCTTCAGCGACAGCAGATGTTTCTCAAACGACACCACCCTGCCCTGCTCGTCTTCCAGGGTATAAGGCAGGCGGCAGGCCTGTGAGCAATCGCCCCGGTTGGCGCTGCGGCCGGTATGGGCATGGCTGATGTTGCACTGGCCGGAGAACGCCACGCACAGGGCGCCGTGGATGAAGTGTTCGAGCACGGTGTCTTCCGGCACGGCGGCGCGGATTTCCGCTATTTCCCGCAGGGTCAGCTCCCGCGCCAGAACGATCTGGGAAAAACCCACCTCGGCCAGGAAGCGCGCCTTCTCTCGCGTGCGGATGTCGCATTGGGTGGAGGCGTGCAGGGCGATGGGCGGCAGGTCCAGTTGCAGCAGGCCCATGTCCTGCACGATCAACGCATCCACTCCGGCGTCGTACAACTCATGTACCAGCTTCCGCGCCGGCTCCAGCTCCGTGTCGTGCAGGAGGGTGTTGAGAGTGGCGAAGATGCGCGCGTGGTAGCGATGCGCGACTTCAACCAGCCCGGCGATCTCGCTCACCGGGTTGCCGGCGTTGGCGCGGGCACCGAACGCCGGCCCGCCGATATAGACCGCGTCGGCGCCATGCAAAATGGCCTCGCGGCCGATCTCGGCGGTCTTGGCGGGGGCGAGGAGTTCGAGGGTGTTGGCGCGAAACCGCACTAGCCCATTTCCTGAGCGCGACGAGGTTGCGCCCCGGTCACACCCGTGCTGATCGGATGCATGACATAAACCAGGTGCAAGCCTTCGCCACCCACCTGCTCGATCAGCGCGGCAATCTTGTCGGCCGCGGCGAAGAATTCCACCGTTTCCGGCAACTTGCCCGCCAACTCGAAGAAATGATCTTCGTGCAAGCCATGGCGGCCAAAGCCGGCGGCGGCGCGAAACACCGTGCCACCAGGAATGCCCAACCCGCGCGCGGTCTCGAACAGCCACTCGTGGATCGTATGGTGGCCGTGTTTCATGCCTTCCTGAACGTAGAAGCGAATGTAAAAAGTTTGCATGGCTATCCCCGAATCAGTTTGAAGGTCCACACCCCGAACGCTGTGCAGGCCAGGGAGCCGAACAGATGCGTCGAGGCAGCGGCCAACGCCCAGGCCAGTTGCCCACGGCTGATGAGGGTGAAGACCTCGGCGGAAAACGTGGAAAAAGTGGTCAGGCCGCCAAGAAACCCGGTGATGGCGAATAGCCGCCATTCCGGTGGCAGGCCAGGGTGATGCGCGAAAAAGGCGATCGCCAGCCCGATCAGGTAGCCACCCAACAGATTCGCCGCCAGGGTGCCATAAGGCAGCGTCGGGAACAGCGGGTTCAGCCACAGCCCCAGGCCCCAGCGTAGCCAGGCGCCGAAGGTGGCGCCGAGTCCGATGGCGAGAAAGGCGGGCATAGGTTCAAGGGGCAAGGTTCACAGCCATACCATCAATCCCATCTCGAACGGGTGGGTGAGCAGGCTGTGGATCGGATAAACGCGTACACGGTAAAGCAGGCGGCCGCACATTTCCGGGGTGAGTTCAAGCTTGTAGACGCATTCCTGGCCATCGCGGCAATCCGGGTTCAGGGGAACCGCTTCAATATCCTTGTCCTGGCCGTTCTTGGAGGCGCGGCCCATCAGCACCTCGACGCGGACATCTTCCGGGGCGAGGCCATTGAGGATCGCGCCGACCTTGATCTCCATGCTTTCGCCGAAGGTGATGCGTTTCTTCGGATCGTCCAGACGGCGCAGGGCGACGCCCCCCCAGGCGAGGCGCACCTTGGCTTTCCAGGTGGCCACACTCTGGGCGGCGGCGAAGTTGCCTTCCGAGTAGCGGCGCCATTGCCGGCTGGCGGGCGCGTAGAACTTGTTGGCGTACTGCATGACCATGCGGGTGGCGTTGAAGGCGGGCAGCAGGCTGGAAATGGAACGTTTGGCCATCTTCACCCACTCCCCGGAAAAGCCCAATTCCTGGCGCCGGTAGTACAGGGGAATGACCTGGTCTTGCAGCAGTTCGTAAAGAGTCTGGCTGTCCTCGCGATTGCGCCGGGCGTCGTCGTAATACTCGGGTGCCGGCTTGATCGCCCAGCCATTGCCGGGCTCGTAACCCTCGTCCCACCAGCCGTCGGTGACTGAAAGGTTGAGCACGCCGTTCATGGCCGCCTTCATGCCGGAGGTGCCGGAGGCTTCCAGCGGGTAAATCGGGTTGTTGAGCCAAACGTCGCAGCCAGCCACCAGTCGGCGCGCGAAGCCGAGGTCATAGCCTTCCACCATCAGGAATTTGCCTTCGAACTCCGGCCAGCGGGAAATCTCGTGGATGCGGCGGATCAGTTCCTGTCCGGGTTTGTCGGCCGGGTGCGCCTTGCCGGCAAAGATGAACAGCACCGGGCGATGCTCATCTTTGATGATCTGGCGCAGCCAGTCCATGTTCTCGAAGATCAGCGTGGCGCGCTTGTAGGTCGCGAAGCGGCGCGCGAAGCCGATGGTGAGGACGTTGGGGTCGAGCGGGTTGGCGTACTTGAGCATGCGCTCCAGGTGCGCTTCAGAACCGTGGTTGCGCAGATGCTGCTGAGTGATGCGGTAATGCACCGAGTTCAGCATCTGCGCCTTCAGGCCCTGGTGCACCGACCAGAAGTGGTGATCCGGGATGGACTCCACCTTCTGCCAGAACGCCGGCTCACACATGCGGCGGCGCCATTCATAACCCAGCTTGGTATCGAATAGATCCTGCCACTCCTGCGCCAGGAAGGACGCCACATGCACGCCGTTGGTGATGTAGTCCATCGGCGATTCGCCCTCGGCGATCTGCGGCCAGGTGTCCGCCAGAATATGCGAGGACACGCCGCCGTGGATGCGCGAGACGCCGTTGTGGTGGCGTGAACCGTTCAGGGCCAGGCGGGTCATGTTGAATTCCTGGCCGTGGCCGGCCCCCCCCAAGCGCATGAACTCTTCCCGCAACACGCCCAGGTCGGAACAACAATTGCCAAAATAGTCCCAGATCATGTCCTCGGCGAAATGATCGTGGCCGGCCGGCACCGGGGTGTGGGTGGTGAATACGGTGGAGGCGGCCACGGCTTCCAGCGCGGCCTGGAAGGCGAGCCCCTCTTTCACCTTGCGGCGGATGCGCTCCAGCACCAGAAAGGCGGCATGGCCTTCATTGATGTGATAGACGGTGGGCTTGATGCCGAGCGCTACCAGGGCGCGCATGCCGCCGACGCCGAGCACGATTTCCTGCTGAATCCGGGTGTGTTTGTCACCGCCGTAAAGTTGGTGGGTGATGTAGCGGTCTTGCTGGCTGTTGGCCGGTAGATTGGTATCCAGCAAATACAGGCGGACATGGCCGATCTGGGATTCCCATACCTTCACTTCCAGATTGCGGCCGGGCAATTCGATCTGGATGTGGATTTCGACACCGTCCTCGCCCAGCGCGGGACGGATCGGCAGGTCGTCGAACTCGGAATCGGTGTAATTGGCGATCTGGTTGCCATCGTTGTCGATGCGCTGGTGGAAATAGCCCTGGCGATACAGCAAGCCCACCGCCACGAACGGCAGGCGCATGTCGGATGCCGACTTGCAGTGGTCGCCGGCGAGGATGCCAAGACCCCCGGAATACACCGGGAAACTTTCATGAAAGCCGAATTCCGCGCAGAAATAGGCGATCAGGTCGCCTGGTTTCAGATCCAGCGGCAGATCGCGCCGCAGCGGCTCGCTCATGTAGGTGTCGAACGAAGACAGCACGCGGTTGTAGCTGCCCAGGAAGATGTGGTCCTCCGCCGCTTCGGTCAGGCGCCCCTCGTCCACCCGCTTCAGGAACGCCTTCGGGTTGTGGCCGACGGCATCCCAGAGGCCGGGGTGCAGGCGCGCGAACAGCGTACGCGTGGGGCGATCCCAGGCATACCAGAGGTTTTCCGCCAGTTCGGATAAACGCGCGAGACGGCGCGGAAGGCGTGGATTGACTTCGATGACGAAGGGCGTTCCAGGTTTCATGGGTGTCCTTTCTTACAGTGGGGTGCGCCCTGCGCACCGCGGATACATGGTCGGTGCGCGCGGCGCAGCCTACGTTTATGCACTCATCCGAATGAAGTGATCGCGGTAATACTTCAACTCTTCAATGGATTCCTGGATGTCGGCCAGGGCAGTGTGGCTGTTGGCCTTCTTGAAGCCGTCCTTGAGTTCCGGACGCCAGCGGGCGGCCAGTTCCTTCAGGGTGGAGACATCCAGGTTGCGGTAGTGGAAATAGGCTTCCAGCTTGGGCATGTGGCGGGCGAGAAAACGGCGGTCCTGGCAGATGGAATTGCCGCACATGGGCGACTTGCGTTCCCCCACATGCTTTTTCATGAATTCGATCATTTGCGCTTCCACCTCGGCTTCGCCGAGTGTGGAGGCTTTGACCTTGTCGATCAGCCCGGATTTACCGTGGGTGCCCTTGTTCCAGTTGTCCATCGCGTCCAGTACGGTATCGGGCTGGTGCACCACCAGCACCGGGCTTTCCTCGACCAGATTGAGGTTCTTGTCGGTGACAATCAGCGCCACTTCCAGGACGCTGTCGCTATCAGGTTTCAGACCAGACATTTCCATGTCGATCCAGACCAGGTGGGTATCGTTCTGTGCCACGTTTATTGATCCTTTACGGCCCTGAAGGGCGGGGCGGGCATTGTGGCATAATCGCCCGCCTCTCGTAGAAAGCGCTCCTAATGCCTTCATTTCAAAGCATTTTTCTCGCCGCCCTTAGCCTCGCCATCGGCCTCAAGCTATGGTTGTTGCTGCGCCAGATGCGCCATGTCTGGCGGCACCGCGAACTGCCACCGGCAGTATTCGCCGCCCGCATTCCGGTCGAAGAACATCGCAAGGCCGCGGACTACACCCTGGCCAAAGCGCGCCTGGGGCTATTTCACCTCGTGGTCGAAGCCGGCCTGTTGCTGGTTTTTACCCTGGGGGGCGGCCTGCAATGGCTCAACGATCTGCTCATACCCCGTCTTTCACCGCTGTTTGCCGGTACTACCCTGCTACTCGGCCTGTTCCTGATCGGCGCCGTGGTGGAACTGCCGCTCAATCTCTATCACCAGTTCGTCATCGAAGCGCGCTTTGGCTTCAACCGGCAGACCGCTGGCGGCTTTGTCGCCGATCTGGCCAAACAAACGCTGCTCGGCCTGGCCATCGGCGGCCCGCTGATCCTGCTGGTGCTTATGCTCATGGGCATCATGGGCGAAGCCTGGTGGCTGTGGGTCTGGGGGGTGTGGATGGGCTTCAACCTGGCCGTCTTGATGCTCTACCCGACCGTGATCGCGCCCCTGTTCAACCAATTCACCCCCCTGGGGGACGCCGCCCTGAAAGCCCGCATCGAAGCCCTGTTGCAGCGCGCCGGCTTTACTGCCAGCGGCGTCTTCGTGATGGACGGCTCGCGCCGCTCCAGCCACGGCAACGCCTATTTCACCGGGCTGGGCCGCAACAAGCGCATCGTCTTCTTCGACACCCTGCTGACCCAGTTGAACCCGGAGCAGATCGAGGCCGTGCTGGCGCATGAACTGGGGCATTTCAAGCACCACCACATCATCAAGCGTATCACCCTGATGTTCGTGCTCTCGCTGGGGCTGCTGGCGCTGCTGGCCTGGCTGAAACAAGCGGCCTGGTTCCATGCCGGCCTCGGCGTCGTCTCACCCACGGACGCCACCACACTGGCCCTGTTCTTCCTGGTCCTGCCGGTATTCCTGTTCCCGCTGACGCCCCTGATGAGCCTTTACTCGCGCAAACACGAGTTCGAGGCCGACGCCTTCGCCGCCAGCCACAGCGAGCCCGAACACCTGATCACCGCCCTGGTGCGGCTGTATCGCGACAACGCCGCCACGCTGACGCCGGACCCGATCTACTCACTGTTCTATGACAGCCACCCGAAAGCGGTCGAACGGATCGCAAAACTTGAGTACCATGATCGGGTAAAAACCATTCCCCAACCCGTTTGAGCCCTGTAGCGCTGGCTCCCAGCCGACGTCTTTTACTTGACCCGAGAGGATTCCCATGAAGACCCTGATCGCCCTCCTTGCCCTGTGCGCCACCCCCGCCTTCGCCGCCCCGTTTGACAAGGGCGACGCCAAAGCCGGCAAAGCCCTCCTCGACAAGCAATGCTCTGCCTGCCACGCCGCCCGCTTCAACGGCGATGCCAACAAGATCTACACCCGCGCCAACCGCCGTGTGAAATCCGCAGCCAGCCTGGCCCAGATGATCACCACCTGCAACGCCAACCTGGGCAACACCCTGTTCCCGGAAGACGAACTGAACATCGGCGCGCACCTGAACGGCGCGTTCTACAAGTTCAAATAAGGCGCGACACGATGGCCGATACCTTCTGCGACCTCGCCAAAGGCAAGTGCAAACCCTGCGAAGGCGGCATTCCGCCCCTCACGCAAGATGAAATCACGGCCCTCATGCCCAGGCTCGCCGGCGACTGGCGGGTGGCGGATGGCAAACTACGCCGCGACTTCAAGTTTGCCGACCACTACCTCACCATGGCCTTCGTCAACGCCGTGGCCTGGGTTTCGCATCAGCAGGGCCACCACCCTGACCTGGCGGTGGGCTACAACACCTGCCGGGTGGAATACCTCACCCATGCCATCAACGGCCTGTCCGAATCCGACTTTATTTGCGCCGCCAAGATCGACGCGCTGTTCGAACTTTGATGCGGGGCACGGTCGTCGCTGTCCACGGCCACCATTTCCTGGTGGAGGGCGGCGAAGGTGGCCACTGCGGCATTGTCGAATGCGTCACCCGCGGCAAGAAAGGGGGCGTGGCGTGTGGCGACAACGTGAAGTTCGCCTCCACCAGTGCCGGCCGTGGCGTCATCGAAAGCATCGCCGCGCGCCGCAACCTGCTTTATCGCTCCGACGAATTCCGCAGCAAGCTGCTCGCCGCCAATGTCGATCAGGCCGCGATCATTGTGGCGGCGGTGCCAGCGTTCCACGAGGAACTCTTGATTCGCTGTCTGGTGGCTTGCGAGGTCGCGGACATACCCGCCTTGATCGTGCTGAACAAGGCCGATCTGCCAGAAACCGAAGCGCTGGCGCGCGGCCTGGCGCCCTACATCGACCTCGGCTATCCGTTGTTGCAAGTATCGGCGCGGGAAGAGGTGGCCGCGCTGGCACAGCGGCTTGCGGGCCATACCACCGTGCTGGTGGGCGCCTCCGGGGTGGGAAAAAGTACCCTGCTCAACCGCCTGGTGCCTGACGCCAACGCCACCACCGGCGAAATCTCACTGGCTCTGGACGCTGGAAAGCACACGACCACCCATGCGCGTTTATTTCGCTTACCCAGTGGCGCCGGCGCCTTGATCGACTCCCCCGGGATGCAGGAATTCGGCCTCAAGCATCTCGATCAGGCCAGTCTCATGGCGGCCTTTCCGGAGATCCGCAGCCGCCACGGCCAATGCCGCTTCTACAACTGCCGGCACCTCAAGGAGCCTGGTTGCGCCGTGCTGGAAGCAGCAAAAACCGGCAGCATTTTGGCTAGCCGGCTCAAGGTCTATCACGGGTTGCTGGCGGGCATCAGGTAGGGGCGGGCCGAGTCGCGATAAGCACGCTCGCAATCGCGGACACGGTCCGCTCCTACGCCATACCCTCGGGCCCGCACCTCATCAGCGCTGGATCATCCGCCTGTTCCAGCAAAATCCGCCGCACCCGCTCCTGCCAGAGCCGCGCGAATTCGGCGCACTCGAAGGCATCGGCCAGGCCGCTGACAACACGAGGCATCAATGCCTGCATCGCGGCGGCCGGGGGTACGACTTCCGGGTGATAGGTGAGCAGCACGGCGGCGCCGTTATCCAGCCGGGTAAAACGTACTTCGGCTGGTAGAGCCACGCCGTAAGTCAGCAGGTTACGGCGCACAAACCGCGTACCCAGGCCTTTGAAGCCGCCTTCCCCCGCCGCGCCGGTGATCAGGCCCAGCACGCTGCCCACCACGCCGGTCGTCCCGGCATCCTGGGCTGCGCGCAGTTCTACGCGAATCTGGCCGCGCTCCGGTGGGGAATCCGGGTAGAGCGCGGCCAGGCCATGCCGGGCCAGCAGCCAGGCGCCCGCCACCGTGGGGCAAGAATGTCCGGCCAGGCGCACGGCATCTTCGTAGCGGTATTCGATGACGCCACCAGCGGCGGCGCCCAACACTTCGGCCAGGCCGTCATGCAGGGCCATGGGGGATATCTGAGCGAAAAAATCGGGGAAGGACATGGTTTTTCCTTTGTAGCGCCGGCTTCCAGCCGGCTGTTTATGCGTCGGCAAGGAAGCTGGCGCTACCACTACTTCAATGCCAAATGGCGCAATTTCATGACCACCCGCCCCATCCCTCCGGGCATGCCGGCGGCGGCGGTTTCCAGTTCCACCGCGTCGAGCATGTTCTTCACCGTCAAACCTAGGTCGGTATCGCCCTCGATCAGCAGGCGGCGGTTGAAGAAGAGGGTGTCTGGGTCTTCCAGGCGTAGCGCCAGACGGGCGAAATCCTGGGCGGTGGCGGTGAAGGTGACATCGGCCAGGCCGTTGTGCAGGGCGCGGAAGCCGTTGGCATGCACGGAGAAATACAGCTTCAGCCCAAGATCGCTCACCTGCACACGAAAGCGGCGGCCGGCAACATGCGACCAATCCAGATCGCGCAAGGAAGGCCAGGCCACCAGGTTGCCGGCCGCGACAAAGGCGCGCGAAGCCGGCCAAGACGGCAGGGTGGATACAAAGCGGGCGATGGGTTTGGGGAAGTTGGGCAGTTTCATGGCGGTTTCCGGGTAATTCGTTGGGCAAAGCGCAGCGTGCCCAACATTGCGACGGTTTGTTGGGCACGCTGCGCTTTGCCCAACCTACGTCGGCACTACATCGGGTGATAGGCCATCCCCGCTTCGCCCAGCCAGTAGCCGTCACAGGGTTGGCCTGGCATGAGCTTGTCGAGTTTTTCCGGCGCGGCGGAGGCGGCGATGTCGCCCGCCAGCAGGGCGCGGAATACTTCCACCACCCGCCCCATATGCCGCGACTGCGGCGAAAGGCGCAGGAGGTCGATGCCAGCCGTATGGAGTTCGTCGATCCGGTGCGCCAGGCTCATCACTTTGGCGGATTGGGTCTGGATGCCGTTCAAAGTGAGAAAGTCATCGCCCTCGCGGGTGCGCATGGTCAGCCCGTCGGGGTGGTCGAGGCAGCGGAACTGGCAATCGTCCTTCTGCAGGTTGTAGTGGCGCGCGGTGAAACAACGCGCCGAGAACGCCAGCGGCAGGCGGCCGTAGGCGAACAGCTCGGTTTCCATGCTTTCAGGAACCGCCGTCGCCGCCAACATGGCTTTGACCATCTCGCGCGGCATTTCCACCGGCGGCACCCAGCGTTTCGCGCCCGACTCGGCGAGGATGGCCAGGGTGTCCGGGTTGTAGGCATTGAGCGTCGGCCCGGCCACGAAGGGCGCGCCCTTCTCCGCCAGCAGGCGCACCGCGCCCCACTCGTTGGCCTCGACCAGGAAACGGCCGTCGGCGACCATCTTGCGCAGCGCCTTGAGGTCGGACTCCGATTCGATCAGGGTCTGAGTGGAAAGCACCACTTCCTTGCCGGCGGCGGTGAGCTTTTCCGCCAGGTCCAGCCAGTCCGGCAGGCGCAGCAAGTGGCGACGCGAACAGACGGTTTCACCGAGATAGAGGCTGTCGACCGGCCAGCCGGCGGCCTCTTCATAGAAGGCCAGGGTGTCTTCGCGTGACCAGTAGTAAAGGAGGGGACCGAGGGAGAGTTTCATTGTGTCCGTGAGGCGTGAGGCGTGAGGCGGTACGGCCGGTGGACCGCCTGTAGCGCCATCGCCACAAGCCCCACCCAATTCATTTCCAAGGCCGGTAATACGCCCCGAGGGTGCTCATGCTGCCCTCGGAAACCTTGTTGAGTTGCGCCATCCAGGCGGGGTTTGGCTTGAAGGTTTGCGGCGCTTTCTTCACCGCGTCGATGGCGGCGCGCCAGACTTGCGTCACCTGGGCGACATAGGCGGGGCTGCGCTGGCGGCCTTCGATCTTGATCGCGGCGATCCCCAGCCGCGCCATCTCCGGCAGCATTTCCATGCTGTTGAGGCTGGTCGGTTCTTCCAGGGCGTAATAGGTCTCGCCCTGGACATCGAAGCGGCCCTTGCACAGCGTCGGGTAACCGGCTTTTTCGTTGTCGGCATAGCGGTCGATCAGCACGCCATTCAGCCGGGTTTCCATGCCCTTGGGCGTCTGTTGCCAGCGCACCGCGTGGCCGGGCGAGCAGGCGCCGAAGGTGTTGGGCGAATCGCCGCAGGCGTAGGAAGAAAGCAGGCAGCGCCCTTCCACCATCACGCACAGGCCGCCGAAGCCGAACAATTCGATTTCCACGTCGGTATTGTTCACCACGTTCTCCACCTGCGGCAGCGACAAAACGCGCGGCAACACGGCGCGTTGAATACCAAAGCGTTCCCGGTAGAAATTCACCGCCTCGTAGCTGGTGGCCGAACCCTGCACCGAGAGATGCAGACGCAAATTCGGATGAGTCTTGCGCGCGTAGGCCATGAGGCCGGGGTCAGCCAGGATGATGGCATCAAGCCCCGTGGTGGCGGCGATATCAACAGCCTGGTGCCAGCGCGGCAGGGTGGCTGGTTGCGGATAGGTGTTGAGGGCCATGAGCACCTTGACCCCCTTGTCGTGGGCATAGCGGATGCCCACGGCCAATGACTTCGCATCGAAGTTGAGGCCGGCAAAATTGCGCGCGTTGGTGTTGTCCTTGAGGCCTAGATAAACGCCATTGGCGCCGTTATCGACGGCGGCCTTGAGCGCGGGCAGGCTACCGGCCGGACAGATGAGTTCAAGCAATGCAGGCACTTATTTTCCTATCCTCTTCCGTAGCCCTTTGATAAGGCGTGGCTTTACGTCCTTGCCAGGTCCCGCGCCGGCGCAATTCAGCGACCACGGCATTCACCACCGGCCACTTCTGGCTGCACCAAGCGGGGGCCAATAGCAGCGTGGCCGGCGCGGTACCGGTGATGCGGTGGTAAACCACTTGCCAGGGCGTGCGCTCAATCAGATCGGCGGCGATGTTCACATACTCTTGCACCGGTAGCGGCTGGTATTCCCCACGCCGCCACTGGTTAGCCAGTTGTGTCCCCTTGACCACATGCAGCGGATGCAACTTGAGGCCGTCGGTGCCAATGTCCAATACGATGTCCAGGCTCTCGCGGCAGTGCCAGCCATCTTCGCCCGGCATTCCGACGATCAGATGGGTACAGACCGGGATGCCGAGGCGGCGCGCGGCGATGGTGGTCTCGATATATTCCTTCAGGCCGTGGCCCCGATTCACTTTTTCCAGGCTTTCGTCGAACGCGGACTGTAGGCCTAACTCCAGCCAGACTTCCATGCCTCTGTCGTGGTACTCCGCAAGAAGATCAAGCACGGCCGGCGGCACGCAATCCGGCCGCGTACCCACCGACAACCCGATCATGCCTTCGACGCCCAGTGCCTGGTCGTAGAGGACGCGCAAGCTCTGCACATCGGCGTAGGTGTTGGTGTAAGCCTGGAAATAGGCGAGGTATTTTTTGGCGCGGGTACAGCGGTCGATGCCGCTACGGCCGGAATCGATCTGATCGTAGAGGGGTACGGATTCGCGGCCATTGGGGCTGAACGAAGCGTTATTGCAGAAGGTGCAGCCGCCGATGCCCTTGCTGCCGTCGCGATTCGGGCAGGTGAAGCCCACATCCAGAGCGATCTTGTGCACCCGCTCGCCATGCTTGGCGAGCAGCCACTGGCCGAAAGTATGCACGTAATCCGGCAACATTTAAGACATCATTCTCTTGAAAGCCACAAAGCCAACACGATGCCGAACCAAGCGAGCGCGGTCAAGGCCGGCATGCCAGAACACTTATAACCGAACAGCGGCAGTAGCGCCGCCGTCAGGAATAGCACGGCGCGCAGGCCGTTCCAGCGGGTCAGCCGTTGACGTGCTTCGTTATGCCAGGCGGTCGGGCGGGTGGGCTCAGTCCACACCGGCGCCAGTTGGCCGGCGGCGCCGGTGATCAGGGGCATCAGGAAGCCCGGCAAGAACAAGGTCAGAGGCGAGCCGATTTCCAGCAGCGTTCCAATCAGGGCGAAGGCGAAGCCCAGGGTGGCCGCTAACAGCACCGGCGCGGCGCCATGCAAGCCCAGGAGGTGCGGCCGATACAGCCGCCACCAGGCCAGCCCCATGTGCCCCAGCACCCAGGCCCAGAGGGCGCCGCCCAACCAGGCGAAGGGTGGCAACCAGGCCTGGCCGATAGCCAGAATCAGGCTGCCGGCCAGCGCCCATTTCAGGTCGCCACGCAGGCGCGAAGCGGCCTGGGGGTCGGGTAGATTAGCGGCGGTCGGCAAGAGCACCTGCAAGGTGCCCACCGCGGTCAGGCCGACAAACCCATACAGATTGATATGGAGGTGAAACACCCGCAACGGCGCATGCCATTCGGGCAACAGCGGAATCAGCAGAGCGGCCATCAGGCCCAGCGCCAGGCAGGCCATTGCCGCGACGTACCAATCCAGACCGGGGTGCGGGCGCCCCAGGGTTTGGCGGGCGCGGGCGAGCATCCACATGATCATCGCCACGGCGCCAACCAGCCCCAGTACGGCCGCCGCCGTCACCCAGATGAAATCCAGCCAGCCGGCAAACACCGTCAGCGCCAGCGCGCCCGCCGCCGCCATCAACCCGGGCAGGCGCGCCGTCCAGCGACCGGGGCCACGCCCGCGCGTAAGCACCGGCACGAAGTGCTGCATGGCGGCGGTGATCAGGGTCATCACCCCGAGTGCCAGCACCAGATGCGCCCAGAAAGTGGGCGCCGCGCCGATCGCCTTGGGCAGCGCCTGCCCGGCGAACAGCGCGATCAGGGTGGCAACCAGAAGGGCGACCAGCACGAACTTACTTGACGATGAAGTCGATCATCACACCCTGCGGCCCCTGGTCCAGGTAGTTGATCTCGACCCGCTCGCCATAGCGCGCCTGCATTTGTTGCAACAGAGGAATGGGGTTGTGGTCATTGACGAAGCGCATGCGCTCGCCGGGATTGAGCGCATCGAGCGCGCCAAAGATGGCTGCGTGGCGGAAACGCTTGGCAATGCCACGCGCATCGAAGGGATAGATGGCATCGGCGGTGGTGTGGTCGTGAACCGGAATCTGAACTTGCATGGAAAGTCCTCCTAAAAAAGAGCGCGCATGGTCCGCCAGTATGTCCGATCAGGCCTTGATGGATGTCATGCAACAGCCCCGTCCCAAGCAGGGTCAATGGGATGGGGGCCACCGCACATGTAGCGCCGGCTTCCAGCCGGCTGTTTTGCTGGCCAATGCGATGGGGCATTCTCCTGGTTGCCGCTACACTCATGGCACCTATCCGAAAACAGCGCGGCCCCTTTCGTGAAACGCCATCACCAGGTTCTCGTCATCGGCGGCGGCCCCGCCGGTTCCGCCGCCGCCCACACCCTGGCAAGGCACGGCGTCGATGTCGGTCTGATCGACAAGGCGGTGTTTCCACGCGACAAACTCTGCGGTGGCCTGCTCACGTTGCGCAGCAAAAAGGTTTATCAACGCATCTTCGAGCAACCCTGGGACACGATCATCAACCACGTTTCGCATGGCGTGAAGTTCCTGCACCAAGGCAGGCTGCTCAACGAAGTCGTGGATTTCAGCGAGTTGTTTTTCACCCGGCGACTGGATTTTGATCACTTCCTGCTCGACCAGGCCATCGGCCGCGGCGCGGCGGTCTACCTCGGCGATGCGGTCGTCAGCCTGGATATCCGCGAAAAAACCTGCCATCTATGCTCCGGCGAGGCATTGACTTTCGACACCCTGATCGGTGCCGACGGCGTCAACAGCCTGGTCGCAAAAACCCTGTTTGGGCAGTTCTTCGATTCGAGCAGGGTAGCCTTTGCGCTGGAAATGGAAGTCGACCGGGCGCGGCACCCGGACCGCGTCGATGACCCGGAAATCCATTTCGGCCTGGCGCACTGGGGCTATGGCTGGGTGTTTCCCAAGAAAGACTCGCTCACGGTCGGCATCGGCGGGCTACACGCGAAGAACCCCGAGCTGAAAAAGGGATTCCACGGGTTTCTGGCGGCGCGCTTCGGCTCCGTTCCGGAGGGCAGGATCAAGGGCCACTACCTGCCCTTCGGCGACTACCGCAAGGTACCCGGCCGCCGCAATGTCCTGCTCTGCGGCGATGCCGCCGGACTGGTGGACCCCATTACCGGCGAAGGCATCGCGTTTGCCATGTTAAGCGGCCTCTATGCGGCGGAAGCGATCATCGAAGCGTCTGCCCGCGGCGGTGCGGATGTCCTGCCCCTTTACCAGACGCGCTACCGGGAAATCAGCCGCGCTTTCGACCACGCCAACCGCCTACGCACCCTGTTGTTTCCCAGCGCCAGCCAACGCCTGTTTCTCCAGGTTTTGCCAAAGAGCAGAACGCTGCCCCGAAAGCATCTGGAATTGATGGCGGACAAGCTCCAATATGGCGATTATTCCCGCTACCTGATGATCCAGGCGCTGAAAGCCATGGCGAAGCGTCTGGTTCATCCACTCAATCGACACCACCAGCGGAGCGACAGCCATGAGCCATAAACATGATCATCTGATCCACGCCATCTTTCAGGACCCAATCAGCGGCAACATCCACTGGCGCGACATTGAATCCCTGCTGCACCATCTAGGCGCAAGCGTGGAGCCCATCCAGGGCGCGCGCTATCGCGTGCTGCTGAACGGTGTCGAGGGCATCCTGCACCACCCGCACCACAGCAACGTATTCGGCAAACAGGACATCAAGAACCTGCGCGACTACCTGGCCTCCGCCCGCATCACCCCGTCGCTGTACGAAGAAAGCCAGAAAACCTGATCAACCGGTTTGCCGCCGGCTCCAGGGAATAACTTGAAACACCAACCTGCCGGCGCATCGGTCAGCCTTCAGCCCAGCGCCGCGCTGACGATCTCCCGCGCTTCCTTGATAATGGCTTGCAAGTGTTCGGCGCTCTTGAAGCTTTCCGCGTAGATCTTGTAGATGTCCTCGGTGCCGGAGGGGCGGGCGGCGAACCAGCCGTTTTCGGTGGCCACTTTCAGGCCGCCGATGGGGGCGTCGTTGCCTGGGGCGCGGGTGAACTTGCCAGTGATCGGTTCGCCGGCCAGCGTGGCGGCGGCCACCTTTTCCGGGGTGAGTTGTTTGAACGCGGCCTTCTGTGCCGGGGTGGCGGCGGCGTCGATGCGCAGGTAATACGGCGTGCCATGTTGGGCGGCGAGCTTCTGGTAGTAGCGGCCGGGGTCCGCGCCGGTGACGGCGGTAATTTCGGCGGCGAGCAGGCCCAGGATGATGCCGTCCTTGTCGGTGGTCCAGGCGCGGCCATCGCGGCGCAGGAACGAGGCGCCAGCGGATTCTTCACCGCCGAAGCACAAACCGCCGTCGAGCAGGCCGGCGGAAAACCACTTGAAGCCCACCGGCACTTCCAGGAAGGTACGTCCAAGGCCCTTCACCACGCGGTCGATCAGGCCGCTGGAGACCAGGGTCTTGCCCACCGCCGCCGTGGTGGGCCAGGCCGGGCGATGCGTAAGTAAATAGTGGATGGCCACCGCGAGGTAGTGATTGGGGTTCATCAGGCCGACGGAAGGCGTGACGATGCCGTGGCGGTCAACGTCGGCGTCATTACCCCAGGCGATGTCGAAGCGGTCTTTCAGCTTCACCAGGCTGGCCATCGCATACGGGCTGGAGCAGTCCATGCGAATCTTGCCATCGTGGTCCAGGGTCATGAAGGCGAAGGCGGGATCGACCTTGGGATTCACCACTTCTATGTTCAGCCCGTATTTCTCGGCAATCGGCTTCCAGTAGGCCACCGCCGCGCCGCCCAGCGGATCGACGCCGATCTTCAGGCCCGCTTTCTTGATGGCGGCCATGTCGATGACGTTTTCCAGATCGGCAATGTAGGGCGTGGCGAAGTCTTCCTGGGCCACCTTCGCCAGCGCCTGGCCATAAGGAAGCCGCTTTACCTCTCGGTTACCGTCGGCCATGAGGGCGTTGGCGCGGTCCTCTATCCAGCCGGTGACGTCGGTGTCGGCCGGGCCGCCGTTGGGCGGGTTGTACTTGATGCCGCCATCGCGCGGCGGATTGTGCGAGGGGGTGATGACGATGCCATCGCCACGCGCTGCCGCCGGGTCCGCGTTGTGGACCAGGATGGCTCGCGAGATCACTGGCGTCGGCGTGTAGCCGCCATGGCTCTGGATGCGGGTATCGACGCCGTTGGCGGCCAGCACCTCGATGGCGGTCTGTTGCGCCGGAGCCGACAGGGCATGGCTGTCCATGCCCAATAACAAAGGGCCGGTGATGCCGGCACCGGCGCGGTATTCGCATACCGCCTGGGTGATGGCGAGGATGTGGGCTTCGTTGAAGCTCAGGTTGAAGGCGCTGCCGCGATGGCCGCTGGTGCCGAAAGCAACGCGCTGGGAGGCAATGCTGACATCGGGTTGATTGTGATAAGCGGCGAGCAGCGCGGCCACGTCGATCAGGACTTCGGCGGGGGCGGGCAGGCCCGCGAGGGGGTGAGGCATGGCAGAACTCCGTAATGATTGATTTGGGGAAACGGGCGAAATCATACCGACGGCGGCGCGAACAGCAATTCGCACCCCGCCACACTCCACCACCTGGCCGGCGCGCACCTTGGCGGTTTTGCGGCTTTCCAGCCGGCCATCGAGGGTCACTTCACCGGCGGCAACCAGCGCTTTGCCACGACCACCGCTGTCGGCAACACCGGCCAGTTTGAGCAGATTGCACAGTTCAATAAATTCGCCGCGCAATTGAAAATCAATTGGTTGCATGGTTTTTCAGATAAACGGGTTGAATGCTGACGCTGTCCTGGCCATCGGTGACCCAGACCTGGCCATCTTGTAACGTACATTGCAGGCGCATGGTCCGCCGCGCCAGGGCAGCCAGACTCCTGGTCGCTTCCGGTGCCAGATTGAGTACCGCGAGGTTGGCCAGTTTGCCCAGCTTGGCACGGTTCTGCTCCCACCAGATGTCGGCGGCGCGGCTGCCGTAGCTAACCACCACCACCTGCTCGGCTCGGCCACAGGCCTTGCGCGTCCATTTTTCATCGGGCAGGCCGACGTCGATCCACAGTTCAATGGCGCCGGTGAGATCGCGGCGCCAGAGATCCGGCTCGTCATCCAGGCACAGGCCTTTACCAAGACTGAGCTGCTCGCTCGCATGCAGGACGAAGGCGAGCAAGCGCACCATCATGCGTTCGTCGGTTTCGGAAGGCTGCTTGGCCAGGGTCAAGGTGTGGTCCGCGTAATAGTTGCGGTCCATGTCGGCGATCTGAAGATCGGCTTTGAAGATGGTTGCTTTGATGGCCATGAATCACGTGAAATCGGGAACGAGCCCGCATGGTACAGAAGCGCCGCCCGAACTACCGGTACATGTCTTTCCAAGCGCCTGGTGAATAGCTACCAATTGGCCAACAATTGCCGGAAAACCGGTTGACGCTAGCAGCCACGCGACTTAAGTTCGCCCGGCCGCTCTCAAGAAACACGCCGGGCCGCCCCAAGACTTTCTTGGCCCCCTCGGGGGGAGAACGCCGCGCAGCGGCGTTCTCGGGGGCGCTTATTCCAGCGTGTGTATTTCCGCCTATCCACCCCCCCACAGTTTGAACAGGAGACATCCATGAAACACAAACTCGCAACCCTGGCTTTCATTGGTTTGGCCACTTTCGCCCTGTCCGCTTGCAGCAGCGCCCCCGCCAAGACCACCGAAGCCACACCGGCCCCGGCCAAGCCGCTACTCAGCGATGCCGCTCAGCAGGCACTGGCGCAGGCCGAGGCCGATGTGAAAGCCGCCAAGGCCAAATTTGCCCTCTGGACCACCGCCGATAAAGCCTTCAAGGCGGCGAAGGAAGCGGCCAAGGCGGGTGAGAGCGAGGCCGTGATCAAGCAGGCCAGATTCGCTTCCGATCAGGTCGCGCGCGGTATGGCGCAACTGGCCTACCCCGGCACCGAACTGAAGTAAGCTGCCTTGTTCCGCCCTGGAATCACCTTGCTGTTAGCCGTGCTGGCGCTGCCAGCCGGGGCGGAAATCTACAAGTGGACTGACGCCCAGGGCAAAGTCCACTACGGTGATCACTTCCCGTCCAGCAGCATTCCCAAGCAGTTCAATCCGCTGACCTCCAAAGCCGCCGAAACACAGGCGGAAGAAGCGCGCCGGCGGGAGGCGGATCGGGCAGCGCACAAGCGTATGGAACAGGAAAAAACACGCGAGGAGGCGTCCAGGAAGCAAGCCGCCAGCGAGGAAGAAGCGCATCGCAAAGCGGAAAACTGCCAGCGCGCGCGCGGCAACCTGGAACTGCTGCAACGCATGAATACGCGCCTCACCACGGTTGACGCGCAGGGCCAGACCCGAGTTCTCGATGCGGCGGCGCGCCAGGCGGAAATGGAACGCGCCGGTCGGGCTATCGCGGAGAATTGCCTGAATTGAACGTGTAGCGCCGGCGTCTCGCCGGCCTCCCAGGCCTGATTAGAAAAACGAGGCCGGCGAGACGCCGGCGCACCCTCTACTCCCCGGCAATCTCGCCGCCACCCTTCTTCATCGCCTTGCCTTCCGCCGCGCGCTGCTTGCGCACTTCCTTGGGGTCGGCGATCAGCGGGCGGTAGATTTCCACACGGTCCTGGTCGCGCAGCACAGCATCCGGCTTGGCGAGCTTGTTCCAGATGCCCAGCCGGTTCTTCGCCAAGTCGATCTCCGGGAACTCGGCCAGCAGGCCGGAATGCTCCACCGCTTCGCGCACGCTCGCGCCTTCGTTGAGGCTGATTCGTGCAACCTTCTGGCGGTCTTGCCGGCCGTACACCACCTCAACCTGAATTTGCTTGCTCATCGTTGGTAACTTAGCGCGCGCCGTAAACGTTTTCCGCCCGGTGCACGAAGGCATCCACCAGGCTGTTGGTAATCATGCCGAACACCGGTCCCAATACCTTCTCCAGCAAGCTGCTGGAGAACTCGTAATGCAGCTCGAAGTCGATCTTGCAGGCGGACTCCGCCAACCGTTTGAAATACCAGGCGCCTTCCAGCTTGCGAAACGGCCCGTTTTTCAGGCGTATTCCCATTTCCTCGGGAATGCGTTTGGCGTTTTCTGTCGTGAAATGCTGCTTCACGTGCAGATAACTGATATGGATGGTGGCCTCGGTGACGGTTTCATCGCGCCGGAGCAGTTCGGTGCCGCCGCACCAAGGCAGGAACTGGGGATAGTCTTCGACCCCATCGACCAGTGCGAACATCTCCGCCGCCGAGTAGGGCACCAGAACAGATTTAACGACTTTGGCCATCTGTGGAAGCAACGGGCTTGAGGGGCCGGTAAAATAGCACGAATAGCGCGAAACTCCGCTGCCCTCCCCGCCCCACCCAGCCACGACCCCATGAGCATCATCGACAACCGACAAGTCTTCCACGAATACTTCATCGAGGAACGCTACGAGGCGGGCGTCGTGCTGGAGGGCTGGGAAGTGAAGGCCATTCGCGCCGGCCGCGCGCAGTTGAAAGAAGCCTATGTTGTGGTGAAACAGGGGGAAGTCTGGCTGGTCGGCTGCCACATCAGCGCGCTGCCCACCGCCTCCACCCACATCCATCCGGACCCGACCCGCTCGCGCAAGTTGCTGCTGCATGCGCAGGAAATCAAGAAGCTGATCGGCAAGGTCAAAGTGGCCGGCTACACCCTGGCGCCGATCAACCTGCACTACACCAAAGGCCGCATCAAACTGGAAATCGGCCTGGCCAAGGGCAAGAAACTGCACGACAAGCGCGCGACCGAGAAAGACCGCGAATGGCAGCGCGAGAAAGCCCGCATCCTGCGCGACAAATGACACGCACCGCAGGAGGCCCGCCAGCGGGCCGAATAACCCCTCCGCAACGCCGGGAAGCCGTGGTGGGCATCGAAGGCCTGTTCGGCTTCGACGAAATCATCGACACCCGTTCGCCCGCCGAATACGCCGAAGACCACGCGCCCGGCGCCATCAACCTGCCGGTGCTGGACAACGAGGAACGCGCCCGCATCGGCACGCTGCACAAACAGTCCTCCGCCTTCGACGCCAAGAAGGCTGGCGCGGCCCTGGTCTCGCGCAACATCGCCGGGCATCTGGAAGGCCATTTCGCCGACAAGCCCAAAGCCTACCGCCCGCTGATTTACTGCTGGCGCGGCGGCAACCGCAGCGGCGCGATGACCACCATACTGCGCGCCATCGGCTGGCAGGCGGCACAACTGGAAGGCGGCTACAAAGCCTATCGCCGCCAGGTTATTGGCGAACTGGAGCGTCTGCCCGCCCTATTCAATTTCCGCGTGGTGTGCGGCCCCACCGGCGTCGGCAAAAGCCGCTTCCTGCGCGCGCTGCGCCAGGTCGGCGCCCAGGTGCTCGATCTGGAAGACCTGGCCGCGCACATGGGCTCGGTGCTGGGGGCTTACCCGGATCGTCCGCAGCCCTCGCAAAAAGGCTTCGAGAGCGGGGTCTGGGACGCACTACGCCGCTTCGACCCGGCCCGGCCGGTGTTCGTGGAATCCGAGAGCAAAAAGATCGGCAACCTGCAAACACCGGAAGCGCTGCTCGGCCGGATGCGGGAAAGCGCCTGCCTCAACCTGAACGCCGACATTCCGGTGCGCGTGGAAATCCTGAGAGGGGAATATGCCCACTTCCTCGCCGACCCCACGGCCCTCAGCCACAAGCTGGATTGCCTGCTGGAAATCCAGGGCCGTGCCCAAGTGGAATCCTGGAAAGCCCTGGCCCATGCCGGGCAGTGGGACGGCCTGGTGGCCGAACTGCTGCTCAAGCACTACGACCCCGCCTACACCCGCTCGCTGGGACGCAACTTCACCCAGGCGGTCAATGCGGAGACGCTGACGCTCACCTCGGCATCGGAGGAAGCCATGCTGGAACTGGCCAGACAGGTAGGGGGTGCGGCGTGGCCACCCCTGTAGCACCGGCGCCGTCGCCGGCGTCTTTTGAACTCGCCGGCGACGGCGCCGGCGCTACCTGCACCCTCGACCTGGCCATCGCTGGCATGACCTGTGCTGCCTGCTCCACCCGCCTGGAGCGGGTGCTCAACGCCCAGCCCGGTGTCGAGGCGCGGGTCAATCTGGCCACCGAGAAGGCGCGCGTCACCTATCGGACGGGCCTGATCGACGAAGCCGGGGTGATCGCGGCGGTGGCGCGCACGGGTTTTTCCGCCAGTCCGATCACGGAAACCAGCCGCGCCGAGGAAAAAGCGCGCAAGGCCGCCGAATACCAGCACGAACTGCGGGTTTTCGCCATTTCCGCGCTGTTCACCCTGCCCTTGCTGGCGCAGATGATCCCGATGCTGGCCGGTGCGCACCACGTGTCCTGGATGCCGCCCTGGCTGCAATGGCTGCTCGCCACACCGGTGCAGTTCTGGGCGGGAAAACGCTTCTATACGGGTGCCTGGAATAGCCTGCGCGGCGGCGGCGCCAACATGGACGTGCTGGTCACCCTGGGCACCAGCGCGGCCTATTTTTTCAGCGTTTACATGGTCTTGCTCGGTGGCCCCCTCTACTTCGAGGCCAGCGCCGCCGTGGTCACCCTGGTGCGCCTGGGCAAATTGCTGGAAGCGCGCGCCAAATCACGCACCTCGGGCGCCATCGAACAATTGATCGGCCTGCAACCGCGCACGGCGCGGGTGGAATGCGACGGCAAGGCGACGGAAATCGAAGCCGCCCTGCTGAAAGCCGGCGACATCGTCCTGGTGCGGGCCGGCGAGCGCATTCCGGTCGATGGCGTGGTGCGGGATGGCGCCTCCAGCGTCGATGAAAGCCTGCTGACGGGGGAAAGCCTGCCGCTGGCCAAACGCGCAGGCGACCGTGTCCATGCCGGCACCCAGAACCTCGATGGCCTGCTGCGGGTACGCGCGGAAGGTGTCGGCGCCCACACCCAGTTGATGGAAATCGTGCGGCTCACCGAAGCCGCGCAAGGCTCCAAGGCGCCCATCCAGCAACTCGCCGACCGCATTTCCGGCGTCTTTGTGCCCATCGTCATCGCCATTGCCCTGGCCACCTTCGCCGGCCGGTGGCTCGCCAGCGGCGACTTCACGCAAAGCCTGATCCCCGCCGTCGCCGTCCTGGTCATCGCCTGCCCCTGCGCCTTGGGCCTGGCCACCCCGACAGCGGTGATGGTCGGCCTCGGGCGCGGCGCGCAACTGGGCATCCTGGTGCGCTCGGCGGAAGCGCTGGAACGGGCGGAGAAGCTCTCGGTGCTGGCGCTGGACAAGACCGGCACGCTGACTGAAGGAAAACTCGCGCTGTTGGGCATCGAAGCGGAAGGCGGACTAAACGACGACGGCGCCTTGCGCCTGGCCGCCTCGCTCGAACAAGGCAGCACCCACCCGCTGGCGCTAGCCCTGCTGGAAGCCGCCCAAGCGCGCGGCCTGGCCCCGGCACCGATGACGGCGTTCGCCAATGAACCGGGCGACGGCGTCAGCGGCGAGGTGGCAGGGCGGCGCTTGCGGCTAGGCACCGCGGAATGGACCACCCCTGTAGGACAAAGCCAGCCCGACAAAATGAGCAACACCAGCATGACCACCATCTGGCTCGCCGACGAAACCGCCCTCCTCGCCCGCTTCAGCCTGGCCGACCGCCTGCGCCCCAGTTCAAGCCCCGCTGTGGCGCGCCTCAAAGCGCTCGGCATCCGCGCCATCATGCTGACCGGCGACCAGGAAGCCGCCGCCGCCGCCATCGCCCGTGAAGCCGGCATAGCCGAATGGCGCGCGCGCGTGAA
Source organism: Hydrogenophilales bacterium CG_4_10_14_3_um_filter_63_21 (assembly GCA_002784045.1). Classification (GTDB taxonomy): domain Bacteria; phylum Pseudomonadota; class Gammaproteobacteria; order Burkholderiales; family Thiobacillaceae; genus PFJX01. Next base: position 24,312 of record PFJX01000008.1, read on the forward strand.
ACCGCAAGACAAGGCCGCCGCCGTCGCCGCGCTGAAAGCCGAGGGCCAGGTGGTCGGCATGGCGGGCGACGGCGTCAACGACGCCCCCGCCCTGGCCAGCGCCGATGTCAGTTTCGGGATGGCCGCCGGCTCCGACATCGCCCTGGAAGCCGCCGACATCACCCTGATGCGCTCCGACCTCAACGGCGTCGCCGACGCGGTAGCGCTGTCCCGCGCGGTCATGAAAAAAATCCGCCAGAACCTGTTCTTCGCCTTCGCCTACAACGTGCTGGCCCTGCCCCTGGCCGCCGCCGGTATGCTCAACCCGGTCATCGCCGGGGCGGCGATGGCGCTGTCTTCGGTCTCGGTAGTCAGCAACTCGCTGCTGCTGAAACGCTGGAAACCCCCAACTCCCAACCCGTAACGACCATGCACATCGGCATCCCAAAAGAAATCAAGGACCACGAATTCCGTGTCGCGGCCACCCCGACGGGCGTGGCGGAACTGGTGCGCGGCGGCCATACGGTCACCCTCCAGGCCAACGCCGGGCGCGCCGTGGGTTTTGACGATGCCGCCTACCGCGCGGCCGGCGCCCGCATCGTTGGCCCGGCCGCCGAGGTTTACGCCGCCGATCTGGTATTCAAGATCAAGGAACCGCAGCCCAATGAAGTGGCCTGGCTACGCCCCGGCCAATGGCTGTTCTGCTACCTGCATCTCGCCGCCGCGCCGGAACTGGCGCGTGCCTTGCTGAACAAGGGCGTGACGGCGCTGGCCTTTGAAACCGTGCTCGACAAAGCTGGCCACACCCCCTTGCTGGCACCGATGTCGCAGATCGCCGGCCGCCTCGCCATCCAGGCCGGCATGCAGGCGCAGGAAATGAAACACGGCGGGCGCGGCGTGTTGCTTTCCGGCGTACCCGGCGTGCCGCCCGCGCGAGTTGTGATCCTGGGTGGCGGCATGGTCGGCGCCAACGCCGCCCGACTCGCCGTTGGCCTGGGCGCGGACGTGACCCTGCTGGACCGCAGCGCCGAACGCCTGCATACCCTCGACGACCACTACGGCGGCCGCCTGAAAACCCGTTATTCGCATGAAGACAGCATCGCGGAATGCCTGGCAGGCGCCGATCTGGTGGTGGGCGCCGCCTACATCCACGGCCGCCGCGCACCGCGCCTGATTAGCCGCGAACTGCTGCGCACCATGCCTCGCGGCGCCGCGCTGGTGGATGTCGCCATCGACCAGGGCGGCATGGCGGAAACCTCCCGCCCCACGACCCATAGCGATCCTTTCTACGTGGAAGAAGGCATCGTCCACTACTGTGTCGCCAACATGCCAGGCGCGGTAGCGCGTACCGCCACCCTCGCCCTGGCCGAAGCCACCCTGCCCTACCTGCATCGCCTCCTCGCCAACCCCCGCGCCGCGCTGGAAGCCGACCCCGGCTTCGCCGCCGGCCTCAACCTCGCCGCCGGCAAGATCACTCACGACGGCCTCGCCCAGGATCTGAGCGAGGCCATGGCGGACTGGCATAGCCTGATCCAATGGGGCGAAAGGGAACATCTAGTGTAGTGCGTCATAAATAACGGAACTTATATGAAGGGCCGACCTCCCTGTGCGCGGGAGGTCATTGCCATGCGAGTTGCCAAGCCAGTCCAATTGAGTACCGACGATGATCGGCGCCTGCGTATTCTTTCCAAGCGCAAGCGGGTCGAAGCACGGGTACAGATGCGCGCTCGCATCCTGCTGTTGGCCGCCGAGGGGATGTCGGACAAGGACATCGCCCAGAAGCTCGGCACCGACCGCCGTGTTGCAGCGCGCTGGCGAGCACGCTTTCTCGCCGCTGGAGTAGATGGTCTGCTGCAAGACGCCACGCGCCCGGGACGTCCTCATACGGCGCGTCAGGCCGCCAACGTGGAACGGGTGGTTCACATCACGCTCGAAGAAACCCCCGCAGGCGCGACTCACTGGAGCACGCGTACCTTGGCGACGCACCTGGGCACAAGCGCCTCCGCCGTGGCCCGCATCTGGCGCGCCCATGGACTCAAGCCGCATCGGATCAAGTCTTTCAAGCTCTCCAACGATCCCCACTTCATCGACAAGCTCGAAGACATCGTTGGCCTGTATCGATCCGCCCGAGCATGCCCTGGTGCTGTGCTGCGATGAGAAAACGCAGATCCAGGCCCTCGACCGAACGCAGCCGGGCCTGCCGCTCAAGCGCGAGCGCAGCAAGCTCCTCCGCTCGCTGCTTGGCAGTCAACTTCCGTTTCTCTCTCGATATGCTGGCGTGCAGTCTTCTGGCCTTCCGCCACTCAGCGTCGAAGAACGCGAAGAACCCATCCTTGCGACGGAGGGCCGCGACGGACGACTTGATGTCGGAGACCGGAGGCAGTGCGTCAAGGTAGAAGAGGCCGTCGAACCTCTGCCTCCCGATATGTTCGGCCGCCAACGCGGACTTGGCCTCGCCAATCAGATCCGCAGTCCTGGCGTGGCCGAACGTCAGCCTCCGGTATTCGAGCAGGTCGGCGGGGGCCGACGAGCAAACCTTGGCAACGGCGTCGAGTTCGGCTATCGAACGTTCGGTAGTCTTTTCCAACATGGTATGAGTCTGAACGGTAGAGCGTATTTCCATCGAGGAATGAGTCT
>PFJX01000091.1 GCA_002784045.1 Hydrogenophilales bacterium CG_4_10_14_3_um_filter_63_21
ATTAACCTTTTCGAGGCCTGCTCAGCGGTAACGAGCGTTACGGCCTGCATGGTCGCCAAGTTCCTTTTTCAGAACCTTCTACTCCAGAGGCTTCAGCCACTTCGTTGCCTCCATGACTACTCCAGTTGCTTCCGGCCGGAGCGAAAGTGGCCGGACGGGATTCGCACCCGCTGGACAAACAGCGCCTTTGCACGGCGCACAGGAATCTAGGTTTAACCGCTTGATCAATTCCGCGCGCCGGAAAGATCGCGCGGAACCCTCATGCCACCAGCACTTCTTCGCGTGTGACATGCAGACGAATCAAGCTGGGCCGCTGGCATTCGCCGAAGTGGCAATGCACCACATCACGGATCTGCGTGTGCAAATCGTTGATATTGTCCGCCTCGGTAAAAACAGCGGCCCCATTGCGCGGGCGGTAAATCCGCCCTCGGGGGCTTCTTCGACCAGGAAGTGGATTTCGGCCATGGAGATGTCCTTTCAAAAGCCATCAATTTCTTCGGGCACAAGTTCAGATAAGCCTGCCAGACCATAGGAACCATCTGGGTTGACCGTAAGTGTGCGATGAACCTTGGTAGAAGAATATTTGCCTGATTTGCAATTGTGTTTCCACCAGATCACTTTCAGCACCTCCATGCTTCCTGCGGGGCGCGCCGAGGATTCGTCGTTCTCGAACAGCTTGGGCAGCACTTGCTTGATGGCTTCGGCATCCGCATCGGAAAAAGTGGTTCTCTCGGCAAGTTGCGGATTCATGCTACCGAAGAACACATAGCTCCCTTGGATGGTTGAAATCGCTCCTATGGCGATGTTGTCAGTTTTGCAGACAATTCAGGCCAACAACCTGGCTGCCGGCGAGTCGCTACCGCGTGGCTTCCACGCACTCCCTGATCAGTTCCGGGCCGCGATAGATGAGGCCGGTGTAGATCTGGAGCAGGTCGGCGCCGGCGGCTAGTTTTTCGCGGGCGTCGGCGCCGCTGAGGATGCCGCCGGCGCCAATGATCGGCAGTTCGCCGGCCAGGGCGGTGTGGAAGGCCTGAATGACTCGGGTGGATTGCTCCCGCAGCGGGGCGCCGGAGAGGCCGCCGCTTTCCTGGCCATGCGCCAGGTGCTCGACGCCGGTGCGGGCCAGGGTGGTGTTGGTGGCGATCAGGGCGTCGATATGGTGCTTGCGGAACAGGGCGGCCATTTCGGCGATCTGCGGGGTTCCCAGATCGGGGGCGATTTTTACGGCGACCGGCATGGCCTTGCCATGCACGTCGGCCAGGCGCTTCTGTTCCGCCTTGATGGCGCCGAGCAGGGCATCCAGTTCGTTGCCGCCTTGCAGGGCGCGCAGGTTTCGGGTGTTGGGTGAGGAGATGTTGATGGTGACGAAGCTGACTTTGCCGTAGAGCTTGTTCAGCAGGATCAGATAATCGTCGGCGGCGCGTTCAATCGGGGTGTCGAAGTTCTTGCCCAGGTTGACCCCGAGGATGCCCCGGTAGCGGCGGGCCTCCAGGTTGCGCAGCAGGTGCTCCACACCCAGGTTGTTGAATCCCATGCGGTTGATGATGGCCTGGGCCTGTGGCAGGCGGAACAGACGCGGCTTCAGGTTGCCCGGTTGCGGCCGCGGCGTGACCGCGCCCACTTCGAGAAAGCCGAAGCCGAGCGCTGCCAGCGCGTCGATGGCTTCGCCGTTCTTGTCGAGGCCGGCGGCCAGTCCCACCGGATTCGGGAAGTCCAGGCCCATGACCCGGCGTGGCGCATCCGGTACGCGTGGCAGGAACGGTTTGAGCAGACCAAACGCATGCAAATTGCGCAGGCCGGAGAGGGTGAGGTAATGCGCGGTTTCCGGGCCGAGCCGGAACAGCAGGAGACGCAGCAGGGGATAGAGGTTCAAGGCTCAAGAACCAAGGGGCATGAAATGGGCGCGAGTATAAGAGCAAGGTGCGGCCCGTGCCCTTGGCGGGTATGGATGAAACCAGGCGACCTTGTAGCGCCGGCTTTATCTATCCTTTAGGGCCAGCCGGCTTCGTGGGCCTGATCAGAAGAATGAAGCCGGCGCTACAGTGAAGACCTTAAAGATTCATCTCGCAACGCAACCCCAGCCACCAGGAGCGATTCTGGCCGGGGTCGTTGCCGTGGTCGATCAGATATTGGGCAAAGGGTTGTAGCGTCAGCCAGCCGTTGACCGCGCCCCGGTAGGCGGCTTCCAGCGCCTGCTCTCGGCGCACCGGGTTGCCGCTGGCGGCGCGCCATTTCGCGCCGTTGTTTTCCTGGGAAATGGTGAGGCCGAATTGGTCTTCAGGCCGGCCGGGGATGAGGCCGCTCCAGACCAGGCCGGTGCTCCAGGCTGAGTCGAACTGGAGGGTGTCGCCCTCGTTGCGGCCCCAGCGCAGAAAGCCCCAGGTTTCGCCGTGCTCACCCTTGGCAAGCGGGCGTTCGCCGATCAGGTAGTAGCCCTGGCTGCGGCGTTGAATATTCGCGTCGAGCAGGTCGGGAAAGCGGGCGCTATAGCGCCAGAGCCCGAGTGCCAGTTTGCCCACGCGGTTTTCCGCATCTCCCGGCAGCCAGGCCGCTTCCATGATCTGCAGGGCGCCGTCACCGCTGTTGAACTGAATATGGGTGCCTTTGGGGTTGTCGGGGTCGCCCGGCACGCCGTCCAGCACGGCCGCCCGCAGCGACCATTGCGGGGCGGGGTGCCAATCCACGCGCAGAGCCAGGGATGTGGTGGGAAAAATCGATGGACCGTTCTTGCCGGTGCCGGCCAGTTCCGCGCCGATGCCATAGGTGGGGTGGATGAACAGGGTGCTGGAATCGGTGACATAGAACTCGGAGTTGAGGTCGTAGAGGCCGGCCTTGAGGCTCAGGCTGTCGCTCATGTCGTGTTCCAGCCAGGCCTGATACAGCTTGAAGGTATCGGCCCCCTCCGGCACTTCAATGTTGTCCAGGCCATGCGGCAGGCGGTCATTTTGCAACGCCGGCTTGCCGCCGTGGTTGCCCAGGAAATAGATCAACCCGTGGGTGCTTTCATGGCCGAACAGGCGCGCGCCATCCAGATTTAACTTGATGTCCAGGTTATCGAGCGCATAGAGATGGCCCTGGTTGCCGCCGCGGGTGAGTTTGCCCACCAGGTCCAGTTTGTAGACGATTTCCAGGTCCACCCCACGCTGATAAAGGCTTTCGCGCCCGGCCTCGCCGAGCAGGCGGTCGGCGTAGTCCGGTCCTGGCCGCGGCGTTTCGGCAAAGGCTGGCAGGGCGATGAGCGCGGTTAGCAACAGGGCGATACGGGTTGGTGAAATGGCGCTTCCTTTCAAGCTTCAAATCAAATGGCGGGTTCCCGGCTCAGGCCGGCCCGTTCCAGACTTCCACCCGATTGCGGCCTTGTTCCTTGGCGCGGATCAGCGCCATATCGGCGCTGGCGATACTTTCTTCCACCGGCAGGCGTGGACTCATCTCGGCGACGCCGAAGGAGGCGGTGACGAAGTGAGTTTCTCCATTGCGCAGGCGTATGGGCAGGCGTTCCAGGCCGGCACGGATACGCTCCACCACCACGGCCGCTTCTTTCACCGGCGTGCCGGGCAGGCAGATGAGGAACTCCTCGCCGCCGTAGCGATAGATCGAGTCGTACTTGCGCAGCACCCCGGTGATGAACTTCATCCCCTGGGACAGTACCGCATCGCCCGCCGGGTGGCCGAGTTCGTCGTTGACTCGCTTGAACCAGTCGAAGTCGAGCAGGCACAGGCAGCACGCGGTCTGAAGACGCAGGGCGCGTTCGCGCTCCTCGCGCAGGCGCAGCATCATGCCGCGCCGAGTGGCGCAACCGGTCAGGCTGTCGGTGGTGAGCAGTTCGCCGATGACCTCAAGCTGCAAGCGGCGCAAAGTGGTGTTGAGGCGCAGCGCCAGGTCGATGCACTGGTCATAGAGTTCCGCCGCCGGGCGGCGCTGGTCAACGATGCTCAACAGCGCCAGACGGGCGCTGGCATGCATGGCCTGCTGGGTGATGCCGAGATTCTGGAAATCCGGCGTGTTTTCCAGCACATAGGGTTCCTCGCTGTAATACCACTGGCCGAACGGAGAGCGCAGATACGCATCGGCTTCCAGATCGACGTGATTGACCGGCCCACCGCACACCAGCGTGCGGTTGATCTGCTTGAACCAGGCCAGATGCGCGGCAATGATGACTTCCAGTTCTTCGGTAATGCGCTGTATTTCTTCGCGTTCCAGAGGGAGGGACATGGTGGCTGGCAGGGTTGTTGTTGCCCGCACTATCGGCTGCGCGGGGGAAGTCTTTAATGTGAAACAACCGCGATGCCGTAGGAGCGGACCGTGTGATGAAGCCCCTACCCTTCATACGGAACTGGCGTCCGCCGGGAGAAAGCGAAAGACCCCAAGCGCTTAAGGTTGTTTTAAGGCAAGTGGCTAGAATCGGCGCCGTTCCCACTCCACAAAGGAAGCAATCATGAACCGAATTTCCCTGCTCCTCGCCGCCACCGCTGTTCTCACCATCGCCTCTCCTTCCGCATTGGCGGCACAGCCCGGCAGCGCCTTGCTCGACACCTACCACGCCGCAGCCATGAAGGAGGAACCTGGTTTCCGCGACTTTTCCGCGCGGCGCGGCGAGCAATTCTTCCACGCCAAGCACGGCGACACGAGTTGCGCATCCTGCCACACCGACAATCCCAAAGCCGGCGGCAAACATGCCAAGACCGGCAAGGCCATCGAGCCCTTGGCGCCGGTCGCCAATGCCAAGCGCCTGAGCGATGCGGCCAAGGTGGAAAAGTGGTTCAAGCGCAACTGCAACGATGTCCTGCAACGCGCCTGCACCGCCCGCGAAAAAGGCGATTTCGTCGCCTGGCTGGTTTCTGTCAAATAAGCGGCAAATAAGGAGTCATAAACCATGAAAACGCTGTTCAGCCTGATTCTCAGCCTCGCTCTCGGCAGCACCGCGGCCCTGGCCGAGTCCGATAACAAGTACGGCGGTGAGAATCGCGGCAAACCGGTGCTTCCCAGCCAGTCGAATCACTTATGGAAACAAGAATGCGGTTCCTGCCACATGGCCTTCGCGCCTGGCCTGCTGCCCGCCGCATCCTGGCGCAAGGTAATGAGCGGCCTGGACAAGCACTTCGGCGCGGACGCCTCGCTTACCCCGGAGGAAAATCGTGAGATCACCGCGTTTCTGGTGAGCAACGCCTCCAACCGCTGGCGCGCCCCCACCGCCCCCTTGCGGATCACCGAGACGGCCTGGTTCCAGCACAAACACCGCGAACTCGCCCCCGCCATCTGGAAACGCGCCACGGTCAAGGGCCCGGCCAACTGCGCCGCCTGCCACCCCGGCGCCGACCAGGGCGACTTCAATGAACACCGCGTGCGCATCCCGCGTTGAGCGATGTACCCGCCTGTTCCTACCGCCCGAGAAGGAACCGGCATAGGCGGCTCCGGTTAGCTCGTGTAGCGCCGGCTTTATGGCCTGAATGGCCGGTATCCTTTAGGGCCAGCCGGCGTTTTTCAAAGACGCCGGCTGGAAGCCGGCGCTACACAGGCCGTGTTTCGACCATTCAACCTGCTGATCCGAGAGAAATCGTATGAAAACCATCCTGGTCTGGGATCTCCCCCTGCGACTGTTCCACTGGCTGTTCGCCTTCAGCTTCGCCGCTGCCTGGCTGACCGCCGAATCCGATGAGTGGCTGTCGCTGCACGCCTTCTTCGGCTATCTCATGCTCGGCCTGATCGGCTTTCGCCTGGTCTGGGGATTGGTTGGCAGCCGCTACGCGCGTTTTTCCTCTTTTCTTTATGGCCCCCGCGCCGGGCTGGATTACCTGCGCGCAAGCCTCACGGGCCATGCCGCGCGCCATCTTGGCCACAACCCCGCGGGTAGCCAGGCGGTGTATCTTCTCCTCGGGCTGGGCCTGCTGGCGGGCTTCTCCGGCCTATTCGTGCAGGGCGGCGAAGAGCAGCATGGCGCGACGGCGGGCGCGTTCGGCTACGTGGTCGGCAACCTGATCAAGGAAGGCCATGGGTTCCTCGCCAACCTGATGCTTCTGGTGGTGTTCGCCCACCTGGCCGGCGTGGCTTTGGAAAGTTGGTTGCACAAGGAAAACCTGGCCCGCAGCATGGTCACCGGCCTGAAGGCGGCCGAGCCGGGCACCCCCGCCGCCCGTCCCAACCGGCTAATCGGCCTGCTGCTTCTGGCGGCCGTCACGGCCTTCGGCGCCGGCTGGTTTTTCTATGCCTGGCATGAGCCGGTGGAAAGGATGGGTGGCCATGACGACGCCGCCCGCGAGGCGCCGCCGGTCGCCTTCGTCGGCAAGACCCTTCCCGAGAGCGCGCTCTGGCAGGAGGAATGCGGTAGCTGCCACCTGGCCTTCCATCCCAGTTTGCTGCCGGCGCGCTCCTGGCAAAGCCTGCTGGCCGGGCAGGATCGCCATTTCCGCGACGACCTCGGCCTGGAGGCCGCCACCGTCGCCAAACTGCTCGCCTTCGCCGTGCCCAACTCCGCCGAACAACACGCCAGCGAAGCCGCCTGGAAGATCAACCGCTCGGTACCCGCAGACGCCACGCCGCTGCGCATCACGGAAACACCCTACTGGGTCAAGAAGCATCGCGAGATCGCCGCCGCCGATTGGAAAAATCCCAAGGTAAAAAGCAAAGCCAACTGCGCCGCCTGCCACCAGGATGCCGAAGCCGGCACCTACGAGGACGCGGCGATGCGGATACCGAGGTGATTGCGAAGAGTGGCCGCGAAGACGCCGGCGAGGCGCCGGCGCTACAAGTGGCAGTAGCGCCGGCTTCCAGCCGGCGTTTTTTTGTTCAGGGGATGCCCCGCCCGGCTTTAAGGCCCGATTAATCTTCGCCTCGCACACTGCGCCACATCGTTTACCCCTGTGATCGCACCATGCAAGCACTGGCCCGCATTTCCCCCGCTGTCCCGTCATCGCGCCCGACTTCGGCCGTCAGCGTCATCCCGGTCAATTCGCCACGCCGTGCCGAGGCCGAAGGCTTCATTCGGGACGTGTTCGCCACACATTACGGCGCTCGCGTGGCGTCCTTTACCCCCGATGTCATGCTGCTGGAGCAGAACGGCAAACCCAGTGCGGCGGCCGGCTGGCGGGGCGCCGCGAGTGGGCGCCTGTTTCTCGAAAGTTATCTGGAACACCCCGCCGAGGCCTTGATTTCGCGTCTGGCCGGGCACCCGGTGGCGCGCGAGAAAGTAGTGGAAGTCGGCCATCTGGCCTCACGCCAGGCTGGCGGCGGGGTGCGCATGATCCTTACCCTGGCTGTCCATCTCGACCGTCTCGGCTACGAGTGGGTGATGTTTACCGCGACGAGCGAACTCATCGGTATTTTCGCCAAGCTGGGCCTGCCACCGCTGGCGCTGGCGGTGGCCGACCCGGCCTGCCTGGGGGAGGCGGCGCGGGATTGGGGCCGCTATTACGACACCCGTCCGATCGTGGTTGCTGGCCGCATCCGTCTAGCAGCCTGTCGGACTTTGGTCGTCGATAGCGAAAATCGGCCCCGGCGAGGCCAGTTTTTGCCGGATTTGCCGCCGCATAGCCCAGCTATGGGGCAAAAATCCGGTGAAAAATGGACCGCTGC
>PFJX01000102.1 GCA_002784045.1 Hydrogenophilales bacterium CG_4_10_14_3_um_filter_63_21
TCCACGACCTTGGTAGGCCGTGCCAAGCAATCCGGGGTACGAGTGAATGGCGGCGGGTCGAGTTAGCTTTCGCGGTCGGTGCCTTCAAAGGTTTTCACGACCTCAGCCCTACGCGATGGCACACTCGTAGTTTCTTTCATCATCAGGGGTGCCGGGCACATGCCGGCATGAAAGTTAGCCCGGATTGCCCATTTTGCGTGCCGAGAACTGTAGCACTGGCGTCCCGCCGGATTCGTTCAATCGATCAGGCCAAAGAGCCGGCGAGACACCGGCGCTACAAGTTAACGGATGCAGGGAACCTTGCCGTCTTCGCCCACTTCAGCCGGCACCTTGCCGACCCACATCTGATACATCGAGGTGAACCACATGATGGCGAAGGCGGTGGCCATTAGGGCGCCGGAGAGGATCACCACCCAGGCGAAGCCTTCCCACACCTTGGTTAGATACCAGGAGGCGACGTCGGCCATCAGGCACAGGAAAGGTGTGGCGATCACCACGCATTTCAGCCAGGTCGGCCGAATCATGGCGTGGGTGAAGATGAAGCCGACGATGAAGAAGATGAAGGTGATCGAGAACAGGTGGATGTGGGAGACGCGTACCAGGGTGGGGATGGTCATGCCCTCATCCTTGGCGGTCACCGTCTTGAGGCCATCAGGTTTGGCGAAGTTGGGCAGATGCGGGTTGGCCTCGGGGTTGTGGCAGGCCACGCAATGCTCTTGCAGGATGGGGTTGATCTTGGCCTCGACTTCTTCGTCTTTGGCGCCGTTGTGCAGCCAATTGAAGATGGTCTGGCGTTTTTCCGCCGGCAGCATGTCCGCCATGGGGCCGCGCAGGGCGGTTTCCATCTTGGTGCCATTGGGGTTGCCGCCATAGGAGATCATCAAGTCTTTGGCGGACAACATCGGGTCGCCGTCCTTGCCGGCATCGCTCACCCACACCTGGATCATGGCCATGCAGTAGGCCAGGCCGAAGACCAGCAGGACCATGGTGAACAGTACCCGCATCGACATTGGCAGGAATTTGAAGTGCACGATATTCAGATTGGACATGGTTTTCTTCCTCTTAAAAAATGTTGGGTGAGTTTATAAGCGGACTCTGATGTCGTCAATTTGATGTTCGATCAGAGCCAACGGGGGGATTGATACGGGCATACCAGGCCGTGGCGATGAAAAACAGCAAAGACAGCGCGACTTCGAGCAAAGCCAGTGTGGCGGAATCGCCACGGTCAGACCAGGCCCGCACGGTGCCTTCGGTGAAGTAGAGCCAGATCAACAACGTGGACCAACGGTAGGTATAGACGCGGCCGTGCAGGATACCGAACAAGGGCAACAGCAGGGGCAAGACTTTCAAAACCAGCCAGGAACCGCCTGGGCGCAAGGGCGCCAGCCAGAGTTCCCAGGCCACGCACAAGGCGATGAGCGCGATCAGGCTGCCCGCTGCCAGGTTGCGCAGGCGTGTGGGATTCACCGGATAGGGCTGGAATCGCGGGCCGCTTGCGCCAGCGCCACCAGGGCCTGCCGCGCTTCCTGGGCGTTGTTAACCGATGCGTCGAATTCGAAGCGCAAATCCCTTCCTTCCGCGCGCACGTCGAAGCCATCCGGGTCGATGCCGAGCAGCGTCGCGGAACCGGTCTCCACCCCATGCACGTGGTGGCAGTAGGCACGCAGGTTGTCGCTATGGTCGGTGTTCATGTGCGCGACGATGTCGCTCTCCTGCATTGCGAGCGGGCCTTCCGGGCATAGATAAGCCTCCGGCTCCGCCCAGTGAATCCGTCCGAAGCCGCCGATGTAGCGCACCCGCACCGGGTCGATGCGATAAAACTGGAAGTCGTGCATGGCAAAGTAGGTTTCCGCCCGCGGGTGGTAGCGGAGATAGCGTGGCCCCAGGGTGTCCTTGTCTGGCAAGCGAACCGCATTGCCGATGATCGTCACCCGGCCGGTTACCTGCATGTCCGGGCTATACGGCTGCACGATCAGGGAAACTCGCGGGTCGGCGACGAGGTTTCTGGTGTGCTCGGCGATGTCTGAAATCAGGATCACCGGCCGGCCAGTATGGTCGAGGATGAATGGCGCCACCGAACCGAAGGGGTAGCCTTCCAACCGTTTTGAAATCGTCGATAACACCCCGCTGTGCTGGCTGCGGGTGAAGCGGCGGGCTTCAGCGCCGCTGTTGTTGCCCGCATGGTTGCCAACCTCGCTCATGCCGACAACCTCGCCGCGGTTTCCGCCAGGCGCCGTCCCAGGGCGAAGGCCAGCTTGCGTTCTTCTTCCGTGACCGGTTCGCGTCCATCCGGCCCGGCCCAGTGGCTGGCGCCATAGGGTGTGCCGCCGGAGCGGGTCTGGTTCAACTCGGGGTTGGAGTAGGGCAGGCCGACGATGATCATGCCGTGGTGCAGCAAGGGCATCATCATCGTGATCAGGGTGGTTTCCTGGCCGCCGTGCAGGCTGGCGGTGGAGGTGAACACGGAGGCCGGTTTGCCGGCCAGATCGCCGTTCAACCACAGGCTGGAGGTGCCATCCCAGAAATGTTTCATGGCCGCCGCCATGTTGCCGAAACGGGTGGGCGAACCCACTGCCACGGCCACACACTCCTGCAAATCCATCTGCGTGGCATAAGGCGCGCCCGCATCCGGCACTCGCTTGGCGGGGGCGTCGCTCTCGGTCATCACCTTCGCCACGGTGCGCACTCGCGCCCTCATGCCTTCGACCGACTCGACACCGTGCGCCAGATGTTGCGCCAACTGCTTCACGGAACCGTGCAGGCTGTAATACAGAACCAGAATGTCTTTCATGGGGAAGGGCGGGGGAGCAATGAACCGGGCGAATGCTAACTCAGAGGGTGCCGATGCGCGGTTCAATCCCAGGCCAGCGCGCCGCCGGTCTGATACTCGGTCACCCGGGTCTCGAAGAAGTTCTTTTCCTTCTTCAAATCGATCATTTCCGCCATCCATGGGAACGGGTTGTTGGCGCCCGGATAGAGTTCGTCGAGGCCGATTTGCGAGGCGCGGCGATTGGCGATGAAGCGCAGGTATTCCTTGAACATCGGCGCATTCAGGCCGAGCACCCCACGCGGCATGGTGTCCTCGGCGTACTGGTATTCCAGCGCCACGGCCTTTTCGAACATGCCTTTCAGTTCGGCCTTGAGCGCATTGGTCCACAGGCCGGGGTTTTCCAGTTTGATCTGGTTGATCATGTCGATGCCGAAATTGCAGTGCATCGACTCGTCACGCAGGATGTACTGGTACTGCTCGGCCGCGCCGGTCATCTTGTTCTGCCGGCCCAGCGCCAGAATCTGCACGAAGCCGACGTAGAAGAACAGGCCTTCCATGATGCAGGCGAAGGCGATCAGGCTCTTCAGGAAAGCCTGGTCGGTCTCCGGCGTGCCGGTCTTGAAGGTGGGGTTGGACAGGACATCGATGTAAGGCAGCAGAAATTCATCCTTCGCCTTGATGCTGCTGACTTCGTGATAAGCGTTGAAAATTTCGCCCTCGTCCAGCCCCAAGCTTTCCACGATGTACTGGTAGGCGTGGGTGTGGATCGCTTCCTCGAAGGCTTGCCGCAGCAGGTACTGGCGGCACTCTGGCGCGGTGATCTGGCGATAGGTGCCGAGCACGATGTTGTTGGCGGCCAGGCTGTCGGCGGTGACGAAGAAGCCCAGGTTGCGCTTGATGATGTGGCGCTCGTCCTCGGACAGGCCGTTCGGGTCTTTCCAGGTCGCGATGTCGCGGTTCATGTTCACTTCCTGCGGCATCCAGTGGTTCGCGCAGGCGGCGATGTATTTTTCCCAGGCCCACTTGTATTTGAACGGCACCAACTGGTTGACGTCGGCGCGGGCGTTGATGATCAGCTTGTCCTCGACGCGCACGCGGCGGTGGGCGATGTCTTCAACGGCGGGGGCGGGTGCGGGTTTTTCCCAGGCCGGCTGTGCGATGCTGGCGTCGCTGAAGTTGATGCCCAGGGTCCCGGGTTGCAGTTGCGGCAGCGGTGGCATGGGGCGGAAAGCGGGTTGCGCGGGCGGCGGGGTGTCATCTTCGAAGTTCAACATGGGAGTCTCCTCGGGGGCGGGTTTGGGGACGCGATCAGAAAATCAGCGCGGAACCGGGGTTGATGATTTTGATCAGCGCGAAGGTCTGGGCCAGGGCCTCCAGGCGGATGGCTTCCAGGTCTTCGGCGGAAATAGCCAGGATCTCGGCGGCGGCTGGGTCGAAACCGGGCTCATAGACGTCGAGCGTGGCGCGCTGTTTCAGGCAGGGCGCGATGTTGGCGGCGATATCGTTGGCGATATGAACAATAGCCACTTCGCGGATGAATGCGGCGGGCGCGCCCACGAGATCGGTCTGGTTGACGATGGCAAAGCGCAATCGTTCCGGCAGATTCCAGTTCTCCAGCAGGGCGGCGCCGAGTTCGGCGTAGTCGAAACCGAAGGCGGCCCGTTCGCCCGCCGCCAACGCCTTATCCTCCGTCGGCGCGGCGGTCAGCAAAGCGCGGTATTGCTCCGGCCGGCGCGCGTAGAACACCAGGCGGCCGACGCCATGCAGCAGGCCGGCGAGGAACAAGCTATCGGCGTCCCGCATCCGGATATGGTGCCCCAGTTGTTGCGCCACGACGCCACAGGTAATGCTGTTGTCCCAGAACGTGGGCATGTCCACGAACTCTTCCGGAATGGCCTGGAACACCTTCACCACCGAGGTCGCCAGTACCATCTCACGCAGCGCGCGGCGGCCGATCAGGTCGATGGCCCGCGCCACCGTGTCCACCCAGCCACGCTGGCCATAGAGTGGGCTGTTGGCGAGGTGCAGCACCCCAACCGCGAGTCCGGGATCGAGTTCCACGGCGCCGCTGATCTCGCGCGCATTGGCCTCCGGATCGTCGAGCAGCGTGTTCACCCGCAATACCGCATCGGGTAGCGCGAACAGGGATTCGACTTCGGCGGCGAGGGATTGCGGGGTCATGGATGGTCTCCTTTACCGGCTCACGCAGCCAGCTTCCAGCGTTGCACTTGCTGAATGAGCAAGGGCAACACTTGCGGCCAATCGTGCAAGGTTTCCGGGTCGAAGTCGGCGCCGTTCGGACACACCAGGGTGTGCACTTCCGGGTCGATGCAAACCTGATTGAACAGATGCTCATCGCGCAGCGGCGCAACCACCTCGCCCGTCAGTAACGGGCTGAAGTCGATCACCTGCTCTAGTTTGTCGTCGAAGGTCAAGGCGAGGGTATAGGGAGCAACGTGGCGAAACGAGCGAACTTGGAAAATCCTGTGGGTCATGGCGTGCCTCACTTTAGGGGTTCGATGGGCTTGGGCCGGTTGCCGCATTGCAGCAGCGCCCAATCCTGCAAAAGTTCTTCCTGGTGCAACTCGGCCCAGGCTTCCACCAGACGCAACTGCTTCCTTGGCGGGTCGCCTGCGATCAACTCCACTGGGGTAATCGTGAATACCGCATTTCATCCTGGTAGTAGGCATGGAAATGCGGCACATGGCGCTTCTCGGATGCCTCCAGATGCATGAGGACGAGATGATCCCGAAGAAACGGCTCAATTCAGGCATGCGACACCTCTGTGGCACTCAAAAGCACGCCTTGAATGGGCGTTGCCTGATCGACGTCCACCACCTTGCGCAACAGATGCGGCGACACGTCCAGTGCTCGCCGCCCTCGGTAATCACCGTCACTGTCTTCTTGTTGTAACGGGTGAGGATGCCGAACAGCGGCGGGCGCCTATCCGGCTGAAAACTCACCCGGTCGCCGACGCTGAAATCCAGCATCCGCGCATGCCCGCGCATCTGCGAGAGGAACTTCAGGCGCTCGACGATGCGGCGGTTGAGGTCGATCAATTTGGCTTCGGTGAGGTGGTCGATATTGGGGGTCATGGACGTTTGATGCGCATCTTGTGTTCAGTCAGTACAACAAAGCAGCCAGCCCAGCCGTCGATGTTGCCAGCGATGGCGGAGACGGCATCCAGCAAAGCTTGTGCACCAGGTTCTCGCAACCGCACAAGGAGAATCCCGGGGTGGATGCCTGGTGCAAACTTGCGTGTATCCGAGAAATCCAGGTCCTGAGTGATGAGAAAACGTTGTTCTGTGCCCGCTGCAAGCTAGACTGCTTATCCGGAAAACCCGCCAGGTTCTCGTCGATGACGGTGTCAGCCTCATGCCCATGCCGCGTCAACGCGACGGCAAGGCGCGCAGGCAGGTTTTCGGCCAGCTTGATCTTCATGCTAGCAGCCTGTCGGACTTTGGTCGTCGATAGCGAGAAACGGCCCGAGCGAGGCCGGTTTTTGCCAGATTTGCCGCCGCATAGCCCGTCTATGGGGCAAAAAGCCGGTGAAAAAAGGGCCGCTGCGGTCGTTTCGCAGCCGACGATTCCAAAGTCCGACAGGCTGCTAGGGCGGGGATGGCGGGGAGAGGTAAGTGCTCTTCCGCCGAAACGGCCGCGAAAGCGATGACAGCGCGCACGGACGACGGAGTCAAAGAGGGAAAGTCCGCGATGATGTCTTCTACAGAAATGCCTTCGGCCAGACTAGCCAGAACGGTACGGATGTTGACACGCGTCCCGGTAACGACAGGCTCACCACCACAGATACCGGGATCGCGCTGGATGTATTGCAGGTAATCCATGCTCATATCGTTGGCCTCGGTGTGGTGAAAATGGCTGATGATGGAGAAGATTGGCTGTCGTGGTTAATGAATAAACCGTGCTTATCCGGTTATCACAGACAACCACTACCGGTAGTATGTTGAGCATTTGCATCAGCCTGGGGCGATCATGGCGATTGACGTGCTTGAGCGAGATGATTTGCCGTTCCCGCGCTCGCTGCTGGAGTTCCAGCGCCTGTTTCCAGACGAAGCGGCGTGTGCCGCCTACCTTGAGCGCGCACGATGGGGTGGCGGTTTCGTCTGTCCCCACAGCGGAACGATCGGTGAGCCCTATCGTTACTCCGCCCGCCCTGGCGTTCTTTGTTGCCGGAAGTGCCGACGCGAAACGCGCCTCACCGCCGGCACCGTCATGGAGCGCACGCACACTCCACTCTCGGCCTGGTTTTGGGCGGCCTACCTGGTTGCCAGCCAAACGCCGGGCATGTCGGCTGTCCAGTTCCAACGGCAACTCGGACTGTCGCGCTACGAGACCGCCTTCCAGATTCTCCACAAGCTCAGGGCCGGCATGGTTCGCCCCGACCAGGACCTGATCGGCGGCAAGCCCGGCGAAGCCGTTGAGGCCGATGAAACCTGGGTGGGCGGCCGTACGCGCGGCAAGGGGCGCGGCGTCCACGGCATGGTGCTCGTGGCCGGCGCCGTCGAAGTCCGACAGCGCAAGCGTGCCAGCAGCCTCAACAAGCGGAAGGCCGGGCGGTACGCAGGCCGTGTTCGACTTGCCCTGGTTCCGGGCCGAAGCGCCAAATTGCTTGGCGGCTTCATCGAGAGCACGGTGGCACCGGGCACCCGGATCATCACAGATGATTGGAGCGGCTATGCCGGCCTCAGCAAGCGCGGCTACGGCCACGTGTCCATCGCGGAACG
>PFJX01000108.1 GCA_002784045.1 Hydrogenophilales bacterium CG_4_10_14_3_um_filter_63_21
AAATGGTGAGTGCAACCGGAGGCGATAACGTCAGCATCCATGCGGCCTCACAAGGGCTGGGGAGCGGTCAACTGAGGAATCTAGGTTAAAGGATACCGTCCCGGCGGGACATAAAGCTGGCGCGCTACCGCTCACCTCCCCCCGACCCTTCTCCAATCGAAACACGGCCCCGGATCGCTCTTGCGACCAGCAGCGATGTCGCAATGCCCGGCCAGGGCCGTGATCGGATAAGCCGCCCGCAGCACTTCCAATAAGCGATTCAGCACCGCGTACTGCGCGTCGGTGAACGCCATTTCGTCCGTGCCTTCCAGCTCCACCCCGATGGAAAAATCATTGCAGCGCTCGCGCCCCCGCCAAGTCGATACGCCGGCATGCCAGGCACGCTGGCGACAGGGCACGAACTGAATCAACTCGCCGTCGCGGCGGATAAAGAAGTGGCTGGAGACGCGCAGGTTGTGGATGCCGGCGTAATAGGGGTGTTCGTCCGGGTTCAGGCAATTGCTGAACAGTTGTTCGACCCCCGACCCGCCAAATGCGCCGGGCGGCAGGCTGATGTTGTGGATCACCACCAGTGAAATCACCTCGCCTTGCGGGCGGGCGTCCTGGTTGGGCGAAGCGACCCGGCGCGCACCGGATAGCCAGCCTTCGGCGTCCAGCCGCCAATCCGCGATCGTCAAGGCTTTCCCCCCGTCGGCGCGGTGATTTCGTGGTCCAGGTGTACGTGGTAACAGGATTCGTCGAGAGGCGGCATGGCGCAATGGTAACCCTTGTAGCACCGGCGCCTCGCCGGCGAGGCGCCGGCGCTACAATCCGCCCCGCTTGCCACCCGGAGTTGTCCATGATCGGTCTCGAACTGTTCTTCTTCCTCATCGTCATCCTCATCGCCGCCGAGATTTTCGTGAATGCGCTGGAACATCTGGGGGAGAAACTGGGCATTTCCGAGGGGGTCACCGGCTCGATCTTCGCTGCCATCGGGACGGCCATGCCAGAGACCGTCGTGCCCCTGCTGGCGATTTTCGGGGGCACCCAGAATCAGCAACTGAACGAGGAAATTGGCGTCGGCGCCATCCTCGGCGCGCCGCTGATGTTATCCACCCTGTCGCTGTGCCTGATGGCGCTGTCGGTGTGGCAGAAGCGCGGTACCCAGGGCCATCTGACGCCGGAGAAAACCGGCCTGAAACGTGACCTGGATTTTTTCCTCGCGTCCTTCGCCATCGCCGCCGTGGCGCTGTTTGTGCCGCATGAAAACCCAGCCATGCGCGCCATGCTGGCGGTGGGGATGGTGCTGATCTACTTCTTCTACGTGATGCTCACCCTCAAGGCTTCCGCCGCCCTGGTGAAGGACGGCCACGCCACCGAGGCGGATGACCCGATGCTCCTCTCGCGCCTGGGGCTGCCCACCAACCTGATCACCATCCTGCTGCAACTGGGCGTCGCGCTGGCGATGCTGGTGCTGGGCGCCAAGGGCTTCATCCACGGCATCGAGCAGGCAGCGCCCTTGCTGGGCATCTCCGCGCTGGTATTGAGCCTGATGATCGTACCGGTGGCCACGGAACTGCCGGAGAAGGTCAATTCCATCCTGTGGATACGCAAACACAAGGACACCCTGGCGTTCGGCAACATCACTGGTGCGATGGTGTTCCAGGGCACCCTGCTGCCCGCCATCGGCGTGCTCCTCACCCCCTGGGCGCCGCAGAAGGAAGTGCTCGCCGGCGTCATCATCACCCTGATCGCGGCGGCCTGGCTGCGCTACATGCTGCTGCGCGGGCAATTGCGGGTGTGGCATCTGGCGATCAACGGCGGCCTCTATGCCACCTATCTGGCGATCGCGCTGACCTAAGGCGCTCCCCTAAGCGGCTTGCGGCTTGCAATTGCCGCGCCGCGTTTGCCCTGGGAGGGCTATCAGGCCAAACAACGCCGGCTGAAGAACTCAGCGTCAACACCCGCAGCGATGTCCTGTTCCAGAGCGTCACCGGCGCCGGCAAGGCCAGCAGCTTCTACGACACCGGCACCCATCTGATGCACGAAACCGATGTGCGCTGGGGCACCCAGATCATGGATGGGAAATGGAACAGCCTGTTGAACACCCCCCTGCGCGCGACCGACAGCCGCCAGTTCGATCCGGAGAACCTCTCCATCCAGAAACTGGAATGGAAACTCAGCGACGCAAATACCCAGATCAATTTCGGCGATTACTTTGCCAACCTGTCGCCCTATGCCATGGCCAAGGGGATCAAGGGCGCAGCCTTCCAACGCAATTTCGAGAACGACCAGAACCATGTCCGCGCCGCCTAGGGCAGCTTCGACGGGCAGTGGGCCTACCTGTTGCGCAGCCCGAGCAACGAACCCATGGATCGCTACGGCGGCGGGAGAGTCTGAGTAGCGCCGTGGCCTTCGAGGCCGAGAAGCCTGTAAGCCCTCGCCGCGCAGATGCCCATCATGGCCAGGAGGCATCGCCCTCCCGCCAACGTGGGAGGCGCGCTCCCGGCCGAGCCGGCTGTGGATAACGCTGCGCCTCACTCCAATCCGGTCGCATCCGCCTTGAAAAAATAGACCCGTTCTTCCTTGTATATTGGGAGGAGTCCATATCCGGCGCTACAGTCACCTATTCATGCCGCAGCGCCTCGATCGGGTCCAGGCTGGCGGCGCGGCGCGCAGGGAAGTAGCCGAAGATCACCCCGATGGCGGCGGAAAAGGCGAAAGACAGCAGGTTGACACTGGGGTTGAATAGATAGGGGATGTTCATCAGGCCGGACAGACCGATTGAGGCGAGGGTGGCGAGGATGACGCCAATCAGCCCACCCAGCGAGGACAGCACCACCGCTTCGATGAGGAATTGCGACAGCACTTCCCGCTCCAGCGCGCCGATGGCCAGGCGGATGCCGATCTCGCGGGTGCGTTCGGTCACCGACACCAGCATGATATTCATGATGCCGATGCCGCCCACCAGCAGGCTTACCGCGGCCACCGCGCCGAGCAGGGTGGTCATTACCTGGGTGGTGGCGGAAAGCGTTTCGGCGATCTGCTTGGTGTCCATGACATTGAAGTTGTCATCTTCGTTGTCGCCGATGCGGCGCCGCTCGCGCATCAGTTGCTTGATCTGGCGCTGCACCTTGTCGGTCGAGACGCCGTCTTTCACCGACACCATCAGGGTGCGCACGTCCTGGTTGCCGGTGAGGCGCCGCTGCACAGTACGTAGCGGCATGATGACGGTGTCGTCCTGATCCGAGCCCATCGACGACTGCCCTTTGGAGGCGAGCAGGCCGATCACCTCGCAGGCGAATTGCTTGATACGGATTTCGCCGCCTACCGGGTTCGCGGCACCGAACAGTTCCCGCTTCAAGGTGTTGCCGATCACGCACACCGCTTTGCCGGCGCGTTCTTCCGATTCGTTGAAAATGCGGCCTTGGCCTAGGCGCCAGTTGTTGCTGATGAAGTAATCGGCCGTAGTGCCGGTGATGGAGGTGGGCCAGTTATTGGCCTGCGCGATCACCGTAACGCCCTTGCTGACCACTGGCGCCACCGCCTTGAGGCCACCGATCTGGGCGCGGATGGCCGCCGCGTCCTCCACCTTGAAGTTGGCCGCGCTGACCGAGCCATAGCCGGCACCCAGGCGCTGGCCGGGGCGCACGATCAGCAGGTTGCTGCCGAGGCTGGCGATCTGGTCTTTCACCGCGCGGGTGGCGCCATTGCCCAGCGTCACCATGGTAATCACCGCCGCCACGCCGATGACGATGCCCAGCGTGGTGAGGAACGAGCGCAACAGGTTGCGGCGGATTTCCCGGATCGAGAGGAGCAGGGCGTTCCACAGCATCAGGCGGCCTCCCCATTGCGGCTATCGCTTTCCACCAGGCCGTCCTTGAAGTGCACTACGCGGTGGGCGTAGGTGGCCATGTCCGGCTCGTGGGTCACCATCAGCACGGTGATGCCCAGTTCGCGGTTGAGTTGGGTAATCAGATCCATGATCTCGTGGCTGGTTGTCGAGTCCAGGTTGCCGGTGGGCTCGTCGGCCAGCAGCACGCTGGGGCGGGTGACGATGGCGCGGGCGATGGCCACGCGCTGCTGCTGGCCACCGGAGAGCTCCGCCGGGGTATGCGACTCGCGCCCCTCCAGGCCGACCTGGGCGAGCGCGGCGCGAGCGGCGGCATGGCGCGCGGTACCGCTTTCGCCACGATAGAGCAGGGGCAGTTCGACGTTTTCCTGGGCGGAAGTGCGCGCCAGCAGATTGAAGCCCTGGAACACGAAGCCCAGGTAATGGCGCCGCAGCAGGGCACGCTGGGGGCGGGTCAGTTGTTCCACATGCTCGCCGAGAAATAGGTAGGCGCCCCCGCTGGGAACATCCAGGCAGCCGAGGATGTTCATCACAGTCGATTTACCGGAACCGCTGGGACCCATGATGGCGACGAATTCGCCGCTGTTGACCGTCAGATCGACGCCGCGCAGCGCCTGGAACTCGGCCTGGCCCTGGCCGTAGGTTTTGCTGATGCCTTGCAGGCGGATCAGGGGTATAGCGCCGGCACTCCCCGTCACTTCGCCGCCTCGCTATCCGTAATCACTTGCGTGCCCGCCTCCAGCCGACCTTCCAGAATTTCAGTCTGACGGCCGTTGCTGACGCCGACCTTCACCTTGATCGCCTGCGCTTGGCCATCGCGCGGGATCCAGATTTGCTTGAAGCCGGCCGTGCCGCCGTTTTTGCCACCGTTTTTGCCACCGTTTTTGCCACCATTCGGCGCGCGTTGGCTGCTCCCGCGTGGCATGCGCGGCATGAGCATGGAAATGATGCCGCCGGAATCGGCCTTGGGCTTCGTCGGCGGACTGAAGCGCAGCGCGGCGTTGGGCACCAGCAAAACGTTTTCCCGCGCCGTGGTGGTGATTTCAGCGGTCGCGGTCATCCCCGGACGCAGGCTGAGGTCGCTGTTGTCCACTTGCAGCACGGTCAGATAGGAGACCACGCCATCGGTGGTCTGCGAACCGAAGCGAACGCGCTTGATGTTGGCCGGGTATTTGCGATTGGGCCAGGCGTCGACGCTGAAGCTGGCAGGCTGGCCGGCGCGCACCTGGCCGACATCGGCCTCGTCAACGTTGACCTGCAATTCCATCTGCGCCAGGTCTTCCGCCAGGGTGAACAACACCGGTGCTTGCAGGGAAGCGGCCACGGTCTGGCCGGGCTCCACGCGGCGCAGCAGCACCACGCCGTTGATCGGTGAGCGGATCGAGGCCTTGGCCAGATTGGTGGCGTCGGAACTCAGCGTCGCTCGCGCCTGGGTGACCGCCGCGTGGGCACTGGCCAGGCTGGCCTGGGCGCGCGCCAGATTGGCTTCGCCGGTGGCCATTTCGGCCTTCGAGGGCACCTTGCCAGCAGACAGGCGGTCGACTTCCTGGAAGCGGCCCAGGTTGGCCCGCGCTTCCAGCGCCGTGGCCTCGGCCTGCTTCACGCTGGCCTCGGCGGCGACTAGGGCGGCACGCGATTTGGCGATCTGGTCGTTGAGCCTGGAGACATCCAGGCGCGCCAGTTCCTGGCCTTTCTTCACCCGGCTGTTGTCGTCCACGAACACCGATTGCACCGTGCCGGAAAGCTCGCTACCCACGTCCACCTGATTGGTCGGTTGCAGATTGCCGGTGGCGGAGACCGTGACCGTCAAGTTGCCGCGAACGACGGGTTCGCTCAGGTAGCGCAACGCGGCGCCCTCGTTGCCTTGCTTGAGGAACAGCCAGGCGAGCACGCCGGCGAGGACCAGCATGACAGCGGCCATCCATCGCCACTTGCCGCCCAGGCGGCTGGGTGACGCGGAGGCGAGTATCTGAGAAAGCTGTTCCGGGTTGGCGGGCGTAGTCATGATGGGTTCCTTTGCAGCGCCGGCAGGAAGCGGGCGTTGGCATCGGTTGTCTCGGGAGGCGCCACCCAGCCACCGCCCAGCGCCTTGTAGAGCTGGATCAGCGCGGTGGCGCGGGCGGTGTCGGCGGTGGCGAGGCTGTCCTCGACGCTGCGCTGGCTGCGCTCGCTGTCGAGCACGGTCAGGAAGTCGATCAGGCCGCTGCTGTAACGCTGCCGCGCCAGCAGGGCGGCATTGCGGGCGGCTGTGGCGGCGCTGCCCAGGGCGTCCTGGCGCTGGCGGCTGTTGGCCAGGGCCACCAGGGCGTCTTCCACTTCCCGCAGCGCGGTCAGCAGCGTGTTTTGATAGTTCACCCGTGCCTGTTCCTGGACGGCGTTCTGGATGTCCACGCGGCTACGCAGGCGGCCGCCGTCGAACAGGGTGACGGCCACGCTGGCGAGCAGGGAATGGCCGAGTTCCGCGCTGCCGAAGAGGCCGCCCACACTCAGCGCGTCCAGGCCGATCGAGCCGCTGAGCTGGAAACTGGGATAGCGCGCGGCCTCGGCCACGCCGATGCGCGCCGTCTCCGCCGCCAGCTTGCGTTCCGCCGCGCGCAGGTCGGGGCGGCGGCGCAGGGTGTCGGCGGGAATGCCTACGGCCAGCGCATCGGCCACCTGCGGAATCGCGGCGACCGGCGCCAGGGGTGCATGCAGGCTGGCCGGTGCCTCGCCGAGCAGGAGGGCGATTTGATGTTCGGCCTGAGCCAGGCTGGTTTCCAGGGTAGGAATCTGCGCGCGGGTCTGCTCCCGGTTAGTGCGCGCCTGCTCCACCTCCAGGCTGCTGCCCAGGCCGGCCTGGGCGCGCCAAGCAACCAGTTGCAGGGTTTCCGACTGGCTCGCCAGATTGGCCCGCGCGATCCCCAGGCGTGCCTGGGTGCCGCGCAGTTCCACGTAGTTGCGCGCCACTTCGGCGACCAGGGAAACCCGCGTGTTGTCGAGGCTGGCGGCGCTGGCCTGGAGATCGGCCTGGGCGGCTTCGCTGCCGCGCCGGGTGGCGCCGAAAACGTCCGGCTCCCAACTGGCGTCGAAGCCCGCGTTGTACAGATCGCGCGTGGCACCACTGCCGGTGTTCTTGCTGCTCTTGGCGCGGCTCGCCGCGGCCGAAATGGAGACGCTGGGAAGCCGCGCGCCGTCCGCCAGTTCGCGCCGCGCCCGCGCTTCCCGCAAGCGGGCCTGGGCAACCTTCAGGTCGGGGCTGGCGGCCAGCGCCTGGGCGATGAGCTGGTCGAGGGTCGGGTCTTGCAGGCGCTTCCACCACTCGGCAATGTCTTCCGCGGGCTGGCTGGCGATACCACTGCTCCACGCCGCCGGCAGCGGCAGCGCAGGCGCCTGGTAATCGGGCCCGACAGCCGCGCAGCCACTTAAGCCCAGCAGCAGCGCAATACCGAGATGGCGGTTAGCTGTGCCCCCGGCTCGGAAAAAACGCCCGAACCGCCCCCCGAGGGGGCCAAGTCGTTCTTGGGGCGGCCCGACGAACGACTTGAGAG